>NZ_BAAASZ010000020.1:551440-586237 GCF_039533145.1 Streptomyces macrosporus
GCGCCGCCCCCCCCCCCGTCGTACCGCCCGGATGCCGCTCAGGCGGCCGTGCGCCGCAGCCTGTGCCGGAGCAGCCCGGCCAGGGAGTCGGCGAGGGCCACCGGGTCCACCGGGTGCGGGACGACCGCCTCGGCCCGGCTCCAGGTGGCCAGCCAGGCGTCCTGCGGGCGACCGATCAGCAGCAGGACGGGCGGGCAGTCGAAGATCTCGTCCTTGATCTGGCGGCACACGCCCATCCCCCCGGCGGGCACCGCCTCGCCGTCCAGCACGCAGACGTCGACGCCGCCCCCCTCCAGGGCGTCGAGCACCGCGGGGAGCGTGGCGCACTCCAGGTACTGGACCGGCGGCACGTCGGCGGCCGGCCGACGCCCGGCGGCCAGCCGCACCTGCTCGCGGGTGTTGGCGTCGTCGCTGTAGACCAGCACCGTGGCGGTCGGCTGCATGGTTCCTCCGTGTCCTCGGGGTCCATGGGTCCATGGGGCCATGGGATCGACAAGCCGTCGTGGCCGGATGCTACTCCTCGCGGAGGCGCCCCGTCAGGGCTCCGGAAGCGCGTCCTCGCGGGGTGTCCGAGCCGGTCGCGGAGGGGTTGACACACCGAACGGCACCCCCGGAGTGAGGGCTGGATAAGCGACCGACATAATGTCGGCGTGGCGACAGCAACAGCAGTAGATACCGGGCACGCGCACCCGTCGGTCAACCGACCGAACCTCACCAGCGTCGGAACCATCATCTGGCTGAGTTCCGAGCTGATGTTCTTCGCGGCCCTCTTCGCGATGTACTTCACCCTGCGGTCGGTGACCGGCCCCGAGTACTGGTCGGAGCAGGCGGACATCCTGAACCTTCCGTTCTCGGCGGCGAACACCACGATCCTGGTGCTCTCCTCCCTCACCTGTCAGCTCGGCGTCTTCGCCGCCGAGCGCGGCGACGTGAAGAGGCTCCGCCTGTGGTTCGTGGTCACCTTCGTCATGGGTGCCATCTTCATCGGCGGCCAGGTCTTCGAGTACACGGAGCTGGTCCACGAGGGGGTGAGCATCTCCTCGGGGCCCTACGGTTCGGTGTTCTACCTGACCACCGGCTTCCACGGCCTCCACGTGACGGGCGGCCTGATCGCCTTCCTGTTCGTCCTGGGCCGGACGTACGCGGCCAGGAGGTTCACCCACCACCAGGCCACCGCGGCCATCGTGGTGTCCTATTACTGGCACTTCGTCGACGTGGTCTGGATCGGTCTGTTCGCCACGATCTACCTGATCAAGTGATCGGGTGGTCCGGTTCCGCCGGTTCCGTACGACGAGCGGACCGCGACGGACAGACACAGCCAGAAGCATCGACGCAGAAGATCCTGACACCGGGGTAATCCGTGAAAAAGCTCTCCGCACGACGGCGCCATCCGCTGGCGGCGCTCGTCGTCCTACTCTTCGCGCTGGCGGCCACCGGGGGGCTGTACGCCGCGTTCGCTCCCGCGGACGAGGCGAAGGCCGACACCTCGGCCCAGTCCCTCGCCATCGAGGAGGGCAAGAAGCTCTACGCCACCGGCTGCTCCAGCTGCCACGGAACCGGTGGCCAGGGCACCTCCGACGGCCCCAGCCTGGTGGGCGTCGGCGCCGCAGCCGTGGACTTCCAGGTGGGCACCGGGCGCATGCCGGCCCAGTCCCCGGGCGCCCAGGTGCCCGAGAAGCCGAAGGTCTACAATCAGAAGGAAATCGACCAGCTCGCGGCCTACATCGCTTCGCTGGGCCCCGGCCCGGCCATCCCGAGCGAGGAGCAGTACGACCCCTCGGGTGCCGACATGGCCGCGGGTGGCGAACTGTTCCGCACCAACTGCGCGCAGTGCCACAACTTCACCGGTCAGGGTGGCGCCCTGACCAACGGCAAGTACGCTCCCCCGCTCACGGACGTCGATCCCAAGTACGTCTACGAGGCGATGCTCCATGGTCCGCAGAACATGCCCGCCTTCCCCGACAGCGTCATGCCGCCGCAGGAGAAGCGGGAGATCATCGCGTACCTGCAGGAGGTCAACGGCAAGACCACGGCGAGCCCCGGCGGCTTCAAGCTGGGTGGCTTCGGTCCGGTGGCCGAGGGCATGTTCGCCTGGACCATCGTCCTCGCCCTTCTGATCTGCACCGCCGTGTGGGTCGCGGCACGCACCGCCAAGGCCAGGAAGTCATGAGTAGCCACACCGGATCCCACGAAGACGAGAACCTCCCCGAGAGGCGCGAAGGCGCCCAGGGTGAGGTGGCGACCAGGGAGAACCCCTTCGCCGACCCCGGGCTGCCGCCCCACGAGCCGCGGAAGCAGGACATCGACGAGCGGTCCGCCAAGCGGTCCGAGCGCACGGTCGCCCTGCTGTTCACGGTGTCGATGCTGGCCACCATCGGCTTCATCGCCTCGTACGTGATCTTCCCCATCGACCAGCTCGTGACCATCTGGCCGCTGGGCAGGATCAGCGCGCTGAACTTCTCGCTCGGCATGACCCTGGGCATCGCCCTGTTCTGCATCGGCGCCGGCGCGGTCCACTGGGCCCGCACGCTGATGTCGGACCACGAGCTGATCGGCGAGCGCCACCCGGTCGAGGCCGACGAGGACACCAGGGAGAAGGTCCTCGCCGACTTCCACCAGGGCGCCAAGGAGTCGCAGCTCGGCCGCCGCAAGCTGATCCGCAACACCATGTTCGGCGCGCTGGCCCTGGTGCCGCTCTCCGGCGTGGTGCTGCTGCGCGACCTCGGTCCCCTGCCCGAGGACAAGCTCCGGCACACCGCCTGGAGCAAGGGCAAGATGCTGGTGAACCAGAACACCGGCGAGCCCCTGCGTCCGGAGGACATCACCGTCGGTTCGCTGGTCTTCGCCCAGCCCGAGGGGCTGGAGGAGGGCAGCCACGACTTCCAGAAGGAGATCGCCAAGGCCGCCGTGATGCTCGTCCGGCTGGAGCCGAACGACATCAAGGACAAGCGGGAGCTCGACTGGTCCCACGAGGGGATCGTCGCCTTCTCCCGGATCTGCACCCACGTCGGCTGCCCGGTTACCCTGTACGAGCAGCAGACCCACCATGTGCTGTGCCCGTGCCACCAGTCGACGTTCGACCTGGCGGACGGCGCACGCGTGATCTTCGGCCCGGCCGGTCATCCCCTGCCGCAGCTGCGGATCGGTGTCAACGACGACGGTTTCCTCGAAGCGCAGGACGACTTCGCCGAGCCCGTCGGCCCGACCTTCTGGGAGCGCGGATGAGTACGACGAGCGATGCCCCGAAGCGTCGGGGCAAGGCACCCGCCGGCGAGCGGGTCGCCGACTGGGCCGACGGCCGCCTGGGCATCTACACCCTGGCCAAGGCCAACATGCGCAAGATCTTTCCGGACCACTGGTCCTTCATGCTCGGAGAGGTCTGCCTCTACAGCTTCATCATCATCATTCTGACCGGCGTCTACCTGACGCTGTTCTTCCACCCGAGCATGGCCGAGGTGACCTACCACGGCGCCTATGTGCCCATGCAGGGCGTGCACATGTCCGAGGCGTACGCCTCGACGCTGGACATCAGCTTCGACGTCCGCGGCGGTCTGCTCATGCGGCAGATCCACCACTGGGCCGCGCTGGTGTTCCTGGTCGGCATGTTCGTGCACATGATGCGCGTCTTCTTCACCGGCGCGTTCCGCAAGCCGCGCGAGATCAACTGGCTGTTCGGCTTCCTGCTGCTGGTGCTGGGCATGTTCACCGGCTTCACCGGCTACTCCCTGCCGGACGACCTGCTCTCGGGCACCGGCATCCGGTTCATGGAGGGCGCGATCCTCTCCATCCCGGTGGTCGGCACCTACATCGCCATGTTCCTCTTCGGCGGCGAGTTCCCGGGGACGGAGATCATCCCGCGGTTCTTCGTGATCCACGTCCTGCTGCTGCCCGGCATCATGCTGGGGCTCGTGGTGGCGCACCTGATCCTGGTCTTCTACCACAAGCACACCCAGTTCGCCGGTCCCGGACGGACCGAGAAGAACGTGGTCGGCATGCCGCTGCTGCCGGTCTACATGGGCAAGGCCGGAGGCTTCTTCTTCCTGGTCTTCGGCATCATCGCGATCATCTCCGCGACGGTCACCATCAACCCGATCTGGGTGCTGGGCCCGTACCGGCCGGACCAGGTGTCCACCAACGCGCAGCCCGACTGGTACATGGGCTTCTCCGAGGGCCTGATCCGCGCGATGCCGGGCTGGGAGATCGTGCTGCCGGGCGGCTACACGCTCGCCCTGGGCGTGTTGATCCCGCTGATGATCTTCCCGCTGGTACTGGCGGCGATCGCGGTGTACCCGTTCATCGAGTCCTGGGTCACCGGCGACAAGCGCGAGCACCACATCCTGGACCGTCCGCGCAACGCCCCGACGCGCACCGCGTTCGGCGCGGCCTGGATCGCCCTGTACTTCGTGTGCCTGGTCGGTGGTGGAAACGACCTGTGGGCCACCCACTTCCACCTGTCGATCAACGCCATCACCTGGTTCGTCCGCATCGGGTTCTTCGTGGTGCCGGTGATCACCTTCATCGTCACCAAGCGGATCTGCCTGGGTCTGCAGCGGCGCGACCGCGAGAAGGTGCTGCACGGCCGCGAGAGCGGCATCATCAAGCGGCTGCCGCACGGTGAGTTCATCGAGGTGCACGAGCCGCTCTCGCAGGAGCAGCTCCACACGCTCACCGCGCACGAGCAGTACAAGCCGCTGGAGATCGGCCCGGAGGTGGACGAGAACGGCGTGACCCGCAAGGTCGGCCGGGTGCAGAAGCTCCGTGCCAGGCTCAGCCGGGGCTACTACGGCGAGGGCAACCAGATCCCGAAGCCGACGGTGGAGGAGTACAAGGAGCTGACCAGCGGCCACGGCCACGGTCACTGAGTTCCCGCGAAGATCGCCACACACGGGGCCCCGCCCCCTCCGGTGCGGAGGGGGCGGGGCCCCGCGGCGTGTGCGGGGGCGGGCGGTCGATGTCCGGAGTGCGGTCATCGGCCGTGGAGAGCGGCGCGCACGCCGTAGGCTGGCGGAGGGCCGCCTCGCCGGCCCGGCTTCTTGTGAATCGGACATGCCAGGAGTGATCCCCATGAGCGTTGTTACCCCGACCGGAGGCGACACCATGGCGGCCCGCACCTGGCCGGACGTGCTGAGTGCGCTGCTGGCCGGTGAGGATCTTTCCGCCGACAGCACCGCCTGGGCGATGGACCGCATCATGCGGGGCGAGGCGACCGACGCGCAGATCGCCGGATTCGCGGTGGCCCTGCGCGCCAAGGGCGAGACGGTCGACGAGGTCGTCGGGATGGTCCGCGCGATGTACGAGCACGCCAACGTGATCGACGTGCCGGGCCCGTCGGTCGACATCGTCGGCACCGGCGGCGACCGGGCCAGAACGGTGAACATCTCCACCATGTCCTCGATCGTGGTGGCCGGCACCGGCGCCCGGGTCGTCAAGCACGGCAACCGCGCGGCCTCCAGCGCGTGCGGGACCGCGGACGTGCTGGAGAAGCTGGGGGTCAACCTGGACCTGACGCCGGAGCGGGTCGCCGAGGTCGCGGCCGAGGCCGGGATCAGCTTCTGCTTCGCGGTGAAGTTCCACCCCTCCCTGCGGCACGTGGGCGCCGCCCGGAAGGAGCTGGGCATCGCGACGGTCTTCAACTTCCTCGGCCCGCTGACCAACCCCGCCCGGGTGGGGGCCCAGGCCACCGGCGTCGCCGACGCCCGGATGGCGCCGATCGTGGCGGGCGTGCTGGCCGAGCGCGGGGTCTCCGCGCTGGTCTTCCGCGGCGACGACGGCCTGGACGAGCTGACCACGACGGGCACCTCGACGGTGTGGACGGTCGGCGGCGGACAGGTCCGCAGGGAGGTCTTCGACCCGCGGGACGTCGGCATCGAGACGGTGCCGCTGGAGGCCCTGCGCGGCGGGGACCCCGCCCACAACGCGGACGTGGTGCGGCGGCTGCTGGACGGCGAGACCGGTCCCGTGCGGGACGCGGTACTGCTGAACTCCGCCGCCGCGCTGGTCGCCCTGGAGCCGGACGACGCGCCGCTGGTCGAGCGGATCGCGGCGGGCATGGAGCGGGCGGCGGAGTCCATCGACTCCGGAGCGGCCAAGGCGGCCCTGGAGCGCTGGGTGGAGGTCAGCAACGCCTGAGGGCGGCGGGGCGGGCGCCCGGGCCCGCTCCCGCGGCCGCGGAGCGCACGGAGCGGCGGGAGCCCCGGCACACCCGGTGCCGGGGCTCCCGCCCGTCCTCCGCCGCTTCCGCGGACTTCGTCCCCGGGGGCCCGCCCCGGGCGCCGCTCCGGGGCTAGGAGTCGAGGCCGATGGCGAACGCGGCCTCCAGATCGTGCCGGGAGTAGGTCCGGAAGGCGATGTGGGTCTCGGTGGACTCCACGCCGGGGACCTTGCTGATCCGGCCCGGGATGACCTCCGCGAGCTCCTCGTGCCGGACCACCCGGACGATGGCGATCAGATCGTGGGCGCCGGTCACCGAGTAGACCTCGCTGACCCCCTCCAGCGCGGCGATCTCTTCGGCGATCTCCGGGATGCGGTCGGTGCTGGTCTTGATGAGCACGATCGAGGTGATCACGGTTTTCCCTTCCTCGGGGGAGCTTCTTCGGGGGAGGGCCTGCGGCGGAGTCTCCGCCGTCGGCGCCCCCGGGAGGCTGTGTTCCGGAGTTCCCCGGAGTTCCCCGGAGGTCCCTGGCCTTCCCCCGGCCTGTCCCCCGGCGTTTCCCCGGGTCGCCGGAGCCGGCCCGATCACTGTAGCCCGCCGTCGCCGGCGGGCCGGCGTCCGGGAAGCGGGGACGGACCCGGCCCGCGCCGGTGGGCGCCGCCGGGGCGTGGGGGGATGGTGTCGGCTCGGATACGGGCCGCACGCCACGGCACACCCGGTGGTCACCAGGCCGTAGGGTTGCGGAGATGCCCCAACCGGGTGTCCGCGCCACGTGTGACGTGGGAGAACCAGGGCATTCGGGGCACCCGGGACATCCGATGCGTCGGAGGCGGCGGGGCGGAGAAGACGGGACAGCGGACGGCGCGACGGGACGAGCGAGGAACGACAGCAGGGACGCCGGTGACGCCGAGGGTGCCGGCGGCACGGGAAGACCGAGGAGAGGACGGAACGATGCCGGTTCCCCGACCGAACGAAGGAACGCGGTGGCGCTGCACGATGTGCGGCAACCTCACCCGCTTCGATGTGACGCGCTCCAGCAGGGTGGTGGAGTACGTGCACCTCGACCTGGCCGGCGAGCCGAGGGTGGAGGAGCGCGAGGTGCTCAGCGAGGAGATCGAATCGGTGCGCTGCCGCTGGTGCAACGCGGTGGACCAGGTCGAACTGGTGGACCGTCCCGGCGCGCAGGTGTGACGGCGAGCGGGGTGTGAGACGTGGTGGAACGGACGGGTGGTGAGCGCGAACCGGGGGAGGAGTCGCTCGACCGCCCACTGCCGGAGAAGGTGCGCCGCCGGGTGGTGGCGCTGACGGGGGATGCGCTCGGCGGGCTCACCGTCGCCGAACTTCCCGCCCCCCTGCGGCAGTACGCCCGTTTCACACCCCAGCGGCGGGTCAAGTTCGCGGGCAACGCCATGGCCGCCTCGCTGGAGAGCGAGCCCGTCTTCCGGCAGCGGATCGCCGAGCGGTTGCGCGAGATGCTGCCGGAGCTGGCCGAGACGGTGGAGAGCGGCACGCTCCCGGCCGCCGCGGACCCGGTGGACGTGGCCGCGGTCGCGTACGTGCTGCGCCCGGAGGGCTGGGTCAAGCTCGTCGCCGCCGCGGGCGAGGAGGCCCAACGGGCGCAGGCCGAGCGGGCGGGCGAGGAGGCCGAGCGGGAACTGGTCCGGCTGCGGGAGGAACTGGCCCGGGCGAAGGTCGCGGCGCGCGGCGACACCGAGCGGCTGCGCGCGGAGTTGGAGGCGGCCCGCAAGGAGGTCGACGTCCTCCACCGCAGGCTGCGCAGCGCGCAGAGCGACGTCAAGCGCGGCGAGGCCGCCGTGCGCAAGGTGCGGGCCGAGTTGGAGGCGGTGCGGGCCGAGGCCGCCGCGGAGAAGGCGAACGCGGAGAACGAGGCGCGCCGTCTGCGGGCGCGGCTGGCGGAGGCCGAGTCGGCCCTGGAGGCGAACCGCCGGGCGGTGCGCGAGGGGCGCAGCGTGGAGGACATGCGGCTGCGGCTGCTGCTGGACACGGTGCTGGACGCGGCCCAGGGCCTGCGGCGCGAACTCGCGCTGCCCCCCGTCACCACGCGCCCGGCCGAGACCGTGGAAGCGGTCGAGCCCGGCCGGATGACGCCCAGGGACATCGCGCGGCGCGCCCTGTCCGAGGACGATCCCGCCCTCCTCGACCAGTTGTTGGCGCTGCCCCAGGCGCATCTGGTGGTGGACGGCTACAACGTCACCAAGACCGGCTATCCGTCGCTGCCCCTGGAGAAGCAGCGGCTGCGGCTGCTGGGCGGGCTGGCGGGCCTGGCGGCCCAGACGGGCGCCGAGGTGACCTGCGTCTTCGACGGGGCGGACCTGGCGGCCCCGGTGCTGCTGGCGCCGCCGCGGGGCGTGCGGGTGCTGTTCAGCAAGCCGGGGCAGACCGCCGACGAGTTGATCCGTCGTCTGGTGCGCGCCGAACCGCCGGGACGGCCGGTGGTCGTGGTCTCGGCGGACCGGGAGGTGGCGGACGGAGTGGCCGCGGCCGGGGCCCGGCCGGTGTCGTCGGTCCTGCTGCTGCGTCGTCTCGGCCGCACCTGAGGAGTCGGTGCGCTCGACCGCCTCCGACGCACCGTCAGGAGGACGGCGCCGCGCCCGAAATGTCCGCAGGGGAGGGCACGCAGCGTCAACCGGCTGTCGCTGCCCGTGGGGCGATGGTAAAGGATGTGACCGTTGAGCGAGATTTTTCCTATGAGGATTTGAAGCGATCACGGTGCATGGCTAGTGTCTGGCCCGAACCTCCGCGCGGTTGATCACCCAACCGGGGTGGCAGCGGAGGTACCGCCGAATCCGCGGCGCTCATCGCGGAGTCGGGTGGCCCCCAACCACTCCGGCAGGCGGCTGAGGAAGAAGGAGCTCGCCCCAGTGGCGTCCCACCGTCGACCCAAGCAGCCGAACCGCACCCGGGTGACCGTGCTCACCGCGACCGCAGCAGCGGCGGTCGCGCTGACCTCGCAGGCGGCACAGGCCGAGCCGAAGCTGTCCAAGGACGAAGTCAAGGCCAAGGTCGACAAACTCTACGAAGAGGCCGAGGCCGCCACCGAGAAGTACAACGGTGCCAAGGAGAAGCAGGACAAGCTGGAGAAGCAGGTCGGCAACCTCCAGGACAGCGTCGCGCGCGGTCAGGACGAGCTGAACGACCTGCGCGACAGCCTGGGGACGATGGCCACCGCCCAGTACCGCTCCGGGGGCATGGACCCGTCCCTGCAGCTGTTCCTCTCCTCGGACCCCGACAGCTACCTCGCCAAGGCGTCCGCACTGGACCAGCTCGGCAGCAAGCAGGCCGAGGCGCTGAAGAAGATCCAGTCCAAGCAGCGGAGCCTCGCGCAGCAGCGCGAGGAGGCGTCCGAGAAGCTGAAGGACCTGGAGGAGACCCGCAAGGAACTCGGCGAGAAGAAGAAGAAGATCCAGGGCAAGCTCGCCGAGGCCCAGAGACTCCTGAACACCCTGACGGCCAAGGAGCGCCAGGAGCTCGCCGCGGAGGAGGAGCGCGCCAACCGCGCCTCCACGGAGCGGGTCGACCTCGGTACTTCGGCCTCCGCCAGCAACCGGGCCGCCGCCGCCCTCAGCGCGGCCCAGACCAAGATCGGCTCGCCCTACGTCTGGGGCGCCACCGGTCCCAACTCCTTCGACTGCTCCGGGCTGACCTCCTGGGCGTACGCCCAGGCCGGCGTCTCCCTGCCGCGCACCTCGCAGGCGCAGGCCAACGCCGGGACCCGGATCTCGTCCCAGAGCCAGCTGGCCCCCGGCGACCTGGTCATCTTCTACAGCGACCTCCACCACGTCGGCCTCTACGCCGGCAACGGGCAGATCCTCCACGCCCCCAAGCCGGGCGCCAACGTGCGCTACGAGTCGATCAACAACATGCCGTTCATGTTCGGCGTGCGCGTCTGACCGGCTCGCCGCCGGCCCGCGCGGCCCTTCCAGGCGTCTTCCTCCCTCCCCCGTCCGGGTGAACCCGGACGGGGGAGGGTTTTTCCGTCTCCCCGCCCACGACCTGCGCACGGGACGGCGGCGGCGCGCTCCGCCGGAAGAAACGGTTCGTGAACCGACGGTGTCCGCGCGGCTACTCTCGGCTCCCTCCGTTCCCGTGCGGAGCCCGGCCCCACCCGGGCGGCGGGGACGTCACGGAGACTCCTCAGCGGAAGGGAGAGCGGCCCCACCGTGGTCTCGCACCGGTCCCCCCGACACGGCTCTCATCGACGCACCGACCGGCCCCGCACCCCGTACTCCGGCGCCTTCGGCCTGGGCACCAGGGTCACCGCGCTGTCGGCCGCCGCGGGCGCGGCGGCCGCCCTGACGGCGGTGCCGGCGGGCGCCGACCCCGGAGGAGGGAGCGACCCGGCCGCGACGAGCGCGCGCCTGGACCGGCTCTACGCGGAGGCCGAGCGGGCCACCGAGGAGTACAACGCCGTCGCCGAGCGCGTGGACGACCTCCGCGAGGAGGTCGAGCGGGCCCAGGACGACGCCGCGCGCGACCAGGACAGGGTCAACCGGATGCGCGGCGCCCTGGGGGCCCTGGCGACCGCCCAGTACCGCTCCGGGGGCATGGACCCGTCCCTGCGGCTGTTCCTCTCCTCGGACCCCGACGACTACCTCGCCAAGGCCGCCACCCTGGACCGGATCAACAGCCGCCAGACCGCCAGGCTCACGGCGTTCCAGCGCGCCACCAGGACACTGGACCAGCGGCGCGCCGAGGCCCGCGGGAAGCTCGCCGAACTGAGACGCCAACGCGAACTCCTGCGCGGCCACCGGGAGTCCGTGCAGCGCAAGCTCGGTGCCGCCCAGCGGCTGCTCAACCGGCTCCCTCCCGAGGAGCGCGCGGCCCGCGAACGCGCCTCGCGCGGCACCGGACGCGTCGGCGCGGCCGGGACGGAGGGCCTCTCGCCGCGGGCCGCCGCGGCGGTGGCCGCCGTGCGGCGGGCGGTCGGCTCGCCGTACGCGTGGGGCCAGGCCGGCCCCGACGCCTTCGACTGCTCGGGCCTGACCTCCTGGGCGTACGCCCAGGCCGGGGTCGCCCTGCCGCGCACCTCGCAGGGGCAGCTCCACGCCGGGCGGCACGTACCGCTGGAGCGGGCGCTCCCGGGCGACCTGGTCGTCTACCGCTCGGACGCCGGCCACGTCGGGATGTACGTCGGCGACGGTCGGGTCGTGCACGCCCCGCACCCCGGGGCGCGGGTGCGCCACGACCCGGTCGGGATGATGCCGATCGCCGCCGTCGTCCGCCCCTGACGCCCCTCCCGGCCGCGCCCGGCTCGTCAGGACCGCGTGCCCGGCCCCGTACGATCGACGGCGTGAGACGGTGGTGGCGGAGCACGGTGGCGGCGCTGACGGCCGGGCTGCTGACCTGCTCGGCCGCCTGCACGGGCCCCGGGGCCGACCGGGACGACCACGCGCCGTTCCAGGCGCTGCTGGACCGGCAGGCCGAGGCCGTCCTCGACGGCGACCGCGGGGCCTACCTGGCGACCGTCGACCCCCGGGCGGAGCGCTACCGCGCCGCCCAGCGCACGGTGTTCCGCAACCTCACCCGGCTTCCGCTGGCCCAGTGGTCCTACCGCGTCACCGCCGCCGGCGACGGCGCCTTCCCGCTCCCGGACGAGGCCGGCGGCGAGGGGGCGCCGCGGCGGGTCGCCGTACGGGCCGAACTGCGCTACCGCGTCCGGGGATACGACACCGTGCCGGTGCGGGCCGAGGAGTACCTGACCCTCACCGAGCGGAAGGGCCGCTGGTACGTCTCCTCCGACGGCGACGGCGGGGGGGACGGCGGGGGCCGCCGCGGCACCGAACAGCTCTGGGAACAGGGCGAGATGACCGTCGTCCGGGGGAAGCGGAGCCTGGTGCTCGGCGTCGGGCGCGAGAAGGCCGCCCTGCGCGCCCTGGCGGCCGACGCCGACCGGGCGGTGCCCCGGGTGGCCGCCGTCTGGCCGCGCGAGTGGCCCCGCCGGGTACTGGTCCAGGCCCCCGCGACCCTGGAGCGGATGGCGGCGCTCCTGGGCGGCAGCGCTTCCACCTACCGGGGCGTCGCCGCCGTCACCACCGGCGAGGTGGGCGGTCGCGGCGAGGCGCCCGCCGAGCGGATCGTGGTCAACCCCCAGGCGTACGGCCTGCTGAGCGAGGAGGGGCGACGGATCGTCATGACCCACGAGACCACCCACGTCGCCACCCGCCCGCACACCACCGACGCCACCCCGATGTGGCTCTCGGAGGGCTTCGCCGACTGGGTCGGCTACCGGGACACCGGACGGCCGCCCACCCGGGTCGCCCCCCGACTCACCGACGCCGTGCGGAGGGACGAGGTGCCCCGGCGACTCCCCTCCGACGAGGACTTCGACTTCGCCGGGGACGCCGACCGGCTGGCCCGCGCCTACGAGAGCGGCTGGCTGGCCTGCCGGCTGGTGGCGCGGGAGTGGGGCGAGGAGAAGCTGATCGAGCTGTACCTGGCGGCGGCCCGGGGCGCGGACGGCGCGTCGGACGACGGGGACGCCGAGGCGGAGGAGCGCGCGACCGACGCCGCGGTCCGCGAGACGCTCGGCATCGGGCTGGAGGAACTCACCGCGCGCTGGCGCGACCACGTCCGCGAGGAACTCGGCGGCTGAGCCGGCCGGGCTGCCGAGCCCTCGGGGTCACCGGGCGAGCAGTCCGCCGTCCCGCTCCGGGGACGGGGCCCGCCCGTCCTCCTCGGCGAGGACGGCCGCGCGGCGACGGGGCTCGGTCACCGTCGTGCGCCACAGCCGGGCACAGGAGAGGACCGCGGCGGCCAGCAGCAGCCCGTTGCGCACCACCAGCAGGATGATGCCCAGGGCGTCGCTCGCCACCACGCTCCCGAAGTTGAGGGGGAACTCCAGCAGCGTCACCCCCGTCGCCACGACCACCAGCAGCGCGGGCGGGCCCTGCCGGCCGGTGCGCAGCGTCACGCACACCGCCGCCAGCCCCACGAGCCAGACCATGTACTGCGGACTGATCACCCGGCTGGTGACGGTGAACAGCAGCACGGCGGCGAACGCGGCGTCCGCCGCCGTGCTCTCCGTCCACTCCACCGCCCGCAGCCGCCACCACAGCAGCCAGCCGAAGGACGCGGCGGTGCACACCACGGCCGCGGTGCTCACCGTGTCCACGTACGGACCCAGGAACTCCACCGAGCCGTAGTTCAGCAGCACCTGGCCCTCCCAGCCGAAGTGCCGCGCCACGTGGAAGACCAGGGCCCCCAGCGACTCCACCTCGGTGCCGCGGTCGCGCTGGTGGGTGAGGAAGTCCAGCGCGCCGGGCATGGCGACGGCGAACGCGGCCGTCAGCAGGAGGGCCACCGCCGCGGCGGTGCCCCACACGATCCGGGTGACGCGCCCGCGGGGGGTGCCGACGAGCAGCAGCGCGGGCCACACCTTCAACAGCGCCCCGAAGGCCGCCAATGCCCCCGCCACGCGCGGGCTGCGGGCCAGCGCGAGGAGCGCGGCGACCGCGACGGCGGTGACCATCAGGTCGTAGCGGGCGTAGACCGTCGGGCCCAGCAGCGGCATCCCGGCCACCCACACCCACGCCCCCGCGTACCGGTACCGCCGCGCGCTCTCCGGCGCCCGCCGGGAGGCGTACAGCAGCAGCGCGAACGTGGCCGCGTCGGCCGCGCAGGCCAGCACGTAGAAGGCCGCCGGATAGTCCAGGAAGGGCAGCAGGGCGGGGGAGAGGATCGCCAGCGCGGCGGCGGGCGGGTACTGCCAGGTGACGTCCTCCGGAGGGAAGACCCCCGTCCGCAACACCTCGTACCAGCCCCGGTAGATGACCGAGACGTCGCTGGTGACGTCCGGCCCCGGCACGGTGATCACCTTGAACACGCACAGGAGCACCACGGTCCGGGTGGCGGCCCAGGCCGCGATGGAAAGGCGCATGGACCGACCGTACCGGGTGCGGCCCGCGAGCCCGGGCCGGCGCCGTTGTACTGTCGGCGGCGATGCACAAGACCCTGATCGTCACCAACGACTTCCCGCCCCGACCCGGAGGCATCCAGGCGTTCCTGCACAGCATGGCGCTGCGGCTGGACCCCGAGCGGGTCGTCGTCTACGCCTCGACCTGGAAGCGGAGCCGGGAGGGCGTCGAGGCCACCGCCCGCTTCGACGCCGAACAGCCCTTCACCGTCGTGCGCGACCGCACCACCATGCTGCTGCCCACCCCGCGCGTGACGCGCCGGGCGGTGGAGCTGCTGCGCGAACACGGCTGTACGTCCGTGTGGTTCGGGGCGGCGGCGCCGCTCGGCCTGATGGCCCCCGCGCTGCGCCGGGCGGGCGCCAAGCGGATCGTGGCGACCACGCACGGCCACGAGGCGGGCTGGGCCCAACTGCCCACCGCCCGGCGGCTGCTGCGGCGGATCGGCGAGGACACCGACACCCTCACCTACCTCGGCGAGTACACCCGCTCCCGGATCGCCGCCGCGCTCACCGACGAGGCGGCGGCCCGGATGGTCCACCTGCCGCCCGGCGTCGACGAGAAGACCTTCCACCCCGGCTCCGGCGGCGAGGCCGTGCGCGCCCGGCTCGGGCTCGCCGACCGGCCGGTCGTGGTGTGCGTCTCGCGGCTGGTGCCCCGCAAGGGGCAGGACACCCTCGTCCGCGCCATGCCGCGCGTCCTGGCCGAGGTGCCCGACGCGGTGCTGCTGATCGTCGGCGGCGGGCCGTACGGGAAGACGCTGCGGCGACTGGCCTCGGACACCGGCGTCGCCGACTCGGTGCGCTTCACCGGGGCGGTGCCGTGGGAGGAGCTGCCCGCCCACTACGGCGCGGGCGACGTCTTCGCCATGCCCTGCCGCACCCGCCGGGGCGGGCTGGACGTCGAGGGGCTGGGGATCGTCTACCTGGAGGCGTCGGCGACCGGGCTGCCCGTCGTCGCGGGCGACTCCGGCGGCGCGCCCGACGCGGTGCTGGACGGGGAGACCGGCTGGGTGGTGCGCGGCGCCCCCGCCGAGGCGGCGGCCGAGGAGACGGCCGACAGGGTCGTCACCCTGCTCAAGGACCCCGAACTGCGCCGCCGGATGGGCGAGCGCGGCCGGGAGTGGATCGAGGAACGCTGGCGGTGGGACCTGCTCGCCGGGCGTCTGGAGGAGCTGCTGTAGGGCGCGGGGAGACGGCCCGTACCGTCGCCGGGAACGCCGAACTCCCCTGCCCCGGCCGGGAGTCTCCGGCCGGGACAGGGGAGTGCGTGGACCTGCCGCCGCGTCCGCCCGGCGCGCGGACCGGGCGGCGACCGCCGCGGCTACGCGTACAGCGCCTCGATCTCCCGCGCGAAGTCCTTGGCGACCACGTTGCGCTTGAGCTTCAAAGAGGGCGTCAGGTGGCCGGAGTCCTCGGTGAACTGGGTCGGCAGGATGCGGAACTTGCGGACCGACTCGGCCCGGGAGACCGCCGCGTTGCCGTCGTCCACCGCCTGCTGGACGGCGGCCAGCAGCTCGGGGTCGGCGAGCAGTTCGTCCCGCGACAGGCCCGATTTGCCGTGCTCCTCGGCCCAGCGGGGCAGGAACTCCTCGTCCAGGGTGATCAGCGCGGCGACGAACGGGCGGCCGTCGCCCACCACCATGCACTCGGCGACCAGGGCGTGGGCCCGGATGCGGTCCTCGATGACGGCCGGGGCGACGTTCTTGCCGCCCGCCGTCACCAGGATCTCCTTCTTGCGGCCGGTGATGGCGAGGTAGCCGTCCTCGTCGAGGGTGCCGATGTCGCCGGTGTGGAACCAGCCGCCCTCCATCGCCTCGGCGGTGGCCGCCTCGTTGTTCCAGTAGCCGCTGAACAGGTGCTCGCCGCGCAGCAGCACCTCGCCGTCGTCGGCGATGCGGATCGTCGACCCCGGCAGCGGCTGCCCGACCGTGCCGATCTTCGGCCGATCGTAGGGGTTGAACGCGGTCGGCGCGCAGGACTCGGTGAGGCCGTAGCCCTCCAGCACGGTGAAGCCGATGCCGCGGTAGAAGTGCCCCAGCCGCTCGCCCAGGGGCGCGCCGCCGGAGATGGCGTGGGTGGCCCGGCCGCCCAGCACCGCGCGCAGCTTGCCGTAGACCAGCTTGTCGAACAGCTTGTGCCGCAGCCGCAGGCCCAGCGAGGGGCCGGACGGGGTGTCCAGCGCGCGGCTGTAGGCGATCGCGGTGTCCGCGGCCCGGTCGAAGATCTTCCCCTTGCCCTCGGAGCGGGCCTTGGCCCGCGCCGAGTTGTACACCTTCTCGAAGACCCGCGGCACGCCCAGGATCAGCGTCGGACGGAAGCCGGCCAGGTCGTCGGTGAGGTGCTTGATGTCGGGGCTCAGGCCGAGCCGGATCGGCGCCATGACGGCCGCCAACTGCACCATGCGGCCGAAGACGTGGGCGATCGGCAGGAAGAGCAGCACCGAGCCCTGACCCGTGACGAACAGCGGTTTCAGCCGCTCCACCACGTTGCCGCAGTCCGCGAAGAAGGCGCGGTGGGAGAGCACGCAGCCCTTGGGGCGGCCGGTGGTGCCGGAGGTGTAGACGATGGTGGCCGGGGAGTCGGCGTCGGCGGCGGAGCTGTGCTCGTCCAGGGTCGCGTCGGTCACGTGGGTGCCGGAGTCGACCAGCTTCTGCACCGCGCCGTCGTCGATGGTCCACAGGTGCGTCAGCCCCGGCAGCCGGTCGCGGACGGACTCCACCGAGGCGGCGTGGGCGCCGGTCTCGACGATGCAGCCGACGGCCCCGGAGTCGCCGAGGATCCACTGGATCTGCTCGGGCGAGCTGGTCTCGTAGATCGGCACGGTCACCGCGCCCGCGCTCCAGACCGCGAAGTCCAGCAGCGTCCACTCGTAGCGGGTGCGCGACATCAGACCGATCCGGTCACCCGGCTTGATCCCCGCGGCGATCAGGCCCTTGGCCGTCGCCCGCACCTCCGCCAGGAACTCCTCGGCGGTCAGGTCCTGCCACCGGCCGGTGCCGGCCGGGTCCTTGCGGGCGATGACGGGAACGTCCGGATGCTGTACGGCGTTGCGGCGGACGAGATCGGTCAGATTTCCGTCCGCGGGGACCTCGTACAGGGCCGGAAGGCTGAACTCGCGCAAAACTGATGCTCCTCGTCGGCGCCGCCACGGACACCGCTGGGGTACGGCCTCCGTCGGCTCTGGCCCAAGACAGGGGGGTCTTGAGGGGGACGGCCAAGGACGTTACCCATCGGTACGGGACTCGGGGTAGGGGTGGCGCCGAGATGTTCGGTGCGTCACACACCACGGACGTGTCTGGGGGCAGCGTAGTCCACCCGTCGGACGGGCGGTGGATCACCGCAGGTCGACAGGGTGCGCGGGGACTCCACGCGCCCGGCCGCGGAGCCTAGGGTGGCGTCATGCGAGTCCACGTGGTGAGCGACGTGCACGGCAACAGCCGGGACCTGGCCTCGGCCGGGGAGGGGGCGGACGCGCTGGTCTGCCTGGGCGACCTCGTGCTGTTCATCGACTACGCCGACCACACCCGCGGCATCTTCCCCGACCTGTTCGGAGCGGAGAACGCGAGCCGGTACGTCGAGCTGCGCACCGCCCGCCGCTACGACGAGGCCCGCGAACTGTCCGCCCGGCTGTGGACCGGCATCGACCGCGCGGCGGCCCTGGAGCGGGCCGTGCGCCGCCAGTACGCCGAACTGTTCGCCGCCTTCCCGACCCCCACCTACGCCACCTACGGCAACGTCGACGTGCCGCGCCTGTGGCCGGAGTACGCCGGGGAGGGCACCACCGTGCTGGACGGGCAGACGGTCGAGATCGGGGGCCTGCGCTTCGGCTTCGTCGGCGGCGGGCTGCCCTCGCCGATGCGCACGCCCTACGAGGTCGACGAGGAGACCTACGCCGCGAAGGTCGCCGCGCTCGGCGAGGTCGACGTGCTGTGCTCGCACATCCCGCCCCTGGTGCCCGACCTGTGCTACGACACCGTCGCCCGCCGCTTCGAGCGCGGCAGCGAGGCGCTGCTGGAGGCGATCCACCGGACGCGCCCGCGGTACGCCCTCTTCGGGCACGTGCACCAGCCCCTGGTGCGGCGGACCCGGATCGGCCCCACCGAGTGCGTCAACGTCGGCCACTTCAACGCCACCGGCCGGCCCTGGGTGCTGGAGTGGTGAGGGACGGCGGCCGACCGGCGCGCGGCGCGCGGTAGCCTTCCACCGCAGACGGCAGCGGATCACCGGCCGAGCGCAGCAAGCGGAGGAGCCACAGGGATGGCCGAACACACCAGGTCGAGCATCGTCATCGAGGCGACACCCGCCGAGGTGATGGGGGTGATCGCCGACTTCGCCCGCTACCCGGAGTGGACGGGCGAGGTGAAGGAGGCCGAGGTGCTCTCCACCGACGACCGGGGCCGGGCCGAGCAGGTCCGGCTGCTGCTGGACGCGGGCGCCATCCGGGACGAGCACACCCTCGCCTACGACTGGGTCGGCCCCCACGAGGTCCGCTGGTCCCTGGTGAAGTCCCAGATGCTGCGCACCCTGGACGGCGTGTACAGCCTCACGGCCCTCGACGGCGGCAGCCGCACCGAGGTGACCTACCAGCTCACCGTGGACGTGAAGATCCCCATGCTCGGCATGATCAAGCGCAAGGCCGAGAAGGTCATCATCGACCGGGCCCTGGCCGGGCTGAAGAGGCGCGTCGAGAGCGGTGGCCGGTCCTGAGCGCTCCCCGTACGCGCACGGTCCTGGTCACCGGTGGCGGCGGCACCGGACGCACCACCGTCGCCGCCGCCACCGCGCTGGCCGCCGCCCGCCGCGGACACCGGACGCTGCTGCTCAGCGCCGAGGACCCCGGCCTGCTCCGAGCCCTGTTCGACGTGACGGACGGGGAGGACGTCGGAACCGTCGGAGCCGCGGGGGCGACCGCGGACGCCGACGACGGGCCCCGCGAGGTGGCCCCCGGCCTGCGCCTCGCCCGGATCGACCCCGCGGCCGACTTCCGGGCCCGGGTCGTGGCCCTCCAGGAACGCGCCCGCTCCGCCCTGGACCTGCTGGGCGCCGAACCGCTGGACGACGACGAACTGGCCGAACCGCCCGGCGCCGACGCCCTCGCCCTGCTGCGCGCGCTGCGCCGGGCGCACGCCTCGGAGCCCGGGTACGACCTGCTCGTGGTGGACATGCCGCCGGCCGAGCGGGCCGTACGGACCCTGGCCCTGCCCGAGCAGACGCGGCGCTGGCTGCGCCGGCTGCTGCCGCCCGAGCGGCAGGCGGCCCGGGCGCTGCGGCCGGTCCTGGCCCAGCTCGCCGGGGTGCCGATGCCCGCGCGGTCGCTGTACGAGTCCGCCGGACGCCTGGATCGCGACCTCGCCGCCGTACAGGAGCTGATCGAGGCGCCGGAGACCACCGTGCGGCTGGTCCTCGACCCCGGGCCGGCGGCCGTCCGCGCCCTGCGCGCCGTCCGCGCCGGACTCGCGCTGCACGGGCTGACCGTGGACGCCGTGATCGCCAACCGGCTGCTGCCCGACACCTCGCCCGACCCCTGGCTGGCGGACCTGGCGGCCCGGCAGCGGAAGGCGCTGGACGACCTCGGGGGCGGACTCCCGGCCGACGCGGTGCCCCTGTACGGGCTGCCGCACCTGGGCCGGCACCCGGAGGGCCTGGACGACCTCGGCGAACTGGCCGACCGGATCGCCGAACCGCCGGCCCGGCACGCCCCCGCCGCGGCCGGGGAGGCGTGGACGGTGGAGGACCGGCTCGACACCGACGGCGTGCTGCTGTGGCGGCTGCCGCTGCCCGGGGCGACCAAGGAGACCCTGACGCTGGTGCGGCGCGGGAACGAGGTGGTCGTCACCACCGGACCGTTCCGGCGGGTGCTGCCGCTGCCCTCCGCGCTGCGCCGCTGCACGGTCACCGGAGCCCGGCTCGCGGACGGCGAGCTGTCGGTGCGCTTCGCGCCCGAGCCGGGGCTGTGGCCGGAACGGGACTGAGCGCCCGCCCCGGCCGACCGGCACCGCTCGGCGCACTCAACGGCGAGGGGACGTTCGGGTAACGTCGAGGGAAAGGGCCGTCCGCCCGGACGGCCACGGCCCCGCGACCCGGCCGGGGTTCCGGCCGGCGGTGCCGCGGCCGTACCGTGGCCCCGCCGCAGTTCACCGTCCCAGGAGCCCGCCATGAGCGATGCCACCGAGCGCCCCGCCGACGCCGATCCCGACGCCTGGGCCGCCGCCTGCGAGGAGGACCTCGCCGCCGAGCGGGAGCGCCGCCGCGAGCGGTACGGGACCCCGCCCGGCAGCGCCGCGGAGGAGCTGCGCCGCCTCGCCGAGGCGGTCGCCGGGAAACTCTCCGAACTCGGCGCCCCGTTGACCGGCCCGACGGCTCGGGACGTGTTCCACCAGGTCGTCGCACAGGCCAAGGCGGTGGTGGAACCCGTGGTCGAGCGCAATCCGAAGGTCTTCGACCACCTCGCCGCCGCGGGCGGCGAGCTGCTGGCCGCCTACCGCGCCGCCGTGGAGGACCAGGAGCGGCGCTGGACCCGACACGCCGCGGACCGGAGCGACGCCGCCTCGGAACGGACCCCGGAACGAGCCCCGGAGGAGACCTCGGGGAGCGCCGGACCGGACGAGGGGGAGCGGAGCGAGCCGGACCGGAGCGGGAGGGACGGCGAGGGCCGGGGCGAGAGCCGCGGAGAGGACGGCCCCACGGGTTCCGAGAGGATCGACCTCGACTGAGGTCCGGCCCGCACGGGGCCCCGACCGGCCCCGAGCGGGCCGGAACCGAGTCCGTTTCGACCCCCGCCCTCCGGTACGGTTGTGCACAGCGGGGATCGACCAAGTAACTGAGGGACACATGGGACTCACCATCGGCGTCGACATCGGCGGTACGAAGATCGCGGCCGGCGTGGTCGATGAAGAGGGCGCGATCCTCGAGACCAGCACGGTGCCCACCCCGTCCACCGCCGACGGCGTCATCGACGCGATAGCGGAGGCGGTCCGCACGGTCAGCACCGGGCACGAGATCGAGGCGGTCGGCATCGGAGCCGCCGGCTACGTCGACGACAAGCGGGCCACCGTCCTCTTCGCCCCCAACATCGACTGGCGGAACGAGGCGCTCAAGGACAAGGTCGAGCAGCGCGTCGACCTCCCCGTCGTCGTCGAGAACGACGCCAACGCCGCGGCCTGGGGCGAGTACCGCTTCGGCGCGGGCCAGGGCCACGACGACGTCGTCTGCATCACCCTGGGCACCGGCCTGGGCGGCGGCATCATCATCGGCGGCAGGCTGCACCGCGGACGCTTCGGCGTCGCGGCGGAGTTCGGCCACATCCGGGTCGTCCCCGACGGCCTGCTGTGCGGCTGCGGCAACCAGGGCTGCTGGGAGCAGTACGCCTCGGGCCGCGCCCTGGTCCGCTACGCCAAGCAGCGTGCCGTCGCCACCCCCGAGAACGCCGAGATCCTGCTCTCCCTGGGCGACGGCACCCCCGAGGGGATCGAGGGCCGGCACGTCAGCCAGGCCGCCCGGCAGGGCTGCCCGGTGGCCGTCGACTCCTTCCGCGAGCTGGCCCGCTGGGCCGGCGCGGGCCTGGCCGACCTGGCCTCCCTGTTCGACCCGTCCGCGTTCATCGTCGGCGGCGGCGTCTCGGACGAGGGCGACCTCGTCCTCGAACCGATCCGCAAGTCCTACCGCCGCTGGCTGGTGGGCAGCCGGTGGCGTCCGCACGCCCAGGTGCTCGCCGCCCAACTCGGCGGCAAGGCCGGTCTGGTGGGCGCGGCCGACCTGGCGCGCCAGGGCTGAGGGCGCGGGGGCGCGGATGAGCACGGCGGCCGGAGGCACCGGGGAGGAGCGGCCCGCGGCGGCGCCCGTGGCGGTGGAGGACCTGCCCGCCTCCCGCACCGAGCCCGACGGCTCGGCCGTGGTCCGGCTGCTCGGCTACAACGTCCGCTCCCTGCGCGACGACACGGAGGCGCTGGTCCGGGTCATCCGGGCCTGCGCCCCCGACATCGTCTGCGTCCAGGAGGCGCCCCGCTTCTTCCGCTGGCGCAAACACGCGGCCCGCCTCGCCCGGGCCGCGGACCTGGTGTACGTCACGGGCGGGGCGACCGCCACCGGGCCGATGATCCTGACCTCGCTCCGCGCCCACGTGGAGCGCGGCGAGGACGTCCTGCTGCCGCACACCCCCGGCCTCCACCGCCGCGGTCTGGCCACGGCGGTGCTGCGCTTCGGGCCGTCCGCCCGGCTGGCGGTGATCAGCTGTCACCTCAGCCTGGCGGAGAGGGAGCGGTACGCCCAGGCCGGGATGGTCCTGGACCGGCTGGCGGGCATGGGCGTGGCGGCGGGCGTCGTCGCCGGGGACCTCAACGACGAACCCGACGGCCGGGCCTTCCGCCGGCTGGCCGGGACGCTCCGGGACGGCTGGGCCACCCGCCCGTGGGGCGGCGAGCACACCTCGCCCGCCGACGGGCCCCGCAAGCGCATCGACGCCGTCCTCGTCACCGAGGCGGTGGAGGTGCTGGGCTGCGGGGTGCCCGTCGGGCTGCCGGGCGTCACCGAGGCGGACCTGCGGGCGGCCACCGACCACCTGCCGGTCCTGGCCGCCCTGCGCGTCCCCGCCGACCCCGGCCCCGGGGGCGCCGTCTGACCCGGGCCGGGAACTCGACGGAGCTCGACAAAGGGGGTCAGACGACCGCGCCGCGCCCCGGATCGTCGAACTCGTCGTCCTCGTCGTCGCGCATCCGCATCACCAGGGTGGCGAAGCCGCCGAGGAAGCCGCCGACGCCCAGCGTGGTGATCCACCACGTCACGTCCTGCTGGAACAGGACGGTGAGCACCAGCAGCAGCGGACCGCCCAGGACCGCGAGCCAGGCGAACCGGGTGGTGGTGTCCCCCTTGGGAAGCGGCGGGGGCTCGGGCGGGACGAAGTGGCCCTCCTCGTCCTCGTCGAAGTCGTCGTCGGACGGTTCGGCGGGACGCCAGTCGCGCGGCCCGGAACCCGCCGCGTACACGGTGAAACTGCGCGTCGCGGGCTCCCCGACGTCCGCGCCGGCGGCCCGGCGCCGGTCGGGCGAGTCGCCGTCGGTCCCGTCCTCGCGGTCGTCGAGGCCGCCGTCCCCGGGCCGGACGTCCGGCGGGTCGGCGGGTTCCTCGCCGTAGGCGGCCACGATCCGGGCCCAGGCGGCCTCCTCGTCCAGGGGCTCGGGACCCTCGCCGCGGTTGTGCTCACGCTCCGTCACGTGCCGTCTTCCTCGCTGTGAGGCGGGTGATGAATCCGTACGAGTCCGCGAAGATCCGCTCCGCGTCGTGGTCCAGGGTGGCCACGTGCAGGCTCCGCTCCAGCACCGTCTCCGTCACGTCGCGCGAGGAGACCCTGCTCAGGACCAGCGCCGAGTCCGAGGGTGACACGACGTGGTCCACCCTGCTGTGCAACAGCAGCAGCGGCTGGGTCACCCGGGGCAGTTCCCCGCGCACCACCCGCAGCAGGTGCCACAGGGAGTGGGCGGCGTGCAGCGGCACCCGGTCGTAGCCGACCTCGGTCACGCCCTCCTTGGCGATGTCGCCGGTGACGCCTCGGGTGGAAGGCACCAGATGGCGCAGGACCGGCAGGGCGTAGCCTTGGAGGCGAGGAAGGGTCATCGCCGGATTGACCACCACGACGCCGTCGACCGCCCGGCCGTGCCGGGCGGCCAGCCGCAGCGCCAGCGCCCCGCCCATCGACAGGCCGCAGACGAAGACCTGCTCGCAGCGTTCGCGCAGCGCGCGCAGCTCCAGGTCCACCGTGGCGTACCAGTCCTGCCAGCCGGTGACGGCCAGGTCCTGCCGGCGGGTGCCGTGACCGGGCAGCAGCGGCAGAGAGACCGTCAGGTCCCTCTCGGCCAGGTACTCGGCCCAGGGACGCAGCGACTGGGGACAACCGGTGAAACCGTGACACAACAGGACGCCGACCTCGCCGCCGTCGTGGCGCAGCGGCTCGGCACCGGGAAGCAGGGGCACGTGGACTCCGTTTCGGTGGACGGACCTCGCCACCGCCCCGCCGGGCGGGCGAGGCGGTGAGCGGGAGTGCTGCCACCCTACGCGTGCGGAGGGTGACCGGGTAGGCCGGACGACGGCGTGGGAACCGGATCGGGCGGGGGCGCACGGGCGGGGCGAGATAAGGTCTCCCCGAGACACAGGAGGTTCCTCGGTTGTTGTACGGCGTCATGAAGCTCTCCATCGGGAACGGGCTCAAGCTCGCCTTCCGCCCCTGGGTGGAGGGGCTGGAGAACGTTCCGGCCGAGGGACCGGCCATCCTGGCGAGCAACCACCTGTCGTTCTGCGACTCCTTCTTCCTGCCCGCCGTCCTCGACCGCAAGGTGACCTTCATCGCCAAGGCCGAGTACTTCACCACCCCGGGCGTCAAGGGCAGGCTGACGGCCGCGTTCTTCAAGGGCGTCGGCCAGCTCCCGGTGGACCGCTCGGGCGCGCGCGGCGCCGGCGAGGCCGCGATCAGGAGCGGCATCCAGGTGCTGGAGCGCGGGGAGCTGTTCGGCATCTACCCCGAGGGCACCCGGTCCCCGGACGGCCGCCTCTACCGCGGCAAGCCCGGCGGCCTGGCGCGGGTGGCGCTGGCCACCGGGGCGCCGGTCATCCCGGTCGCGATGATCGACACCGAGAAGATCCAGCCGCCGGGCAAGGTCGTCCCGAAGCTGATGCGGCCCGGCATCCGGATCGGCAGGCCGCTGGACTTCAGGCGCTACCAGGGCATGGAGGGCGACCGCTTCGTGCTGCGGTCGATCACCGACGAGGTCATGTACGAGATCATGAAGCTCTCCGGCCAGGAGTACGTGGACATCTACGCCACGGCCGCGAAGCGGCAGATCGCCGAGCGGGAGAAGGCCGAGAAGGCGGAGAGGGCGGCGAGGACGGCGAAGGCCAAGGGGGCCGACGCTCCGGGAGGACCGGGAAAGGCGGCCTGAGCGCCGCGGGGGGATCGGGGGAGGCAATGGCCGCGAGGATGTCGGTCGAACAGCCGCTGTGGAGCGCGCTGACCGCGTACCGCGTGCTCACCATGGGGTACGCCCTGGCGCTGTACGTCCACGCGTACGACGCGTACGTCCATCCCCTGGGCGCGGGCGCCTACCTGGCCGTCCTCGCCGTGTGGACGCTCGCGACCGTCCGGCGGGTCTCCTCCGCCGAGCGCTGCACCCTCCCGTTCCTCGCCGTCGACCTGGCCGTCGCCGTCACCGGCATCCTGCTGACGCCCCTGGTGGACACCGCCGAGCGCATCGACGCGGGCGGCCCCACCCTGCCGACCATATGGACGGCGGGCGCGGTGCTCGGCTTCGCCGTCAAGAAGGGGTGGCGGTGGGCCGCGGGCGCCTCGGCGCTGGTCGGCGTGGCCAACGTGATCGCGGCGGGCGGCTTCGCGCAGGACACCGTCCACAACGTGCTGCTGGTGTGCATCGCCAGCATCGCCATCGGCTACGTCGTCGAGGTGGCCCGCGCCAGCGAGCGCACCCTCGCGCGGGCGCTGCGGATCGAGGCGGCCACCCGCGAGCGGGAACGCCTCGCCCGCGACATCCACGACAGCGTGCTCCAGGTGCTGGCCATGGTGCAGCGCCGCGGTGCGGCCATCGGAGGCGAGGCGGCCGAGCTGGGGCGGCTGGCGGGGGAGCAGGAGGCGGCGCTGCGCACGCTGGTCTCCAGCGGTGTGGTGCCCGAGGTCCCCGCCCCCCGCGCCGGCACCGCCGTCGAGGCGGCCGGGGCCCTCGCGGAGACCGACGGGACGCGCTCCGGTGAAACGTCCTCCGACGGGACGTGCGACGTGCGCGCGCTGCTGTCCGCGTACGCCGGGACCCGCGTGTCCTTCGCCGAGCCCGGGGCCCCGGTGCCGCTGCCCGCCACGGCGGCCAGGGAGCTGGCGGCGGCGGTCGGCGCCGCCCTGGACAACGTGCGCAGGCACGCCCGGGGCCCGGCGGGGGAGGAGGCGCAGGCGTGGATCCTGTTGGAGGACGAACCGGACGCCGTGGTGGTGACCGTCAGGGACGACGGGCCCGGCATCCCGCCCGGGCGGCTGGAGGACGCCGAGGCCGAGGGGCGGATGGGCGTGGCGCTGTCCATCCGCGGACGGCTGCGGGACCTGGGCGGCAGCGCGGAGTTGGTGTCGGTGCCGGGGCAGGGAACGGAAGTCGAGTTGAGGGTGCCCAAGGATGACCAGCGAGACGACCGGCGAGGCCGGTGAGCGGGACGGGCTGCGGCCCGTGAGGGTGATGGTCGTCGACGACCATCCGATGTGGCGGGACGCGGTCGCCCGCGATCTGGCCGAGGCCGGTTTCGAGGTGGTGGCCACGGCCGGGGACGGCCCCCAGGCGGTGCGCCGGGCGCGGGCCACCGAGCCGGACGTGCTGATCCTCGACCTCAACCTGCCCGGCCTGCCGGGCGTCGAGGTGTGCCGGCAGCTCGTCGGCTCGGGTTCGGGCTCCGGCTCCGGCGCGGCCTCCGCGCCGCGGGTGCTGGTGCTCTCCGCGAGCGGCGAGCACGCGGACGTGCTGGAGGCGGTGAAGTCCGGGGCCACCGGCTATCTGGTGAAGTCGGCGAGCACCGAGGAGCTGCTGGAGGCCGTGCGCCGCACGGCCGCCGGCGATCCGGTGTTCACCCCGGGCCTGGCCGGGCTGGTGCTCGGCGAGTACCGGCGGCTGGCCGGTCGGTCCGAGCCGAAGACGCCCGACGAGCCCGCCGCGCCGCGGCTGACCGAGCGGGAGACCGAGGTGCTGCGGCTGGTCGCCAAGGGGTTGTCGTACAAGCAGATCGCCGAGCGGTTGGTGATCTCGCACCGCACCGTGCAGAACCACGTGCAGAACACCCTCGGCAAGCTCCAGCTCCACAACCGCGTGGAACTGGTGCGCTACGCCATCGAGCGCGGCCTGGACGACGCCTGATCCCCGCCTCCCCGCCCCGGCTCCTCCCCGGCGCCTTCCCGACGTCCTCCCGGTTCCTTCCCGATGTCTTCCCGGCGCTCCGCCGTCCCTCCCGGGCACGCGGCCACTAGCGTGACCGGGGCGGACGGCCGGTGGCCCGCCGGGTTCGGGGGAACCCGCGCCGGGGAAGCCGGAGGATGCCGGAATCCGGGAATCCAGGCGGAGAAGGGAATCTCATGCGGGTCGGAGTGCTGACCGGTGGCAGCGACTGCCCCGGGCTGAACGCGGCGCTGCGCGCGATCGTCCGCAAGGGCGTGCAGGAGTACGGCGACGACTTCGTCGGTTTCCGCGACGGCTGGCGCGGCGTCATGCGGGACGAGACCGTGACGCTCGACATCCCCGCGGTGCGCGGCACCCTGCCCCGCGGCGGCACCATCCTGGGCTCCTCCCGCACCAACCCCTTCCAGGAGGACGAGGGGGCCGACCGGGTGCTGGGCACCCTCGCCCGTCACGGGGTGGAGGGGCTGATCGTGATCGGCGGCACCGCGACGCTCGGTATCGCGGCCCGGTTCGCCGAGGAGCACGGCGTCCCCCTCGTCGGCGTCCCCAAGACCATCGACAACGACATCCCCCTGACCGACTACACCGTCGGCTTCGACACCGCCGTCGGCGTCGCCACCGAGACCATCGACCGCCTCCACACCACCGCCGAGTCCCACAAGCGAGTGCTGGTGGTGGAGGTGATGGGGCGCAGCGCCGGGTGGATCGCCCTCCACGCGGGCCTGGCCGGCGGCGCCAACTGCATCCTCATCCCCGAGCAGCCTTTCAGCGTCGGGAAGGTGTGCGAGTGGGTCGAGTCCCGCTTCCGCGCCACCTACGCCCCGATCGTCGTCATCGCCGACAGCGCCCTGCCGACCCCGGACGAGATCGCCCTGCCCGGCGTCACCCCGCTGCCGGGGAGCGAGTCCCGCTTCCGGCTCTCCGGCGTGGGCGAGTGGCTGGGCAAGGAGATCGAGCGGCGCACCGGCAAGGAGTCCCGCACCACCGTGCTCGGCTACATCCAGCGCGGCGGCTCGCCCAGCCCGTTCGACCGCTGGCTGGCCACCCGGTTCGGCCTCCACGCGATCGACGCGGTGCACGAGGGCGACTGGGGCTCGATGACGGCGCTGCGGAGCACCCGGATCACCCGCGTGCGGCTGGCCGAGGCGACCGCCTCGCTCAAGACGGTCGACCCGGAGCTGTACCGGGAGGCCAGCGTCTTCTTCGGCTGACGTCGGCAGGCGTCGGCCGACGGGCTCCCTTCCCCGGCCGGCCGGCCCCCGTCGGGCGGCACCGGCCCCCTTCCACCGGTGCCGCCCGACGCCGGGTCAGACGCCGGGTCGGACGCCGGGTCGGACGCCGGGTCGGACGAGGACCGCGGCCAGCAGCTCGGCGACGATCGCCGAGCCCTCCAGCGTCAGCACCGACTCCGGGTGGAACTGCACCCCGGCGAAGTGGGGGCCGCGCAGCGCGTGGACGTCCCCGACGGCCGGGTCGCGGCTCAGCTCCACCCCGTTCGCGGCCAGTTCCCGCACCGTCGCCTCGTCGCAGCGCGCGGTGAAGGAGTTGTAGAAGCCGACGGTCCGCTCGGTGCCGAACAGGTCGATCCGCTCCTGCGCGCCCTGGTACGGCTCGTCCTTGCGGACCAGGGCCAGCCCCAGCTCGGCGGCGATCAGCTCGTGCCCCAGGCAGACCCCGAACAGCCCGTGCCGGTGGTCGCGCAGCAGGTCGGCGGCGAGCGAGCGCAGCAGCCGCATCTTGGGGTCGGCCGCGTCCCGGGGATCGCCGGGGCCGGGACCGAGCACGACCGGGCCGGCGTGGCCGAGCGCCGCCTCGCGCAGCCCCGGCTCGTCGTACCGTCGCACGGTCGCCTCGAGCCCGGTGGAGCGCAGCAGGTGCGCCAGCATCGAGGTGAAGGTGTCCTCGCCGTCGACCACCAGCACCTCGCCGCGGACCGTGCCGCGGTCCTCGGCGGTCCGCATCCGCAGCCAGAACGGGGCGAGGTCGGCTCGCCGCGCGTCCAGGGCGGCCCGCACCCGCGGGTCGTCCGCCAACCCCGGCCGCGCGGGGGCGTCCTGCGGACGCGCCGGACCGGGACGCACCCCCAGCGCGGTCAGCACCCCGGCCGCCTTGGCGTGGGTCTCGGCGACCTCGCTCGCCGGGTCGGAGGCGCGCACCAGCGTGGCGCCCACCGGCACCCGCAGCCGCCCGGTGGCCGCGTCGATGTCGGCGGTGCGGATGAGGATGGGCGAGTCCAGCGTCTGGGCGCCGCCGCCGTCCCGTCCGAGCAGCGCCAGCGCGCCCGCGTAGTAGCCGCGCCCGCCGTCCTCGTACCGCTCGATCACCCGGCAGGCGTTCTCCACCGGGCTGCCGGTGACGGTCGCGGCGAACATCGTCTCGCGCAGCACGTCCCGGACGTCGAGCGTGCTGCGGCCGCGCAGCTCGTACTCGGTGTGCGCCAGATGGGCCATCTCCCGCAGCCGCGGACCGACCACCACCCCGCCCATGTCGCCGACGGTGCACATCATCTTCAGCTCCTCGTCGACGACCATCGACAGCTCCTCGGTCTCCTTGCGGTCGCCGAGGAACGTCAGCAGGTCCTCCACGGTCGGCCCGTCGGCGGGATAGCGGTAGGTGCCGCTGATCGGGTTCATCACCACGGTTCCGCCGCTCATCCGGACGTGGACCTCGGGGCTGGCCCCCACCAGCGTCCGGTCGCCGGTGTGCACCACGTACGTCCAGTACGCCCCGCGCTCCCCGACCAGCAGCCGTCGGAACAGGGCCAGCGCGTCGGCCCGGCCGTAGCCCTCGATCACGCCCCGGTAGGTGCGGCGGACGACGAAGTTGGCGCCCTCGCCGGTGCCGATCTCGTCCTCGACGACCCGGCGCACGATCTCCTCGTACGCCTCGTCGGAGAGGTCGAAGCCGCCGTCGTCGACCTGGACCGCGTGCCGGGGCAGCGCGGCCGTCACCGCGTCCAGGGGGAGTTCGCGGGTCTCGGTGGGGACGAGCACGGCCAGCGGGGTGCCGTCGTCGGTCGCCTCGAAGCCGCGCTCGCGGATCTGCCGGAACGGCACCAGGGCGAGGGTGGGCGTCTCCCCGACGGGGATGTCGGCCAGGCGCTCCACCTCGGCGACCGGACCGATCAGCACCTCCACGGTGTGCTCGTCCCGGCCGGGGGTGCGCCGCCGCAGCAGTGCGAAGGGCGGGCAGTCGTCGTCCAGCAACCGTGCGACCAGGGCGCTCGCGGCGTCCTCGGCGGCCCGTGCGGTCCGGGGCTGCTCGGGGTGCTCGGGGTGCTCGGGGTGGTCGGGCAGCTCGGGGTTCTCCATGGCGGGGTCCTTCCTTCCGTCGGGAGGGAACGGCCCACGCTCCGGGTGCCCGTGCGGACACGACGAAGGCCGCCCCTCGGGCGGCCTTCGCGTCGTTTCGTGGAGTGCGCGCGTCAGTGGGCCGCCGGAGAAGCGGGCCACCACCAGGCGGCGGCCGTGACGGCCGCCGGCGTCGTCTGCGCGAACATGTTCCGCACCCTACCGGACCCACCCGTCCCCGATTCCCTCGTCTCACCCTTCGGTCAGGGGGGTGGGCACCGGAGGGCAGCCCGTAATCTGGGTGCGTGACCGTGAACGCCAATCCCGACGCCGGTGTCAACACCTGGCGAGACCTACCCGCGGCGCAGCAGCCCGACTGGCCGGACCCCGAGGCTCTGCGCGATGTGATCGCCGAGCTCGAGTCCTATCCGCCGCTCGTCTTCGCAGGTGAGTGCGACCAGCTGCGGGAGCGGATGGCGTCCGTCGCCAAGGGCGAGGCGTTCCTGCTGCAGGGGGGTGACTGCGCCGAGGCATTCGACGCCGTCTCCGCCGAGCAGATCAGGAACAAGCTCAAGACGCTGCTCCAGATGGGTGCCGTGCTCACCTACGCCGGCTCCGTGCCCGTGGTGAAGGTGGGCCGGATCGCCGGGCAGTACAGCAAGCCGCGCTCGAAGCCGACCGAGACCCGCGACGGGGTGACCCTGCCCTCCTACCGCGGTGACTCCGTCAACGGCTTCGAGTTCACCGCCGAGGCCCGCACCCCGGACCCGCAGCGCCTCAAGCGCATGTACCACGCGTCCGCCGCGACGCTGAACCTGGTGCGCGCCTTCACCACCGGCGGCTACGCCGACCTGCGCCAGGTGCACGCCTGGAACCAGGACTTCGTGAAGAACTCCCCCTCCGGGCAGCGCTACGAGGCCCTGGCCCGGGAGATCGACCGGGCGCTGAACTTCATGAACGCCTGCGGGGTGGACCCGGAGGAGTTCAAGACCGTCGAGTTCTACTCCTCGCACGAGGCGCTGATCCTCGACTACGAGTCCGCGCTGACCCGGGTGGACTCCCGTACGGGCAACCTGTACGACGTCTCCGGCCACATGGTCTGGATCGGCGAGCGCACCCGGCAGTTGGACGGGGCGCACATCGAGTTCGCCGCCCGCATCCGCAACCCGATCGGGGTCAAGCTGGGGCCGAGCACCACGCCCGAGGACGCCCTGGCGCTGATCGAGCGGCTGGACCCGGAGCGCGAGCCGGGCCGGCTGACGTTCATCACCCGGATGGGGGCCGACAAGATCCGCGACAGGCTCCCCACCCTGGTGGAGAAGGTCACGGCCTCCGGCGCCCAGGTCGCCTGGGTGTGCGACCCGATGCACGGCAACACCTTCGAGGCGGCCAGCGGGCACAAGACGCGGCGCTTCGACGACGTGCTGGACGAGGTCAAGGGCTTCTTCGAGGTCCACAAGGGCCTGGGCACCCACCCGGGCGGCATCCACGTGGAGCTGACCGGCGACGACGTGACCGAGTGCGTGGGCGGCGGCGACGAGATCTTCGTCGACGACCTCCACCAGCGCTACGAGACCGCCTGCGACCCGCGGCTGAACCGCAGCCAGTCGCTCGACCTGGCGTTCCTCGTCGCGGAGATGTACCGCGACCAGTGAGCCGTCGGCGCGCCGGCGGTGAGCCTCCGCACGGCACGGCAGCGCACCCGTGGGGCGCGGATCACATCGGTCCGCGCCCCACGGGCCTGTTCCGGTCGGTGCGGCACAGGTAAGGTAAGGTTTACCTCACCCACTCGGGTGGGGACCCGACCCTTGTCCGGCTGCTTCGGCGGAGGTGAACCGCGTGTACGTCTGCTCGTGCTTCGGCGTCACGGAGGAGCAGATCCGCGAACACGCGGCGGCGGGTGCCTGCACTCCGCGTCAGATCGCCTCCGCGAGCAAGGCGGGCACCGACTGCGGCTCCTGCGTCCGCCGCATCCAGGGCCTGCTGGGCCGCGGCACGTGCCCGCGGCGCGAGGCCGCGAACCGGCTCGCGGCCGGCGCCCCGGCCGCCCCCGAGACCGTGCCCGCCGCACCCGCCGCACCCGCCGTGCCCTCCGTCCCCGCGGCCCCCGCCGCCGCGGCCTCCTCCGCGGAGCCCGCGCGGACCGTCGCGGCGGCCTGACGCCCGGGCCCCGGCCGGAATCCCTCAGTCGGAGGAGTCGGAGTCCGGCTGCTCGATCTGCTGGGCGATGTACAGCGGTTCGCCGAGCTTCTCGATCAGTTGGAGCTGGGTTTCGAGGTAGTCGACGTGGTGCTCCTCGTCGGCCAGGATGTCCTCGAAGATGTTGGCCGAGGTGATGTCCTCCTTGGCCCGCATCACCTTGATGCCGCGCCGGAGCCGGTCGATCGCCTCGACCTCGATCTGGAGGTCCGCCTGGAACATCTCGGTGACGGTCTGGCCCACCCGCACGTGGAAGAGCCGCTGGTAGTTGGGCAGCGCCTCCAGGAAGATGATGCGGTCGGTCAGCCGCTCCGCGTGCCGCATCTCGTCGAACGACTCCGCCCGCGTGTACCGCGCGAGCCTCGTCCAGCCGTTGTTCTCCTGCAGCTTGGCGTGGAGGAAGTACTGGTTGATCGCCGTGAGTTCGGCGGTGAGCTGCTCGTTGAGGAATTCGATGACCTCGGGGTCGCCCTGCATGCCGGCGCCTCTCTTCCGTGGGGGATCGTGGGGGACTGTGGTGGAATGGGCGCATCTTCGCACCGGTACCGTACTGCGGTCCAGTAAGTGAACTCTTGCCCGGTTTGCCGTGAATGATCTCCTCTGGTGGCGCCGTGGGCGGCACCGGACGCGGTCACCGACACTCTCCGTGGTCTGTCACCATGGAGGCATGGTGCAGCCGGAAAGCCGCGAAGGGGAACAACCGCAGCTTCCGCCGGGGCAACGGTTCCAGCGCGGCTGGCCGGTGACGCACTACGGCCCGGTGCCCAGGTTCCGGCCCGAGCGCTGGGAGTTCCGCGTCTTCGGAGCCACCGCCGACGGCGGCGTGTACCGCTGGAACCACGAGGAGTTCTCGGCGCTGCCCTACGAGACCGTGGTCGGCGACCTCCACTGCGTCACCCGGTTCAGCATGGTGGGCGTCGAGTGGGGCGGAGTGAAGGCCCGTACGATCCTCGAACTGGCGCCGCCCGCGCCCGAGGTCACCCATGTGATGGTCTGGGCCGAGTACGGATACAGCGCGAACCTGCGACTGTCGGACTTCTCCGCCGACCACACGGTCTTCGCCACCCACCGGGCCGGCGAGCCCCTCACCGCCGAGCACGGCTTCCCGGTGCGGCTGGTCGTGCCGCACCTGTACGCCTGGAAGGGCCCCAAGTGGGTGCGGGGCGTGGAGTACATGACCGCCGACCGCCGGGGCTTCTGGGAGGAGCGGGGCTACCACAACATCGGCGACCCCTGGCGCGAGCAGCGCTACTCCTACCAGGAGGAACCGGGCGACGGCCCCGAGCCGTAGCCCCGGGCCGCCGCCGGCGTCCGGTCAGCGGCGCAGGTCCTTCAGCCGCGCCACGTCCCCCGCGTGCCCCTCCCGGCCGCCCGGCGTCTCGATGACCAGCGGCACGCCGGCGGTCGCCGGGTGGCGGAGCAGCTCGCGGAACGGCTCCGCCCCGATGTGCCCCGCCCCGATGTTCGCGTGACGGTCCCGGCGGGCGCCCGCGACGTCCTGGGAGTCGTTGGCGTGGACCAGGCGCAGCCGCCCCTCGCCCGCCACCGCCGTCACCTCGTCCAGCAGCGCCTTCATGCCGCCCTCGGCCGCCATGTCGTGCCCGGCGGCGAAGGCGTGGCAGGTGTCCAGACAGATCCCGAGCCGGGGGTGCCGCTCCAGGGCGTCGAGGTACGGGCCGAGGTCCTCCGCGCGCGAGCACAGCGAGGCGCCCTGGCCGGCGGTCGGCTCCAGCAGCAGCCAGGGGTCCTCCGAGTCCTCGCCCGGGTCCAGCTCCTCCAGCAGCGGCAGCATCCGCTCCCGCACCTGGGCCAGCGCCGTGGCGCGGTCGCGGCCGCCGGTGGCCGAGCCGGTGTGCACCACCACGCCCAAGGCGCCGATCTGCCGGGCGCGGCGCAGCGAGTGCCGCAGCGAGGCCACGGACGACTCGACCGTGGCCTCGGTGTGCGAGCCGAAGTTGATCAGGTAGGGGGCGTGGACGTAGGCCGGGATGCCCTCGTCCGCGCAGGCCGTACGGAACGCCTCGTCCTGCCGCGGATCGCCGGCCGGGGTCGCCCAGCCGCGCGGGTTGGCGACGAAGACCTGGACGGCCTCCGCGCCGATCTCACGGGCGTAGGCCAGCCCCTTGGCGGCGAGCCCGCCGGCCACGGCGACGTGGCTGCCGACGGGGTTGCGGGCGCGTGGGGTGGGGAAGCGGTCGGTGCCGCCCGGGGTGGGACGGGGAGTGGGGGAGGGGGAAGGCGCGGTGCTCACACACCGAGGGTGCCAGGCCCCCGAGACGATCGGCCCGGCGGCCC
>NZ_BAAASZ010000020.1:586263-593560 GCF_039533145.1 Streptomyces macrosporus
CGGGCCGCCGGGCCGATCGGTGGGGGTGCGTCCGCCCCCGGAGGGATCAGTAGGCCGAGTAGACGTTGTCCATCGAGCCGTACCGGTCGGCCGCGTAGTTGCAGGCCGCGACGATGTTGGCCACCGGGTCGTAGATGTCCCAGGAGGTGCCCTCGACGTGGTACGCCTCGAAGGTGGGCGGGATCACCTGGAGCAGACCCTTGGAGGGGATGCCGTTCTGGGCGTTGATGTCCCAGGTGTTGATGGCCCGGGGGTTGCCGCTGGACTCGCGGATGATGTTGCGGTGGATGCCCTCGTAGCTGCCCGGGATGCCCTCGCGCTCCATGATGGCCAGGGCCTCGCGGATCCAGCCGTCCAGGTTGTCCGGGTAGGTGGGGGCGGCCTGCTGCCGCTCCCGCTCGGCGGAGCGGGCGGCGGCCTGCCGCTCGGCGGCCCGCTCCTCGGCGGCCTGCCGCTCGGCCTCCGCCTGCTGCCGGGCCTGCTCCTTCTCCGCGGCCATCTCGGCGGCGGCGGTCTTCTGCTGCTCGGCCTGCCGCTGTTCGGCCTTCCGCTCCTCCTCGGCGGCGTCGTTCTGCGCCTGCTGGAAGGCGACGGCCGACTGCTCGCGCAGGTTGCCCGCCTGGAGGGCGGAGCCGTTGTCCTCGACGGACAGCTTCACCGGGGCGGGAGCGGACTGGGACGAGGCCGCCGGCGCCATCTCCTCGCCCGGGGCGAAGCCGAGGGCCAGGGTGGCGGCGCCGGTGGCCGCGGCTATGCCGATGGCCGAGAGCTTGCGGGTACCGGCCGTGCGGAACTGGTCGAGAAAGGTGGCAACGGTCATGGGGGAGGAGAACCTCTTCCGATCGCTTGCGTCGCGGAGCCGGATCATCCGGACCGGCCGTGGGGCCGGAGGGGGTGCGCCGGGTTCTGCTCCTCGGCGCCGTGCGACCGTTGCATTGTTAGCGTCCGGAACTTATCCGGACAAAGGCGGGATGTACTACCCCGCCTCGTAGGAACCTCCGGCCCGCTCGCTCCCGAAAGGCCGTTTTCCCTGCTCGAAGCGGACGGAGCGCCCACTACGGACCTTCGTACGTGACGCACGTCCTATGGGGCGACTCACAACCGTGGCCCGCCCACGTGACGGTCCGTTACCGGCTCAACGCACCCAGATCGTGATCGTCGAGCCGCGCGGCGCCCGCTCGCCGCCGTCCACGGACTGGTCGAAGACCGTGCCGGTGAGGAAGATCCTGCGGACCTTCACCTCGAAGCCCGCGTCCTCCAGGGACCGCCGGGCCTCGTCCTCCGCCATCCCCTCCACGTCGGGGACCTCGACCGTGTCCGGACCCTTGGAGACGGTGAGCCTGACGGTGTCGCCCTCGGCCGCGACCGCGCCCTCGCCGGGGGACTGCCGGGCGACCGTGCCCGCCTCCTCCTCCGAGAACACCCGCTCCGGGGCCACCTCGACCTTCAGACCGGCCTCGGTCAGCCGCTGTCGCGCCGCGCCCTCGCTCTCGCCGACGACGTCCGGGACCTCGATGCGCTCCCCCTTGGAGACCACGAGGGCCACCGCCGCGCCGGGACGGCGCTCGGTGCCCTCCTCCGGGTCCGTGCGGACCACCGAGCCCCGCTCGACGTCCGCGTCGAACTCCCTGGTCACCATGCCCGGCGCCAGCCCGGCGTCCTTGAGCCGCGCGCGTGCCTCGGCCAACGGGACGCCCGTCACGTCGGGGACCTCGACCCGCTCGGGGCCGCGGGAGACGGTGATGGTGACCGTGCCGTTGCCGCGGATGCGCTCGCCGCGGCCGGGGTCGGTGGCGATGACCCGTCCCCTCTCCACGGTCTCGCTGTAGTCCCGGGCGATCCTCCAGTCCAGCCCGGCCTCCTCGACGGCCCTCTTGGCCTCGGCCTCGGTCATGGAGAGCACACCGGGGGTCCGGGTGAACTGGCCGGAGTTGACGTACCACACGCCCAGGCCCACGCCCAGGAGCAGCAGGACGGCCGCGACCACCGCCGGCGCCGAGCGGCGCCCGCGCGAGCCGGCCCGCGGCCGTCCGGCCGAGCCGTCGGCCGGGCGCGGCGGCGCGGGCAGCACGCTGGTGTGGTGCGTGGCGCCGGCGTCCGGCGGGACCGCGGACGCGCGGCGCGGAAGGACGGTGGTGCGATCCTCGGAGCCGACGGGCGCGCCGGCCGGATCGGGGGCCGCGGCCGGGGGCACGGCGTCGAGCTGCTCGTCGGTCAGCGACTGCCGCACCGCGCGGACCTCGGCCAGCAGCCCGACGGCGTCGGTCGGACGCCGCTCGGGGTCGCGGGCGGCGGTACGGGCCACCAGGTCGTCCAGCGCGGCGGCCAGGCCGGGGACGGCGGCGGACGGGGGCGGCACGTCCTCGTGCAGGTGCTGGTAGAGCACCTGGGCCGGGGTGCCGCCGGGGTGCGGCTTGGCGCCGGTCAGCATCTCGTACAGCACCACGCCGCACGCGTAGACGTCGGCCCGGGCGTCGGCGGTGCCGTGCTCGATCTGCTCGGGGGCGAGGTAGGAGACGGTGCCCATCACCGAACCGGTGGAGACGGAGGTCTGCTGGTCCACGGCCCGCACCAGGCCGAAGTCGGCGACCTTCACCCGCCCGTCGTCCCCTATCAGGACGTTCTCCGGCTTCACGTCGCGGTGCACCAGCCCCGCCAGGTGGGCGGCGCCCAGCGCGGCGAGCACCGCCTCCAGGATCTCCAGGGCGGCGCGCGGCCGGAGGGCGCCGCGCTCGCGCAGGACGTCGCGCAGCGTGCAGCCCTCGACGTACTCCATCGCCAGGTAGACGTAGCCGCCGTCGGAGCCCTGGTCGAAGACCCCCACCACGTTGGGGTGCGCCAGGCGCGCGGCCGACTTCGCCTCCCGGATGAACCGCTCGACGAACGAGGCGTCGGTCGCCAGGGAGGGGTGCATCACCTTCAGGGCGAGCACCCGGTCGAGCCGGGTGTCCAGGGCCCGGTAGACCGTGGCCATGCCGCCGACGGCGATGCGCGCTTCCACGCGGTACCGGCCGTCGAGCACGTGCCCGATCAAGGGGTCCTGGAGGGTCGTGTCCACGGCCCAGAGTCTACGAGCCGCCGTCCCCGCCGCCGCCCGCGCCGGCCGCAGGCGCACCGGAACGGTGCCGAACGGTGACGAAACCGCGGCACCGGTGCGACACGGGAAGCGCCGCCCCCACCGCCCGGCCCCCCGTGGCGGGGCCGTCCGTCACCCGAACGCCGGCCGCTCCGGATCGAGGTCGGCCATCCCCTCCGTCGGCGAGGACGCCAGCGCGAAGTGCCGGCGCGGGATGCGGCCCGCCCGGTACGCCAGCCGTCCCGCCTCCACCGCGTGCCGCATCGCCTCGGCCATCAGCACCGGCTCCTGGGCGCGGGTGACCGCCGAGGCCAGCATCACCGCGGCGCAGCCCAGCTCCATGGCGAGCGAGACGTCCGAGGCGGTGCCCGCGCCCGCGTCGAGGATGACCGGGACGGACGCCCGCTCGACGATCAGCCGGAAGTTGTGCGGGTTGCGGATGCCCAGGCCCGAGCCGATGGGCGAGCCCAGCGGCATGATCGCCGCGCAGCCCACGTCCTCCAGCCTCCGGGCCAGGACGGGGTCGTCGTTGGTGTACGGCAGGACGGTGAAGCCGTCGTCCACCAGCGTCTCGGCGGCCTCCAGCAGCTCCACCGGGTCGGGCAGCAGGGTGCGCTCGTCGGCGACGACCTCCAGCTTGACCCAGTCGGTGCCCAGCGCCTCGCGGGCCAGCCGGGCGGTGAGCACGGCCTCGCCGGCGGTGAAGCAGCCGGCGGTGTTGGGCAGCACGCGGATGTCGTGCCGCTCCAGCACCGACAGCACCGACCCCCGCACGGTGGGGTCCACGCGCCGCATCGCGACGGTGGTCAGCTCGGTGCCCGAGGCGACCAGCGCCTTCTCCAGGACGTCCAGGCTGGGCGCGCCGCCCGTGCCCATGATGAGCCGGGAGGCGAAGGTGGTGTCGCCGATGGTGAGCGGATCGTCGGCCATGGTCGGTTCAGCCTCCCTGGACTGCGGTCAGGACCTCGACGCGGTCGCCGTCGCCGAGGGGCGTCCGCGGCCACCGCCCGCGCGGTACGACCGTCTCGTTGACGGCCGCGGCGACGCCCGTGGACGCGGTGGTGAGGGTCGCCACGAGCCGGTCGAGGGTGAGGCCGGCCGCGACCTCGCGGGGCTCGCCGTTGACGTGGATGGTGACGTGGGTGCTCATGCGGGGCTCTCCTGGAGCGTGCGGTCGAAGCGCCGGGGGGTGAAGGGACGGATCTCCTCGGGGACGTCCCCGGTGGTCAGGGTCTCGGCCAGGGCGTCGCCGGTGATCGGGGTGAGCAGCACCCCGTTGCGATGGTGGCCGGTGGCCAGGTGCAGGCCGGGCAGGGCGGTCGGACCGAGCAGCGGCGCGTTGTCGGGGGAGCCGGGGCGCAGCCCCGCCCGCGTCTCCACCAGCGGCAGCTCGGTGATGCCGGGCACCAGCTCGTGCGCGTCGCGCAGCAGCTCGTAGACGCCGCCCGCGGTCACCGTGGTGTCCCAGCCCAGCTCCTCGCTGGTGGCGCCGAGCACCAGCTCGCCGTCCGCGCGCGGCACCAGGTAGACGTGGCCGCCGCGGACCAGCGCCCGCACGGTGCGGGAGAGGAAGGGCGCGTACGCCGGCGGGACGCGCAGCCGCAGGATCTGGCCCTTGACCGGACGCACCGGCGGCAGCACCTCCTCGGGCACCCCCGCCAGCCGCCCGCTCTCGCTGCCGGCCGCCACCACCACCCGGTCGGCCTCCACCGTGGTGCCGTCCGCCAGGACCGCCCCCGCCGCCCGGTCGCCGGCGACCGCCAGCCGTTCGGCCCGCCGCCGGACGAAGACCACCCCGGCGCGTTCGCAGGCGGTCAGCAGCGCGGCCGTCAGCCGCCGGGGATCGGTCTGGTGGTCGCCGTCCACGCGCAGCCCGCCGCGCACCCCCGGGGCGAGCATCGGCTCCAGGCGGCGGCACTCCCGGCCGGTCAGCCACGTCGAGTCCAGTCCGCAGCGCCGGTGGAGCGCGTGCAACTCCCGCAGGTGGGCGCGGTCGTCGGCGTCCAGGGCGACGGCGAGGGTGCCGCAGGCGCGGTAGCCGATCTCCCGGCCGGACGCCTCCTCCAGCTCGGCCGCGAAGGCCGGATAGCGGCGCGCGGAGGCGAGGTTGAGGGCGAGCAGGGCCTCCTCGCCGTAGTGCAGTTCGGTGACGGCCGCCAGCATCCCGGCCGCGACCCCCGCCGCCCCGCCGCCCGGCTCCGGGTCGACGACCGTGACCTCCGCGCCCCGCTGAGCGGTCCGCCAGGCCGTGACCAGCCCGATCACGCCACCGCCGATGATCACCACGCGCATGGGCGTCGCGCCCCTCCCTTCGCCGGCATGACCCGGATCAGGTTCGTACGGTCGGAGGCCGCGCAAGCCTCCCTCTCAGCCCGGTGCGCCGGGCTCCCGCGAGTTCGTCCCTCGATTCGCCGCTCACCCTACTGTGGGCCCCGGCGCGGCAGAAGGGGAGCCCGGACGGATCGGGTCCGGGCGAGGCCCGCGGGGAATCCGGTGCGCGCTCCCCGGGGCCCCGCCGACCTCCTAGAGTGATCGCGTGAGCGTGCGAACCGAGCAGAGCGGGCAGCGGGTCCTCGTCGTCGGAGCCGGGCCGGCCGGGGTGCAGACCGCCGTGCAACTGCGCGAGCAGGACTGGCCCGGGACGATCACCGTGGTCGGCGCCGAACCGCACCGGCCCTACGACCGGCCGCCGCTGTCCAAGGCGGTGCTGACGGGCAAGGCCGCCGACTCCGCCTTCGACGTCGACTTCGACGCGCTCGGCGTCGAGCTGCTCCTGGGGCGCAACGCCACCGGGCTGCGCACCGGCGACCACGAGGTGGACACCGACGCCGGACCGCTGCCGTACGACCACCTGGTCCTCGCCACCGGCGCCGAGCCGATCCCCCTGCCCGGCGCCGAGAGCGGGCTGGTGCACCTGCTGCGCACCCTCGACGACGCCGAGCGGCTGCGTCCGGTGCTCGACGCCCGGCAGCACGTGGTGGTGGTCGGGGCGGGCTGGATCGGCGCGGAGTTCGCCACCGCCGCCCGCGAGGCGGACTGCCCGGTGACGGTGGTCGAGGCCGCCGACCGGCCGCTGGCCGGGGCGCTGCCGCCCGAGGTCGCGGAGCACATGCGCCGCTGGTACGAGGAGGCCGGCGTCGACCTGCTCACCGGGCGCGCCGTCACCGGTGTGCGGGTCGGCGCCGCGCACCCGCGCGTGGTGGAGCTCGCCGACGGCTCGTCGCTGCCCGCCCGGGCCGTGGTGGCCGGGGTCGGCGCGCGTCCGGCCACCGGCTGGCTGGCGGGCTCGGGCGTGGCGCTGGGCGAGGACGGCGCGGTGCTCGCCGACGAGCGGCTGCGCACGTCCGCCCCCGACGTGTACGCCGTCGGCGACTGCGCCTCCTTCCCCTCCGCCCGCTACGGCCGCCGGCTGCTGGTGCACCACTGGGACAACGCGCTCCAGGGACCCCGCACGGTCGCCTCGCTGCTGGTGGTGGGCGAGGCCGAGACACCGCCGTACGACCCGGTGCCGTACTTCTGGTCCGAGCAGTTCGGCCGTTTCGTCCAGTACGTCGGCCACCACGACGACCGCGACGAGCTGCTGTGGCGCGGCGATCCGCAGGGCGCGTCCTGGTCGGTGTGCTGGCTGCGCGACGGCGCGCTGAACGCGCTGCTGGCGGTGGGACGGCCGCGCGACGTCGCCCAGGGCCGGAAGCTGATCGAACGCGCGGCCGTACTCGACCCGGCGCGGGCGGCCGACCCGACCGTTCCCCTGAAGAGCGCCGTGCGCTAGTGACTGTCGGTGCGAGGTGGCAGGCTTGTGCCGTGACCGAGATTGACGCGAAGACCGATGCTCTCGTCCCGGCCTGGCTCACCCTCCCCGACGTCGCCGAGCGGCTCGGCGTCGAGGTGACGCGCGTGCGGCAGCTGATCAAGGAGGGTCAGCTCATCGCGGTGCGCCGCGGCGAGAACAAGGTGCTCCAGGTGCCGGCCGACTTCATCGGCGAGGGTCGGATCGTGAAGGGGCTGTCCGGGACGATCACCCTGCTCAAGGACGACGGCTTCAGTGACGAGGAGATGCTGGAGTGGCTGTTCACCCCTGACGACACCCTGCCCGGCACCCCGGCGCAGGCACTGCGCGAGAATCGCGGGACCGAGGTGAAGCGCCGGGCCCAGGCGCTCGCCGTCTGACCCGCCCCGCCGCCCGGCTCCGGGTCGACGGGCCACCGGCGACCGCACGAC
>NZ_BAAASZ010000020.1:593565-616610 GCF_039533145.1 Streptomyces macrosporus
ACCCGGTCGGGTGCACCGGCCCGCGCGCCCGACCCCGGGGGGAATGGCCCGCATGGCAGCGACCGCACGCGAGCGGCTCGACGACGCACGCCTGTACCTGTGCACGGACGCGCGCAAGGAGCGCGGCGACCTGCCGGAGTTCCTGGACGCGGTGCTCTCCTCGGGCGTCGACATCGTCCAACTGCGGGACAAGGCCCTGGAGGCGGCCGAGGAGCTGGAGCACCTGGCCGTCTTCGCCGACGCCTGCCGCCGCCACGGCGCGCTGCTGGCGGTCAACGACCGGGCGGACGTCGCCCACGCCGCCGGCCCGGACGTCCTCCACCTGGGCCAGGGCGACCTGCCGGTGAAGGCCGCCCGCGCGATCCTGGGCGACGACATCCTGATCGGCCGGTCCACCCACACCGAGGCCGAGGTGGACGCGGCGCTGGCCGAGCCGGGCGTGGACTACTTCTGCACCGGCCCCTGCTGGCCCACCCCCACCAAGCCGGGACGGCCCGCCCCCGGCCTGTCCCTGGTCCGCCACGCCGCCGCGCGCGCACCCGAGCGGCCCTGGTTCGCCATCGGCGGGATCGACGCCTCCAACCTGGACGAGGTCCTCCGGGCCGGGGCGCGGCGCGTCGTGGTGGTCCGCGCGATCACCGAGGCGGACGATCCGGGGGCGGCCGCGGCGGAACTCGCCGGGCGGCTGAGGCGGGCCTGAACGGGACGACTGTCCACGTGGTGGACGGTAAACGGGTTTATCGGACAAAAAGCCCTGATAATGAGGTCGGTGTCCGCACCGCCGGTTAGCCTGCCCGTATGGTTCTCGGCACCCCTTCGACCAGGACGGACCACGCGCCCACCGTCCGCGAGCTGCTGGCCTCCGGCGAGCGCTCGTACTCCTTCGAGTTCTACGCACCCAAGAGCGAGAAGGGCGAGCGGACCCTGTGGAACGCCATCCGCCGCGTGGAGGCCGTCGGCCCGACCTTCGTGTCGGTGACCTACGGTGCCGGGGGCTCCTCCCGGGAGGGCACCGTCCGGGCCATCGAGCGCATCGCGACCGAGACCACCCTCACCCCGGTCGCCCACCTCACCGCGGTGAACCACTCCGTGGCCGAGTTGCGCAACGTCATCGGCCAGTACGCGGACGCCGGCGTCCGCAACATGTTCGCGGTGCGCGGCGACCCGCCCGGCGATCCGACGGGCGAGTGGATCCCCCACCCGCGGGGCATCACCTACGCCGCCGAGCTGGTCCGGCTCATCAAGGAGTCCGGGGACTTCTGCGTCGGGGTGGCCGCCTTCCCCGAGATGCACCCGCGCTCCACCGACTGGGAGAGCGACATCCGGCACTTCGTGGACAAGTGCCGCGCCGGTGCCGACTACGCCATCACGCAGATGTTCTTCTATCCGGAGGACTATCTGCGCCTGCGGGACAGGGTGGCCGCCGCGGGTTGCGACACCCCGATCATCCCGGAGATCATGCCCGTCACGAACGTGCGGCAGATCGAGCGGTTCGCGAAACTCAGCAACGCGACGTTCCCTCCGGAGTTGGCCGAACGCATCCTGGCGGTCGAGCACGATCCGGCCGCTGTACGCTCGTTGGGAATCGAGTACGCCACGGAGCTGTGCGCGAGGCTGATGGCGGAGGACATACCCGGACTCCACTTCATCACCCTCAACCACTCCACGGCGACGCTGGAAATCTACGAGAATCTGGGCCTGCACCGGCGGGGCTAGAAGACGGGGTGGGAGGACGTACATGGGGTGGACGCTCCTCTACATCGCGTTCGGCGCTGTCGCGGTGTGGCTGCTCGCCGAGGTGCTGCTGCAGTACAAGGCGCGCCTGCGGTGGCGCCTGCTGGCCTTCGGCGGATTCGCCATGGTGGTCGTCGGCGTGGTGCTGCTGTCCTCGGTGGTGGTGATCTCGCTCGGCGCGGCGGCCTTCGCGGTCGGCCAGACCTTCGTGACGCTCTCCTACCGGCGCGGCTTCACCGCCGGCTGGGCGCTCGGCGGCATGCCCGGGACGAGCAAGCGCCGCCGCGAGGTGCGGCCCCTGCCGCCGGAGGACGCCGAACCGCACCTGGAGGTCTCCGACCTGCGGCCCGAACCGCCTCGGGACCAGCCCGCCTACCGGCCCGAGCCGCTGCCCGACGACACCGTCCAGTACGGCGTCTACGAGCGGGACCGGCCCGCGGAACCGCAGCAGGACCCCCAGGACCGGTACGCCGGCGCGGACTGGGCGGGCCACCCCGGCTACGGCACGGACGGACAGGGCTCCTACGGCGACCAGGACGGCGGGTACGGCGGCGGGTACGGGTACGGCGGCGGAGGGGAATACGGCTACTCCGACCCCTACACCGGCGTTCCCGCCCAGCCCTCGTACGAGGGGCAGCCGTACGCGACCGCCTCGGACGCCGGCCCGGGCGCCCAGGGATACGCCCCCGGCCCCTCCTACCCCTCCGACGGGTACGGCACCGGCTACACCGCCGACCCGTACGGCGGCGCACAGCAGCCGTACGCCGACCACCTGTCGTCCGACACGGTGTGGATGCCGCAGCAGCGCGACGACGAGCCGCAGACCGGACAGTACGGCCACGGCCACCCCCAGGACGGCGGCTACGACACCTCCTCCGGCACCGGCTACTACTACGGGGAACAGCGGCCCCGCTACTGACGGACCGCCACTGACAGGCCGCTGCCGACGGACCGTCGCGCGGCCCGCCCGGGTCACCGCGAGCCGCGCCAGTCGTCGCCCTCCACGATCAGCCCGGCGACCAGCGCGCCCGACATCCCGGCGTGCGCCGGCCCGCCCCCGGGGTGGGCCCAGCCGCCCGCCCGGTACAGCCCGGCCGTCGGCGTCCGGTTGGCCGCCCGCAGGAACGCGCCCCCCGCCCCCGCCAGCACCGGGGCGGGCACGGCGCCGCCCGGGGCCCCGGTCTCCCGCTCGGTGTCGACCGGGGTGCGCACCTCGCGCCACAGCAGCCGCCCGCCCAGCCCCAGACCGGCGGCGTCCGCCACCGCCAGCGCCGCGTCGGCGCAGCGCTCGGCCGCGCCCGGCGCCGTCCAGTCCACCGCGGCCCACTCCGGTGCCGTCCAGTCCATGGCCTCCGCGCGGTCGGCGGGCCGCCTCGCCCCCGCGCGGTGCGGCGGCACGACCACCGACAGCACCGCCGACTCGTGCTCCCCGTCGGGAACCAGCGTCGGGTCGTCGGGCCGCAGCACGGTGACGGTGCGCGTCGTGCCCCCGGGGCCCGCGGTGTGCACCACCGTGCGGTGCGCGGTGCCCTTGGGCCGCCGCCCGCGCAGCGCCAGCAGCACGGTCAGGCGCCCCGTCGCGCGGCCGGGCCCGCCGGGAGCCTCGGCGTCCCCGGCGCACACCCGCGGGTCGCCGGTCCCGCAGACCACGGCGTCGGCCGCCACCCGCGTCCCGTCCGCCAACTCCACCCCGACGGCCCGGCCGTCCTCCACGACGACCCGGGAGACCGCCGTACCGAAGCGGAACTCCACCCCGCGCTCCCGGCAGCGCTCGTACACCGCGTCCGCCAGCGCCCGCAGCCCTCCGCGGACGTACCAGGTGCCGAAGGTCTGCTCCAGGTACGCGAGGACGACGGCGCTCGCGGGCGCCCGGCGGGGGTCCAGGCCGTGGGCGAGGGCGTGGCTCTCCAGCAGCGCCACCAGCCGTGGATCGCGCAGCTCGGCCCGGGCGACCCCGGTCAGCGTCGTGGCCCGGCGGCGCAACAGCCCGCGCCGCGGCGCCGGATACGGGTCGCGGCCCAGCGGGGCGCGGTCCACCGCGTCGGTCAGCGGCTCCTCCAACAGCGGACGGCGGGTCGCGTCCCACACCTCGCGGGCCCGCACCAGCAGGTCGCTCCACCGCTCGCCCGCGCCCGCGCCGAGCGCGGCGTCGAGGGCGTCGACCGTCCCGGCGCGGGAGCCGCCCGGCAGGGCGACGGAGGTGCCGTCGGCGAAGACGTGCCGCACGGCCGGCTCGACCTGGACGGTCTCGACGCACTTCTCCAACGGTTCGCGGCCGGTCTTGACGAACAGGTCGCGCCAGACGGCCGGCAGGTGGAGCAGCCCCGGACCGGTGTCGAAGCCGAACCCGTCCCGCTCGTGGCGGCGCACCGCGCCGCCGTGGGTCTCCGTCCGCTCGTACACCGTCACCCGCCGGCCCGCCACGGCCAGTCGGGCGGCGGCCGCCATCGCGCCCATACCCGCGCCGATCACCACAGTCCCTGCCATGGGCAGCGACTCTAGTCGGGTGGCGGTAACGGCTTTGACGGGCCGTACGCAGAAGTGAGTAGGAGTACCTGAGTAGGGTTCTGAGTAGCCGTGCGGATGGGCTCCGTCCAGCGTGGACGGCAGAGTCGGAGACGACGGACACCACAGCGGCGCACCGCCGGCACGGGGCGGCGGAGCGGCGCGACGGCCGTCCGTGGGGGAACGCTCGGGGGATCACGGGGGACGGGAGTGGGAGGCGCGGCGGATCAGCCGGGCCTCCCACTCCCGCCGATCCGGCCGCGCAGCAGCAGGGACAGGGCGCCGTGCACCTCGTCCAGCGACCGCTCCGGCTGGAACGCCTTCCAGTCCAGCGCCGCCACCAGCACCATTCCCACCAGGGCCGACGCCGTCAGCGAGACGTCGTCCTCCGCGCCGGGCCCACCGGGGCCCGCGCCGCGCAACCCCTTCTCGACCACGGCCACGACGCGCCGCCGCACCGCCGCCAGGGTGGACTGCCAGGCCCGGTTGGTCCGCCACAGCTCGGCGACGTAGAGCCGGGTGAAGGCCGGACAGCGGTCGACGAAGACCAGCCCGGCCCGGACCATCGCGTCCAGCCTCTCCCCACGGCCGGCGCCGCGCCGGACCGCGTCGTCGGCGGCCTGTTCCAGCGAGGCGGCCAACTGCTCGACGCCGTGCCGCAGCAGCGCCTCGAACAACCCGGTCTTGCTCTCGAAGTTGTAGTAGACCGTGCCCTTGGCGACACCGGCGCGCTCGGCGATCTCCTCCACCGTGGTGGCGGAGAAGCCCTGCTCGGCGATGAGGGTCACGGCCGCGTCGTAGAGCCTCTGCCGGGTCGCGTGCCGGCGCGTGCCGCTGTTCATGCGCCGATTTTCACAGAGACGGTTCAGGGAGATGAACGTCCTTCACGGATCGGCCCGGGAAGAGGGAATCCGGCGGCCCGGCCGGGGCCCTCTTCCCGGGCCGATCCGTGCGCGGGGGCCGGGGCGGTCCGTGCGGGGGAGTCGGCGCGGCGGTGTCGGCCGGCGGCCGGAGCCGTCCGACCCGGCACGTCCGACGAACCCCGACAGGGGGGCGTTTGCCCAGGTCAGGGCCGATTGTCAGTGGCATGCGCAACGATGTTCCCATCGCGATGGCAACGCGACCTGCACAGCCATGACGACGACAGGAGGTTCGCCGTGAACGGGCCCCCGAAGGATGTCCATCCCGTGCTGCGCCGTGCCACGGCCCCGCGGGCCGCACTCGACCTGCTCGCCCAGGCACAGCACGGCCTCGACGAGGCGGCGGAGCTGGAGCACCCCAACGACCGCTACGCCACCGCACACCTCGCCGCCCTGCGCACCGCCGCCGCGGTGCTCGCGGTCCGCGGCCGTCCCGAGTCCACCGCCCGCGCCAGACGGCGCATCCGCAGCGCCTGGGAGGTGCTGCCCGAGGTGGCGCCCGAACTGGAGGAGTGGAGCCGGCTGTTCGCCGCCGGGGCGTCCCGCCGGGCCCGCGCCGAGGCGGGCATAGCGGGCGCGGCCAGCCGGCGCGACTCCGACGATCTGATACGCGACGCGGGGATGTTCCTGCGCATCGTCGAGCAGATGCTCGTGCAGCAGCCCGCGCTGCCCCTCCCCAGGGTCCGGGAGGAGGCGGAGGGGCCGGACGGGGAGGGCCCGCGGCTGCGCGCGGGCTGAGCACAACCGCGGGCCGGACGGAGAGGCGGGGACGGGGACGCAATAGGCTGGGGCCAGCCAGCGTCTCGAGTCGCCGAGGAGCATCCGCCATGTCCCGCCCCCGCGCATCCCTCCGTACCGCCGTGGTCTGGGAGGTACTGAGGGAAGCACTCGACGACCGGGTCAAGGCCACGGGTCGAGAGGCGCTCGACGTCCTCGACACCGGTGGCGGCACCGGCAACTTCGCCGTGCCCGTCGCCAGACTCGGTCACCGTGTCACCGTGGTGGACCCGAGCCCCGACGCGCTGTTCGCGCTGGAGCGGCGCGCGGCCGAGGAGGGCGTGGCCGACCGGGTACGGGGCGTGCAGGGCGACGCGCACGGGCTGTTCGAGGTGGCCGAGCGCGGAGGCTACGACGTGGTGCTCTGCCACGGCGTCCTGGAGTACGTCGACGACCCGGCCGAGGGGCTGCGCAACGTCGCGGCCGCGCTGCGTCCCGGCGGCATCCTGAGCGTGCTCGCCGCCGGCCTGGGCGGCGCGGTGCTCGCCCGTGCCCTGGCGGGGCACTTCACCGAGGCCCGCCGGGCCCTCGCCGACCCCGACGGACGCTGGGGCGGCGGCGACCCGATGCCCCGGCGCTTCACCCCCGAGCGGCTCACCGACCTGATCACCGCCCACGGCCTGGAGGTCGCCGCGGTCCACGGCGTACGGGTCTTCGCCGACCTGGTGCCCGGCGCCCTGGTGGACGCGGAGCCGGGGGCCACCGAGGCCCTGGCCCGGCTGGAGGAGGCCGTGGCCGAGCTGCCCGCCTTCCGCTCCATCGCGGCCCGACTGCACGTACTGGCGCGTACACGCTCCGCGTCCGTCCCGTCCGCGAAGGAGGCGGAGTGACAGGGCGGAGTGGCAGGGCGGAGCGGCGAGGCGGGGCGACAAGGTGGGGTAGGGCACAGACGACCCGAACGGCCGCTACCCGCCGTATGATCGAAGCACACCGTCCGGCATGACGGCACGGCGGCAGGGGAATGAGAAGCCCAACAACCGCCTCCGGCATCCCGGTCCCGGTGGCACGAACTGGCGTTGAGGGGCGGGTTTCACGGGGGCGAATCCCTGCCTATCCTTGAAGGGTCGCATCCGGTCGCCCCCGCGACCGACGAGTAGGAGGACTCCGTGCCGCTCTCTGAGCACGAGCAGCGCATGCTCGAGCAGATGGAGCGAGCGCTGTACGCCGAAGACCCCAAGTTCGCGACAGCGCTCGAGGGAGGCGAGCTGCGCACGTACACCCGGCGACGGGTTTACCAAGCGGTCGCGGGCTTTCTGGTGGGCGTCGCGCTCCTCATGGCCGGTATGGTCGCGCAGCAGGTCATCGTCAGCGTGGTGGGCTTCCTCGTCATGCTCGGCTGCGCTGTGCTCGCGGTGACCGGTTGGCGCAAGGCGCCCAAGCCCGGTGAGCACCCCGAAGGCCGGGGACACCACGGGCGATCACACCCCCGCAGGCAGGCACGCCCGCGCCGCTCGATGATGAACCGCATCGAGGAACGCTGGCAGCGCCGCCGGGACGAACAGCAGTAACGGCCCGGCACCCCGAGGCCCCGGACATCCGGGGACGGGGAGCCGGACGTGACGGGTGAGGGGCCACCGGAGGACCGGTGGCCCCTCACCCGTGCCCGTACCCGTGTCCGCCGCACCCGGCCGGACCGCCCGCGCCCCGCCCCGGAACCCCGTCGCCCCGGAACCCCGTCCGACGGAGGCCGTCGGCCCGGCCGGAGGCACCGGGCCCGCCGACCCGGCGCTCACGCCCGCTGCCGCGACGGCCGCAGCCGCGAGATCCCCCGCCGCAGCGCCCCGCCGCACCGCTCGCTCACCGCCGACCAGCGCGCCGAGACCGCCCACAGCAGCCGCACGGACGACCGCGGCAGCAGCAGGGCCCGCAGCCGCTCCCCGCGCCGGGCGGACGCGCGCAGCCCCGCCCGCACGCGCCGGACGTCCTCGACCGCCCCCTCCGCCGGACGCGGATCGGGGGCGTACAGCACCCGCTCGACGCCCCTGGCCAGCCGGTGCGCCGCCTCGGCGGCCTCCCCCTCCAGCCCGCCGAGCCGCACGACGCGCTCCGCGGCCATCCGCGGGGTGGCGGACTCCTCCGGGAGGATGCCGTAGTCCCAGGCGGAGTCGGTCATCTCCTGCCAGGCGGCGAGCGTACGGTCGCCCCGGAGACGCTCCTCGGCCGTCGCCGGGGAGGCGGGCCCGCCGGAAGCGGCCCCGTGCTCCCGGGCGGAGTGCTCCCGGGCGGAGCCGGCCGTCCCCCGCCGGGCGGAGGGCGTGCCCGCGCCGCCCGGCCACGCGCCCGCGGCGCCGCCCAGACGTCGGGCCCTGACCGTGTTCCGCCACAGCAGCGGCAGGGCCAGGAGCCCCAGCACCGGTACCGCCGTCCCGGCCACCAGCAGCGCCGTCGCCCCCACCGACAGCAGGGTGTCCAGGAAGGAGCCGTCGGCGGACCCGCCGTCCTCCGGGAGGGCCGCGCCGCAGTCGGTCCGTCCCTCCGCGTCCGCGGCGCACTCCTCGGTCGGCGACGGTCCGGGGCGCGGCTCGGCGGTCCGGCTCGGCCGCGGGGCCGGCTCCTCCGGCTGCTCCGGGGACGGCAGGTCGGGCAGGGTGTACTCGGGGGTGTTCCCGCGGTTGGGCGTGGGCTCGAAGCGGGTCCAGCCCACGCCCTCGAAGTACAGCTCCGGCCAGGCGTGCGCGTCCTGCAGGCCCACCGTCATCCCGCCGTTGCCGTCCGAGGCGCCCGGTGTGAAGCCCACCGCGACCCGGGCCGGGATGCCCAGGGTGCGGGCCATGGCGGCCATGGAGAAGGAGAAGTGGACGCAGAAGCCCTCCCGCTCCTCCAGGAAACGGGCGATGGCCGCGCTGCCGCTGCCGGCCCGCACCCGGGTGTCGTAGCGGAAGCCGCCGTCGGTGGAGAACCAGTCCTGGAGCCGGACGGCCCGCTCGTAGTGGCTGCGGGCACCCTCGGTCACGTCCCGAGCCGTCTCCGCCACCACGTCCGGCAGCGAGTCCGGCACCCTGGTGTACTCCTCCAGCAGCTCCGACGGCGGTTCGGGCGCGTTCGCCAACTGGCGCGCGGTCGGCCGCACCACCAGGCTGTCCACCTCGTACCGCGTGCCCCGGGTGGTCTGCCCGCGGTCCCCGACGAGCGTGCGGCCCTCCGGTTCGAAGCGCCACCGGCCGTCGATGCGGACCTCTTCGGCCGGGTACGGCATGGGCAGCCAGTTCTGGGCGTACCAGCCGGCGGCCTGGAACGAGGTGGTGACCGTCTCGGTGCGGACGGCCGGGGAGAGTCCGGGCGGCGACGGAAGCGGCCTGGGCAGGTCGGTGATCCGCCGTTCCGAGGGCCGCCACGCGGTGCCGTCGAACTGGTCCAGCGCCACGATCCGCAGGTACAGCTCCGAGGTGCTCTCGGCGTTGGTCCGGTACGTCAGGACCGTGCGGTTGTCGGGCTGGTTCAGGCTGTCCTGGAGGGCGACCAGCGGATTGACCGCCGAGACCGTCCCGCCGCCCTCGCCCGACCCCCGCCCGTTGCGCGCCGCGTCCAGCAGTCCGCCGCTCAACGAGGGCAGCGCGGCGGGCACCACCAGGGCGATGCCCAGCGCCAGCGCGCCGATCCGCCGCCCGCCGCGCACCGGCGTCGGAGCCGCGCCGCCCGTCGCCCCGGACGCCGGCCGGCCCTCGGCCCCGGTGCCGGTGAACATCCGGCCCCACCGGGACGTCCGGTCCCGGCCCTCCGCCAGGAGCAGCAGCAGGTAGCCGCCCGCCGCGCACAGGAACCACAGCGGGCGCGCCCCGTCCTGGGACAGCCCGGCCGCCACCGAGTACAGCGCCAGCAGCGGCAGCCCGGCCGGAGCCGCGCTGCGGTACGTCACCGCCAGGACGTCGACCAGCAGGCCGATGACCACCACGCCGCCCACCAGCAGCAGCCGGATGCCCTCGGTGACCGGGGCCGGGATCGCGAACCGGCCGACGTCGACGGTGCCCTGCGCCAGCAGCGCGCCGAAGGAGTCGAGGGCGGCGGGGCCCGGGAGGAAGCCCAGCAGGGCGTTCTCGCGGACGAAGACGAAGGTGAGCAGCAGCAGCGACACCAGCGCCTGCGCCGCCACCGTCACCGACCCGGCGAGCGACAGCCGGCGCGCCGCGGCGCCCACCAGCGTCTGGATCCCCAGCAGCAGGGCGGCCTGCGCGATCCACCCCGCCGGGGCGACCAGCGGCAGCAGCGCGCACGCCGCCGCCAGGGTGGCCAACCAGGCGCAGAACGCCAGTCGGGCCTGTCCGCTCATCACCGTCCGCCCCTCGATCGCCGGTCCGCCGCCACCTCGCTCGCGCCGGTCATCCCGCTCTCCCGATCGCGCCGCCGCTCCGGTCCGCCCGCCGCCACAGGTCGGACAGCGCGTCCCCGGGCACGTACGGCAGCACCGTCCACCCCGCCTCGCGCAGCACCCGCAGCCGCTCCTCCTCGTCCTCCGGATCCCGGAGCCCGTGCGGGACGAAGAGCAGCGCGCCGCGGGCGCGCTGCCGCATCCGGCGGGCCAGCACCGTCTGCTCCTCGTCCATGACGCCGAGGAAGGCCACCAGCAGCCCCTCGGGTCCGCCGCCGGTGCCGCCCAGCGCCTCGTACGCCCGGGACAGCCCCGGTTCGCCGGAGTGGTCCACCGTGGCCAGGGTGTCCAGGAGCAGCCCGGTGGTGTCCGGGGAGCCGATGTCCAGGGTGCCGCCCTCCGGTCCGGGCACCGGCACGCCGGTGTCGGTCAGCAGCCGCACCGCGTAGCCGCGCTCCAGCAGGTGCACGGCGACCGAGGCGGCCCCCGAGACCGCCCACTCGAACGCCGAGTCCGGCCCGGAGCCGGCCCAGGCCGTCCGGCGGGTGTCCAGCAGCACCGTGCAGTGGGGTTTCCGCGGCTGCTCCTCGCGGCGCACCATCAGCTCGCCGTGCCGGGCGGTGGAACGCCAGTGCACCCGGCGCAGGTCGTCGCCGTGGCGGTAGCCGCGCGGGATCACGTCGTCCTCGCCCGCCATTGCCAGGGAGCGCCGCCGTCCCTCGCCCCGGCCGCCGGCCTCGCCGACGAGCCGCACCGGCGGCAGCGCCTCGGTCCGCGGCACGACGGTGAGGGTGTCGTACGCGCTGAAGGACCGGGTCAGCTCCACCATGCCGAAGGGGTCCGCCAGACGCAGTTGCAGCGGCCCCAGCGGATAGCGTCCGCGCAGGTCGGAGCGGACCCGGTAGGAGACCTCGCGGCGTCCGCCCGGCTCCACCCGGTCCAGCACGAAGCGCGGGCGCGGCCCCAGGAGGTAGGGGACCTGGTCCTGGAGCATCAGCAGACCGGTGGGCAGCCGCGAGACGTTGTCCAGCCTCAGGTGCACCCGGGCCTCGTCCCGGGCGGGCACCCGGGCGGGGGACAGCCGCCGCGAGGCCGCCACCCGGTGACGGGTGCGGTGCAGCACGGCCACGCACACCAGGGGCAGCGCGGTCAGCAGGACGCCCACCCGCAGCAGGTCGCCCTGGCCCAGGACGTAGGCGCAGACCGTCGCGGCCAGGCCCGCGGCCAGGAACGAACGCCCGCGGGTGGTGAGCCCGCCGAGCGCGGCGCGCAGCGAGCCCCGCCGCTCCTCGGGCCGCCCGGCGTCCCGTCCCGTGTCCCGGCCCGCGGCGCCGGGACCGCCGTCCATCAGTACCCCCGCTGGGCCGGCCGGCCGTACAGCGGAGGCCGCGAGGCGGCCTCCCGGTGGTTCGTGGCGGGCACCGGGACGCGGTGCAGGATGTCGACCACGATCTGCTCGGCGGTGCGCCCGCCGAGCTGCACCTGCGCGGTGGGCAGCAGCCGGTGCGCCAGGACGGGCACGGCCAGCTCCCGCACGTCGTCGGGGAGGACGAACTCCCGCCCGCCCAGCGCCGCGGCGGCCTTCGCCGCCCGCAGCAGGTGCAGGGTGGCCCGGGGCGAGGCGCCCAGCCGCAGCTCGGGGTGGTTGCGGGTGCTCGCCACCAGGTCCACCGCGTACCGGCGGACCGGCTCGGAGACGTGGACGCCGCGCACCGCCTCCACCAGCTTGGAGATCTCGTGCGCGTGGGCGACCGGCTGCAGGTCGTCCAGCGGGGAGACCCCGCCGTGCACGTCGAGCATCTGCAGCTCGGCCTCCGGGCTGGGGTAGCCGATCGACACCCGCGCCATGAAGCGGTCGCGCTGCGCCTCGGGCAGCGGGTAGGTGCCCTCCATCTCGACCGGGTTCTGGGTGGCCACCACCATGAACGGGTCGGGCAGCTCGTAGCTGTGCCCGTCGATGGTGACCTGGCGCTCCTCCATCGACTCCAGCAGCGCCGACTGGGTCTTGGGGGAGGCGCGGTTGATCTCGTCGCCGATCACGATCTGGGCGAAGATGGCGCCCGGCTTGAACTCGAACTCCCGGCGCTGCTGGTCGTAGACGCTCACCCCGGTGATGTCGGAGGGCAGCAGGTCGGGCGTGAACTGGATCCTGCGCACCGAGCAGTCGATGGACCGCGCCAGCGCCTTGGCGAGCATGGTCTTGCCCACCCCCGGCACGTCCTCGATCAGCAGGTGCCCTTCGGCGAGGAGGACGGTCAGCGAGAGCCGTACGACCTCCGGCTTGCCCTCGATCACGGTCTCCACCGACCGGCGCACCCGGTCCGCCGTGGCGGTCAGATCGCTGAGGTTCGCTCGTTCGTCATAGGTCGTCACCCGGCCCTCCTCGGCCCGTTTCACGGACCGGCCCCTTCCGTGGGCGACCGGCCCACCCCGAACAACCGGCTTTCCCTCCCGCGAGTTCCCACGGGAGGGAACCGGCGGGAGGGGGCCGTCACTCACGCATTCTTCACGGACATCCGCTCTCGCGTCACGGTTCCGGGTGGATCACGGGATCGATCTCCCGCAGCAGGCCCGTGGTGACGTCGAAGACGAATCCCCGCACATCGTCGGTGTGCAGCAGGAACGGAGAAGTACGTACCCGTTCCATGGACTGCCGCACGTCCTGGTCCGTGTCCCGGAAGGCCTCGACCGCCCACGAGGGCCGCTGGCCGACCTCCGCCTCCAGGTCGTACCGGAAGTCCTCGGTCAGGTTCAGCAGGCCGCAGCCGGTGTGGTGGATGAGGACGACCGAACGGGTCCCCAGGGCGCGTTGGCTGATGGTCAGGGAACGGATGACGTCGTCGGTGACCACACCTCCGGCGTTGCGGATGGTGTGGCAGTCGCCGAGTTCGAGTCCGAGGGCGGCGTGCAGGTCGAGGCGGGCGTCCATGCAGGCGACCACGGCCACTTTCAACACCGGACGGGCGTCCATGCCCGGGTCGGTGAACTCGGCCGCATAACGCTTGTTGGCTTCGACGAGACGGTCGATGACCGGCCCGTCACGGTGAGGTCGTGACATGTATACGACCGTAGCCGCCCAGTGCCCGCCGGGCCTGTCGTGAGCCGGGCAAAGCGGTCAACACACACGCATGTGAGGTAACCCACACGCCCGGTACGGACGGCCTCGTTCGGGTGGAGTTCACAGGGGCCGCGCGGGGAACGGCGGCGGTCGTGAGCGGCCGTGACGCGCCCGACCGGTCGATCCACCGGGGTTGATTGACCGAGGAGGGGTGTGGACTAAAGTGGCGCGAAGTGGGAGTCGGGACACACCGCCGACCTCCCCCGGAACCGACATCCCGCGTGTGCCCCCGGCGCGCGTACGGCCGCGTACGGTCCGGCCTCCTCCCGCTCCTCGGCCGGCCGGTGTCCTCTTCCCCGGCACCGGCCGCCGCTTCCCCATTCGAGCGGGCGGGGACCAGGCCGTACGGACCCGCTCAAGGAGAGTCCAGTGAGCACCAACGAGCGGCACGTCCCGGTCATGCTCCGACGCTGCCTGGACCTGCTCGCCCCCGCCCTGGAGGAGCCCGGCGCGACGGTCGTGGACTGCACCCTCGGGCTCGGCGGCCACAGCGAGGCCCTGCTGTCCTCCTTCCCCGGCGTCCGCCTGATCGGCCTGGACCGCGACCCGGTCGCCCTGGAGCTGGCCGGCGAGCGGCTGGCCCCCTTCGGCGACCGGGCCACGCTGGTGCACGCCGTCTACGACGAGCTCCCCGAGGTGCTCGCCCGGCTGGGCACACCGCGCGTCCAGGGCGTCCTGTTCGACCTCGGCGTCTCCTCCATGCAACTGGACGAGGCCGAGCGCGGCTTCGCGTACGCCAAGGACGCCCCGCTGGACATGCGGATGGACCAGACGAAGGGCATCAGCGCCGCCGAGGTGCTCAACACCTATCCGCCCGGGGAGCTGGTGCGCATCCTGCGCGCCTACGGCGAGGAGAAGCAGGCCAAGCGGATCGTGGCGGCGATCGTGCGGGAGCGCGAGAAGGAGCCCTTCACCACCAGCGCCCGACTGGTGGAGCTGATCCGTGAGGCGCTGCCGCAGGCCGCCAAGCGCACCGGGGGCAACCCCGCCAAGCGGACCTTCCAGGCGCTGCGCATCGAGGTCAACGGGGAACTCGCCGTCCTGGAGCGGGCGGTGCCGGCGGCCGTCGCCGCGCTGGCCGTGGGCGGCCGGATCGCCGTCCTGTCGTACCACTCGCTGGAGGACCGCCTGGTCAAACAGGTCCTCGCCGCGGGGGCCACGAGCACCGCGCCGCCCGGACTGCCGGTGGTCCCCGAGCGCTACCAGCCCCGGCTGAGGCTGCTCACCCGGGGCGCCGAGCTCCCCACCGAGGAGGAGATCGCCGAGAACCGCCGCGCCGCCCCCGCCCGGCTGCGCGGTGCCGAGCGCATCCGGGAGGAGCCCTGAAGGACACACCGAAGGCCGGCCCGAAAGCCGTGTCGGGGAAGTCGGGAAAGCCGGAGAAGGGGACGGGCGCGCCGCCGACCCCCCAGCAACGGCTGGCCCGGCTGGCGAGACTGGTGCCCGCCGGCGACGCCGGCACGGCCGCCCGCACCCCCTTCGTGGTGCTGGTCGTGCTGCTGCTCGGCTCCGGGCTGCTGTCCCTGCTGCTGCTCAACGCCTCCGTCAACCAGGGCTCCTTCGAGCTCAGCGAGCTGGAGCGGCGGACCGAGGAGCTGACCGACGAGGAACAGGCCCTGGAGCAGGAGCTGGACTCCTACTCCGACCCCGGCACCCTGGCCGAGCGGGCCCGGGAGATGGGCCTGGTGCCCGGGGGGAACCCCGTCTTCATCCTCCCGGACGGCACCGTTCGGGGCGTCCCCCTCCCGGCCCCCGGCGGGGAGAGCGGGACGGGAGAGGAGGTGGGTCGGTGAGCGGACCGCGCCGCACCCCCACCCCACGCCCCGCGTCCCGCCCCGCCCGCACCTCCGGCGCGGCCCGCCCGTCCCGTCCGTCCCGCCCGAGGCCGCAGGGGGCCCTCCGGCTGGGCAACCCCAGGCCCCGGCTGAGGCTGTTCGGCCTCGCGCTCACCCTGGTGATGCTGGCCTTCACCGTGCGGCTGCTCCAGGTGCAGGCCGTGGACGCGAGCACCTACGCGGACAAGGCCGACGTCAACCGCTACATCACCGTCCCGCTCGCCGCCGAGCGCGGCACGGTCACCGACCGCGACGGCGTCGCCCTGGCCACCACGGTCGACGCCTACGACATCACCGCCGACCCGTACCTGTTCACCCCCGAACAGGCGAAGGTCCCCGACGCCCCCGCCCAGGCGGCCGAACTCCTCGCCCCCATCCTCGGGGTGGACGAGGAGACGCTCACCGAGCGCCTGTCCCGGAAGGAGACGCGCTACGTCGTCCTGGCCCGGCAGCAGTCCCCACAGGTCTGGCGGCAGATCACGGACCTCAAGCGGACGCTGGCCGACCGGCAGGGCAGGGGCGGCGGGCAGAACGTGCTGGCCGGGGTGTACTCCGAGGAGCACGCCAAGCGGGTGTACCCCAACCGGGAGCTCGCCGCCGGCGTCCTCGGCTTCGTCAACGCCGACGGGGAGGGCGGCGGCGGCCTGGAGGCGAAGTACGACAAGGTCCTGGCCGGCCGGGACGGCACGATCACCTACGCCCAGTCCGGCGGCCGGCAGGTCCCCACCGCCGGGGAGCGCGAGCAGCCCGCGCAGCCCGGCTCGGACGTGGAGCTGACCCTGGACCGCGACATCCAGTGGGCCGCGCAGCGGGCCATCGAGGAACAGGTCGAGAAGTCCCGCGCCGACCGCGGCTACGTGATCGTCCAGGACGTCCGCACCGGCGAGATCCTCGCCATGGCCAACGCCCCCGGCTACGACCCCAACGACCTGTCGAAGGCCGACTCCTCCGCCCTGGGCAACCCCGCGGTCCAGGACGCGTTCGAGCCCGGCTCGACCAGCAAGGTGATGTCCATGGCCGCGGTCCTGGAGGAGGGCGTGGCCCGCCCCGACACCCACGTGGTGGTGCCCAACAGACTGCCGCGGGCCGACCGCAGCTTCGCGGACGACGTGGACCACCCCACCTGGTACCTCACCCTCAACGGGGTGCTCGCCAAGTCCAGCAACATCGGCACGATCCTGGCCGTCGAGCAGCTCGGCGACACCCAGCGGGAGGCCAACCGGGTGCTCCACTCCTACCTGCGGAAGTTCGGCATAGGGCAGCGGACCGGGCTCGGCTTCCCCGGCGAGACCCCCGGAATCCTCGCCGATCCCGAGGACTGGAACGCCTCGCAGCAGTACACCATCCCCTTCGGCCAGGGGCTGTCCATCAACGCCGTCCAGGCGGCCTCGGTCTACTCCACCATCGCCAACGGCGGCGTCCGCGTCGAGCCGAGCCTGGTGCGCGGCACCACCGGCCCCGACGGGAGCTGGACGCCCGCGCCGCGGCCGGAGCGGACCCGCGTCATCGGCGAGAAGACCGCCAGGACGCTGGCGACCATGCTGGAGTCGGTGGTGGCCGACGCGGAGGGCACCGGCACCGTCGCGCGGATCCCCGGATACCGGGTGGCGGGCAAGACCGGCACGGCCAACCGGGTGGACCCCGAGACCGGCCGCTACAACGGCTACACCTCCTCCTTCGCCGGGTTCGCCCCCGCCGACGCCCCCCGCGTCACCGTCTACTGCGCCGTGCAGAACCCCCGGCAGGGCAGCTACTTCGGCAGCGACGTGTGCGGACCGGTGTACCAGGAGGTCATGAGGTACGCGCTGAAGGCCCTCCGAATCCCTCCCACCGGCACCGAGCCACCCCGCCTGCCCGTCACCTTCGAGCCCGGAGACTGACCGGGGAACGACCGGAAAGCGACTCGTGAGAACCAACACCGATCCCCCGTGGAACCGTGCCGGCACCACCGGCGCACCCGGCCCCTCGCTTCGCGGCGGGCCCGGAGCGCCGGGTACGCTCACCGCCGTGCCACACGCTGATCAGACCCCATCCCTGCCCCCGGCCCCACCCCGCCCGGAGCGGGTCCGCCCCGTGCCACTGGCGGAGCTGGCCCAGCGGCTGGGTGTCGCCGCCCCCGAGGGCGACGCGGCCGTCACCGGCATCACCCACGACTCCCGGGCCGTGCGCCCCGGCGACGTCTACATCGCGCGCCCCGGCGCCCGCTTCCACGGCGCCGACTTCGCCGTCCAGGCGGCCCGGCTGGGCGCCGTCGCGGTCCTCACCGACCCGACGGGCACCGAGCGCGCCGCCGCCACCGGCCTGCCCGTGCTGACCGTTCCGGACCCGCGCGAGCGGATGGGCGACCTGGCCGCCGCCATCTACGGCGACCCCGGCCGGGACCTGCTGCAGATCGGCATCACCGGCACCTCCGGCAAGACCACCACCTCCTACCTCGTCGAGGGCGGGCTCCGCGCGGCGGCCGGGGAGGGGGAGCCGACCGGGCTGATCGGCACCGTCGAGACCCGCATCGGCGACGAGCGGATCAAGTCCGAGCGCACCACCCCCGAGGCCACCGAGCTCCAGGCGCTGTTCGCGGTGATGCGCGAGCGCGGGGTCCGCTCGGTGGCCATGGAGGTCTCCAGCCACGCGCTGGTGCTCGGGCGCGTCGACGGCTGCGTCTTCGACGTCGCCGTCTTCAACAACCTCAGCCCCGAGCACCTCGACTTCCACTCGGACATGGAGGACTACTTCCGGGCGAAGGCGCAGCTGTTCACCAAGGCCCGCTCCCGCGTCGGCGTGGTCAACCTCGACGACGAGTACGGACAGCGGCTGGCCTGCGGCGTCTCCGAGGTGCCGGTCACCACCTTCTCCGCCGAGGGCCACCCCGACGCCGACTGGCGCGCGCGGGACGTGGAGCTCGGCCCGCTGGGCTCCACCTTCACCGTCGTCGGACCGGACGGCGAGACGGCCCGGGCCGCCGCGCCGCTGCCCGGCCCGTTCAACGTCGCCAACGCGCTCGCGGCGATCACCGCCCTGGTGACCGCCGGGATCGACCTGAAGACCGCCGTGGAGGGCGTCGCGGCGGTGCCCGGCGTGCCCGGCCGTCTGGAGCGGGTGGAGGCGGGCCAGCCCTACCTGGCCGTCGTCGACTACGCCCACAAGCCCGACGCCGTGGACTCCGTGCTGCGCGCCCTGCGCAAGGTCACCGAGGGCCGGGTGCACGCGGTGCTCGGCTGCGGCGGCGACCGCGACCCGCACAAACGGGCCGCCATGGGCGCGGCGCTGGCCCGACTGGCCGACACCGCCGTCCTGACCTCCGACAACCCCCGCTCCGAGGACCCCCTGGCCATCCTCGCCGCCATGCTCGCGGGCGCCGCCGAGGTCCCGATCCACGAGCGCGGCACCGTGCTGGTGGAGGAGGACCGGGCCGCCGCCATCGCCGCGGCCGTCGCCCGGGCCGAGCCCGGGGACACGGTCCTGGTGGCCGGCAAGGGCCACGAGCAGGGCCAGGACATCGCCGGGGTGGTACGCCCCTTCGACGACCGCGAGGTGCTGCGCGAGGCCATCGAGCGCCGCCGGGCCGGCGGGCACCCGGACACCGGGGAGAGCACGGCATGATCCCGCTGACCCTCGCAGAGATCACGGACGTCGTCTCCGGCCGCGCCCACGACATACCGGACCTCGGGGCGACCGTCACCGGTCCCGTGGTCAAGGACTCCCGCGAGGTGCGCCCCGGCGCGCTGTTCGTGGCGTTCGCCGGCGCACGGGTGGACGGCCACGACTTCGCCGAACGGGCCGTGGCCGACGGAGCGGTGGCCGTGCTGGCCTCCCGGCCCGTCGGCGTCCCCGCGATCGTCGTGGACGACGTGGAGGCCGCCCTGGGAGCCCTGGCCCGCCACGTCGTGGCACGGCTGGGCGCCACCGTCGTCGCTCTCACCGGTTCCGCGGGCAAGACCAGCACCAAGGACCTCATCGCCCAGCTCCTGCAACGGCTCGGCCCGACGGTGTGGACGCCCGGCTCGCTCAACAACGAGATCGGCCTGCCGCTCACCGCCCTGAGCGCCGAGCCCGGCACCCGCCACCTCGTGCTGGAGATGGGCGCCCGCGGCATCGGCCACATCCGCTACCTCACCGAACTGACCCCGCCCCGCATCGGCGCGGTCCTCAACGTCGGCTCCGCGCACATCGGCGAGTTCGGCGGCCGGGAGCAGATCGCCCAGGCCAAGGGCGAGCTGGTGGAGGCCCTTCCCCCGGCCGCGGAGGGCGGAGTCGCCGTCCTCAACGCCGACGACCCCCTGGTGCGCGCCATGCGCGCCCGCACCGATGCCCGGATCGTCTTCTTCGGCGAGGCCGCCGAGGCCGACATCCGTGCCGAGAATGTCCGACTCACCCCGAAGGGGCAGCCCGCCTTCACCCTCCACACCCCCACCGGGTGCAGCGATGTGACCATGCGCCTGTACGGTGAGCACCACGTGTCGAACGCGCTCGCCGCGGCCGCCGTGGCCCACGAGTTGGGCATGTCCGTCGACGGGATCGCCCTGGCGCTCTCCGAGGCCGGCACGCTCTCCCGCTGGCGCATGGAGGTCATCGAGCGCTCGGACGGCGTGACCGTCGTCAACGACGCCTACAACGCGAACCCCGAGTCCGTGCGGGCGGCGCTCCGCGCGCTCGTCGCCATGGGCAAGGGGCGTCGCACGTGGGCGGTGCTCGGCGAGATGGCCGAGCTCGGCGAGGAGTCGCTCGCCGAGCACGACGCGGTCGGACGGATGGCCGTCCGGCTCAACGTCAGCAAGCTCGTGGCGGTCGGCGGCCGGGAGGCCCGCTGGCTCGACATGGGTGCCAAGAACGAGGGTTCGTGGGGTGAGGAGTCGGTGCACGTGTCCGACGCTCAGGCGGCAATCGACCTGTTGCGCGATGAGCTGCGACCGGGGGATGTCGTACTGGTGAAGGCTTCCCGGGCGGCGGGCCTGGAGAAGGTGGCGCTCGCGCTGGTCGAGGGCGAGGTCGCCGGCCGATGATGAGGCAGATCCTCTTCTCCGGGGTCATCGGGCTCTTCCTGACCCTGATCGGCACGCCGCTGCTGATCAAGCTGCTGGCCCGCAAGGGCTACGGGCAGTACATCCGCGACGACGGCCCGCGGGACCACCACAGCAAGCGCGGCACCCCGACCATGGGCGGCATCGCCTTCATCCTGGCCACGCTGATCGCCTACGCGCTCACCAAGATCATCACCGGCAGCCAGCCGTCGTTCTCCGGCGTTCTGGTGCTGTTCCTGATGGCGGGCATGGGCCTGGTCGGCTTCCTCGACGACTACATCAAGATCGTCAAGCAGCGCAGCCTGGGCCTGCGCGCCAAGGCCAAGATGCTCGGCCAGCTCATCGTCGGCGTCGCCTTCGCGATCCTCTCGCTCAACTTCGCCGACGCCCGCGGCCAGACCCCGGCGTCCACCAAGCTCTCCTTCACCCAGGACTTCGGCTGGTCGATCGGTCCGGTGCTCTTCGTGATCTGGGCGCTGTTCATGATCCTGGCGATGTCCAACGGCGTGAACCTCACCGACGGTCTCGACGGCCTGGCCACCGGAGCCTCGGTGATGGTCTTCGGCGCCTACACCTTCATCGGGGTGTGGCAGCACCAGGACTCCTGCGCCCTCACCGGCAGCCCGAGCTGCTTCGAGGTGCGCGACCCGCTCGATCTCGCGGTCGTCGCCTCCGCGCTGATGGGCGCCTGCTTCGGCTTCCTGTGGTGGAACACCTCGCCCGCCAAGATCTTCATGGGCGACACCGGTTCGCTCGCCCTGGGCGGCGCGCTGGCCGGCCTCGCCATCGTCTCCCGCACCGAGCTGCTGCTGGCCCTGCTCGGCGGACTGTTCGTCATCATCACCATGTCCGTGGTGATCCAGGTCGGTTCCTTCCGCCTGACGGGCAAGCGGGTCTTCCGCATGGCGCCGCTCCAGCACCACTTCGAACTCAAGGGCTGGAGCGAGGTGCTCGTGGTGGTCCGCTTCTGGATCATCCAGGGCATGTGCACCATCGTCGGCATCGGCCTGTTCTACGCCGGTTGGGCGGCCGGGAAATGACCGGGCCGACCACACCGCCGACCACGCCGCCGACCGCCGGCGAGTTCGCCGGACGCCGGATCACCGTCGCCGGGCTGGGCGTGAGCGGCGCCTCCGCCGCCCGCGCCCTGGTCCGGCGGGGCGCGGAGGTCACGGTCGTGGACGGCGGCGACGGCGAGCGGCAGCGCGCCGCCGCGGCCGAGTTGGAGCGGGAGGGGATCGCCGTCCGCCTCGGCGACGGCGCCACCCTCCCCGAGGGCACCGAACTGGTCGTCACATCGCCCGGCTGGAAGCCGGACAGCCCGCTGTTCACGGCCGCCGCGCGGGCGGGCGTGGAGGTGGTCGGCGACGTCGAGATCGCCTGGCGGCTGCGGCCCGAGGACGCGGCCCCCTGGCTGGCCGTCACCGGCACCAACGGCAAGACCACCACGGTGCGGATGCTCGCCTCCATCCTCACGGCCGCCGGTCTGCGCACCACGGCCGTCGGCAACATCGGGACCCCGATCGTCGACGTGGTGCTCGGCGAGGAGCGGTACGACGTGCTCGCCGTGGAGCTGTCCAGCTACCAGCTCCACTGGGCCCCCTCGGTGCGCCCCCACTCGGCCGCCGTGCTCAACGTGGCCCCCGACCACCTGGACTGGCACGGCTCGATGGAGGCGTACGCCGCCGACAAGGGCCGCATCTACGAGGGCAACCGGGTCGCGTGCGTCTACAACGCCGCCGACCCCGTCACCGAGGAACTGGTCCGCCGGGCCGACGTCGTCGAGGGCTGCCGGGCGATCGGCTTCACGCTGGGCGCCCCCGCGCCCTCCCAACTCGGCGTGGTGGAAGGGGTCCTGGTGGACCGGGCCTTCGTCGAGAACCGGTACAGCCACGCCCAGGAGCTGGCCGAGGTCGCCGACGTGGACCCGCCCGCCCCGCACAACATCGCCAACGCCCTGGCCGCCGCCGCCCTCGCCCGCGCCTTCGGAGTGGAGCCGAGGGCCGTGCGCGACGGCCTGCGCGCCTTCCGGCCCGACCCCCACCGCATCGAGCACGTCGCCGACGTGGACGGGGTGCGCTACGTTGACGACTCCAAGGCGACCAACACCCACGCCGCGGAGGCGTCCCTGGGCGCGTACGACCCGGTGGTGTGGATCGCCGGAGGGCTCGCCAAGGGCGCGACCTTCGACGAGTTGGTCGCCAAGGCGGCGAAGCGGCTGCGCGGCGCCGTGCTGATCGGCGCCGACCGCGCCCTGATCCGCGAGGCGCTGGCGCGACACGCCCCGGATGTCCCGGTCGTCGACCTCGACCGGACCGACACTGGGGCGATGGCGGCGGCGGTCCACGAGGCCGCGCGGCTGGCCCGCCCCGGGGACACCGTCCTCATGGCGCCGGCCTGTGCCTCGATGGACATGTTCACCAACTACCACGCGCGCGGCGAGGCGTTCGCCGCCGCCGTCCGCGACCTGGCCTCGGGCCGGTCCGCGGCGCAGGAGCGATAACCCGCCGGTCCCCGCGCCGAGGGCGGCCGGCGCGGGGAGATCAGGAGGGGACGATGACGGCCGAGCCACCCGTGCCGACCGCGCGCTCGCGGACGCGCGGCGCACCCGGTCCGCAGCAGGCGGCCGGTGCGCCCCGGGTCCGCCGCCGCACCACCGGAACCGCCCCGCCCACGTCTCCCCGCCGCCCGGGAGCGTGGGCCCGCTCCGCGGCCGGGGTGGTGAGCGCCGCCCGCGCGGCGCTCCGTCCCGGGCGGCTCCGGCGTCCTCGGCCCGCGGCGCACCGAGGCACGGCGCGCGCCCTGGCGGACCGCGTCCGCGCCTTGGCCCGC
>NZ_BAAASZ010000020.1:616748-720602 GCF_039533145.1 Streptomyces macrosporus
CGGGCGGTCCGCAGCTCCCGGGGACGGCGCTGCGCGAGGCACAGCGGTCCCGTCCGGCGCGTCCGGGCGCGGCCCGCCCTTCGCGTCCGGCCGCCTCCCCCCGGCCGTCGAGCGCCCCGCGCACCCCGCCCCGGGCCCCGCGCCCCGGCGCGCGCGGCCCGCGCCGGGCGGTGGAGGGCGTACGGCGGCTGTACCTGCGGGCGAAGCGGGCCTGGGACCGGCCGCTGACCGCGTACTACGTGATCCTCGGCGGCAGCCTGCTGATCACCGGCCTCGGTCTGGTGATGGTCTTCTCCGCCTCCCAGATCCAGGCCCTGCAGTCCGGCCTGCCCTCCACGTACTTCTTCCGCAAACAGCTGCTGGCCGCCGTCCTGGGGGCCGTGCTGCTGCTGGCCGCCTCCCGGATGCCGATCGCCCTCCAGCGCGGTCTGGCGTATCCGCTGCTGGCCGTCTCGATCTTCCTGATGTGCCTGGTGCAGGTGCCGGGGATCGGCCAGGAGGTGAACGGCAACCGCAACTGGCTCCAGCTCGGCGGACCGTTCCAGCTCCAGCCCAGCGAGTTCGCCAAGCTCGCCCTGGTGCTGTGGGGGGCCGACCTGCTCGCGCGCAAGGGCGACAAACGGCTGCTCGTCCAGTGGAAGCACATGCTGGTGCCGCTCGTTCCGGTGACCTTCCTGCTGCTGGGCCTGATCATGCTCGGCGGCGACATGGGCACCGCGATCATCCTCGCGGCGATCCTGGTCGGGCTGCTCTGGCTGGCCGGGGCGCCCCTGCGGCTGTTCGTCGGGGTGCTGGCGTTCGTCGCCGTCGTCGGGGCCGTCTTCATCGGCACCAACCCCAACCGGATGTCCCGCCTGGGCTGCCTCGGCGCCACCGACCCCGGCCCGAACGACGCGTGCTGGCAGGCCGTGCACGGCATCTACGCCCTGGCCTCCGGTGGCTGGTTCGGCTCGGGCCTGGGCGCCAGCGTGGAGAAATGGGGGCAACTGCCCGAACCGCACACCGACTTCATCTTCGCCGTGACCGGGGAGGAACTCGGCCTGACGGGGACGCTGTCGGTGCTCGCTCTTTTCGCGGCTCTAGGCTATGCGGGTATCCGCGTGGCCGGACGCACGGAGGACCCCTTCGTCAGGTACGCGGCGGGAGGCGTGACCACCTGGATCATGGCGCAGGCCGTGGTCAACATCGGCGCGGTGCTCGGACTGCTGCCGATCGCCGGTGTCCCGCTCCCGCTGTTCTCCTACGGAGGTTCCGCCCTGCTGCCGACGATGTTCGCCGTCGGGCTGCTGATCTCGTCCGCGAGAACGGAACCCGCCGCGAAGGCGGCACTGGCCATGCGGCAGCCTGCTGTGAGAAAGAAGCTGGCTGGGGTGAGACGGAAGACGATGCGACGGAGCGCCACGCGGCGCCCGTCCGGAGAGCGGTGAAATTCGGTGCATGTCGTACTCGCCGGTGGGGGGACCGCCGGCCACATCGAGCCCGCGCTCGCCCTCGCGGACGCCCTGCGCAGGCAGGACCCGACCGTGGGGATCACGGCACTCGGCACGGAACGCGGACTTGAGACCCGGCTCGTCCCGGAGCGCGGCTACGACCTGGAGCTGATCCCGGCCGTGCCGCTGCCGCGCAAACCCACCCCTGAGCTGATCACCGTGCCGGGGCGGCTGCGCGGCACCATCAAGGCCGCCGAGCAGGTCCTGGAGCGCACCAAGGCCGACTGCGTGGTCGGCTTCGGGGGCTACGTGGCGCTGCCCGGCTACCTGGCGGCCAAGCGGCTCGGGGTGCCGATCGTGGTGCACGAGGCCAACGCCCGGCCGGGCCTGGCCAACAAGATCGGTTCCCGCTACACCCGCTTCGTCGCCGTCTCCACCCCGGACAGCAAGCTGCGGCACGCCCGCTACGTCGGCATCCCGCTGCGCCGCTCCATCGCCACCCTGGACCGGGCGGCGGTGCGGGCCGAGGCCAGGGCGGCCTTCGGGCTCGATCCGGGCCTGCCCACCCTGCTGGTCACCGGCGGCTCCCAGGGGGCGCGGCGGCTGAACGAGGTCGTCCAGGCCATCGCCCCGACCCTCCAGCGGTCCGGCATCCAGATCCTCCACGCGGTCGGCCCGAAGAACGAGCTGCCGCAGGTGGACAACATGCCCGGAATGCCGCCGTACATCCCGGTATCGTATCTGGATCGCATGGATCTCGCGTACGCCGCGGCCGACATGATGCTCTGCCGCGCGGGCGCGATGACGGTCGCCGAACTGTCCGCCGTCGGGCTGCCCGCCGCCTACGTCCCGCTGCCGATCGGCAACGGCGAGCAGCGGCTGAACGCCCAGCCGGTGGTCAAGGCGGGCGGCGGGCTGCTGGTCGACGACGCCGAGCTGTCGCCGGAGTGGATCCAGAACAACGTCCTGCCGGTGCTCACCGACCCGCACCGGCTGTACGACATGGCCCGCGCCGCCGCCGAGTTCGGCCGCCGTGACGCCGACGAACTGCTGGTCGGCATGGTGTACGAAGCGATCGCGGCACGCCGTCAGGGCTGACGGTCCGGGCGCGGGAGAGCAGGGAGCGTGGCCGGACGGACAACGACCGCCGAGCGCGGCGCCGGCGGACCGAGGCGGCCGGGGCGGGGCGCCGTCCCGCCCCCGGCCGCCCGGCGCCCGGCGCCCGGGCGGCCGGACGACCGCAGGCGCCGCCGACTGCTGCTGGTGCTCGCCCTCGCCCCCGCGCTCGTGCTCGGCGGCTGCGCCCTGTGGGTGCTCTACGGCTCCTCGTGGCTGCGGGTGGAGAGCGTCACGGTCACCGGCACACGGGTCCTGACGGAGCGGCAGGTCAGGGGGGTCGCCGCCGTCCCCGTGGGCGACCCGCTCGTCTCGGTCGACCCCGAGGCGGTGGAGCGGCGCCTGCTGGACGGGCTGCCCCGGATCGACTCGGTGGAGGTCGTGCGGTCCTGGCCGCACGGCATCGAGGTGAGGGTCGTCGAGCGCAGACCCGTGGTCGTCATGGCGGAGAAGCGCGGGTACGCGGAGGTGGACGGCGAGGGGGTGCGGTTCGGCACGGTCGCCGAACGGCCCGGGGGCGTCCCCCTGCTCGTGGTGGACCTCGCCGACTCGCCCAGCCGTCACCGCTTCGGCGCCGAGCGGATGCGCCGGGAGGCCGTGCGGGTCGCCTCGGCGCTCCCCGACGGGGTCCGCCGGGACACCCGCACCATCCGCGTCCGCTCCTACGACTCCATCACCCTGGAGCTGACCGGGGGGCGCACGGTGGTGTGGGGGAGCGCCGAGAAGAGCGCCGCGAAGGCCGAGTCGCTCACCCTGCTGATGAAAGCGGCGGACGGGGCGGAGAGGTTCGACGTGAGTGTCCCCGGCGCCCCGGCGGCGTCGGGGAGTTGACGTCCGTACCCGCAGGCCAGCACCCTGGTTGGCTACCGCATCGCCTGATCACATAGGGTGAGAAGAAAAACGGGAGGTTCGGCGTGTTCATTGAACGCGCACCGCATGTCGACCTAGTGTCCGTTCCAAAGAATCCGAGGAACGACAGACATTGGTAACCCTAAACTTCACCGTTAGGGTTCGGGTCGGCGTCCGGACCGTCCCACTCGGCATAGGTCGGCGCACCGCAACCACCGTGGAGCGGCGACACGTAACTCGAGGCGAGAGGCCTTCGACGTGGCAGCACCGCAGAACTACCTCGCAGTCATCAAGGTCGTCGGTATCGGCGGCGGTGGCGTCAATGCCATCAACCGGATGATCGAGGTCGGTCTCAAGGGCGTCGAGTTCATCGCGATCAACACCGACGCACAGGCCCTGCTGATGAGCGACGCCGACGTCAAGCTCGACGTCGGCCGCGAGCTCACCCGCGGCCTCGGCGCGGGTGCCAACCCCGAGGTGGGCCGCAAGGCCGCCGAGGACCACCGCGAGGAGATCGAGGAGGTCCTCAAGGGGGCCGACATGGTCTTCGTCACGGCGGGCGAGGGCGGCGGCACCGGCACCGGCGGTGCACCCGTCGTCGCGAACATCGCACGCTCCCTCGGCGCCCTCACCATCGGCGTCGTCACCCGTCCCTTCACCTTCGAGGGCCGCCGCCGCGCCAACCAGGCCGAGGACGGCATCGCGGCCCTGCGCGACGAGGTCGACACCCTCATCGTCATCCCCAACGACCGGCTGCTGTCCATCTCGGACCGTCAGGTGAGCGTGCTCGACGCGTTCAAGTCCGCGGACCAGGTGCTGCTGTCCGGTGTGCAGGGCATCACCGACCTCATCACCACCCCGGGCCTGATCAACCTCGACTTCGCGGACGTCAAGTCCGTGATGTCCGAGGCGGGTTCGGCGCTCATGGGCATCGGCTCGGCGCGCGGCGACGACCGCGCGGTGGCCGCCGCCGAGATGGCGATCTCCTCGCCGCTGCTGGAGGCGTCCATCGACGGCGCCCGCGGCGTCCTGCTCTCCATCTCCGGCGGCTCCGACCTCGGCCTGTTCGAGATCAACGAGGCCGCCCAGCTGGTGAGCGAGGCGGCGCACCCCGAGGCGAACATCATCTTCGGCGCGGTCATCGACGACGCCCTCGGCGACGAGGTCCGGGTCACCGTCATCGCGGCGGGCTTCGACGGTGGGCAGCCCCCGGCGAAGAACCGCGACAAGGTGCTCGGTTCCTACGGGAGCAAGGAGGAGAGCGCCACGGGCACGCGCCCGGCGCCCTCCGACACCGACCGTCCGTCCTTCGGCGGGCTCGGCTCCGTCACCCCGCGCGAGGACGAGCCGTCCCCCGTGTCCCCGCTGAGCGACCCCTCGCCCGTCTTCGGCACGAGCACCTCGACCACGGGAGCCGGCGAGACCGGCCCGTCCGCGGGCCCGCAGGTGCCCCCGGCCCGGCCGTACCCGTCGGAGGGGCAGGCCGAGGAGCTCGACGTGCCGGACTTCCTCAAGTAGGCACCACGAGCGTGATAGGGCAGCACGACTCCGTGAGCGGCGCGCACTTCGCCTTCACCGACCGGTGGGGCGGGGTGAGCGCCGCTCCGTATGACGAACTCAACCTCGGCGGCGCGGTGGGGGACGACCCCGGCGCCGTACGGGCCAACCGGGAGCTGGCGGCGAAGGCGCTCGGCCTGGACCCGGCCGCGGTGGTCTGGATGAACCAGGTGCACGGCCGTGACGCGGCCGTCGTCCGAGGGCCGTGGGGGACCGGCGACGCGCCGTGCGTGGACGCGGTCGTCACCGACCGGCCCGGCCTGGCACTCGCCGTCCTCACCGCCGACTGCGTACCGGTCCTCCTCGCCGATCCCGTCGCCGGGGTCGCGGGCGCCGCGCACGCCGGACGGCCGGGCCTGGTCGCCGGGGTGGTGCCGGCGGTGGTCGAGACGATGACGTCCCTGGGCGCCGATCCGGCGCGCGTCGTCGCCCGCGTCGGTCCCTCGGTGTGCGGGCGCTGCTACGAGGTGCCGGAGCGGATGCGCGAGGAGGTCGCCGCCGTGGTGCCGGAGGCGTACGCCACCACGCGCCGGGGCACGCCGGCGGTCGACGTCGCGGCCGGGGTCCGCGCCCAACTCGCCCGGCTCGGCGTCCCGGAGCCGCCGCGCTCCTCCGTGTGCACGCTGGAGTCGGACGACCACTACTCGTACCGGCGGGAGAAGGTCACCGGACGGCTGGCGAGTTACGTCTGGCTGGAGGGAGCGGACTCCCCGGAGAGTCCGGATGAAAGGGACGGGTCGGGGAAGCCGGGCCGTACGGAAGGCCGGACGCCGTCCACGGACGGCGCCGGAGCGTCGCACGGGGAGCGTGGGGAGTGACGGACCGCAAGGCCGAACTGGCCGCCAATCTCGCCCGGGTGGAGGAGCGCATCGCCCGCGCTTGTGTCACCGCGGGGCGCGAACCGAAGGACGTGACCCTGATCGTCGTCACCAAGACCCGCCCCGCCGGCGATGTGCGGCTGTTGGCCGAACTCGGGGTGCGGCACGTGGCGGAGAACCGCGACCAGGAGGCGGCGCCCAAGGCCGCGGCCTGCGCGGACCTGCCGCTCACCTGGCACTTCGTGGGCCAGTTGCAGACGAACAAGGTCCGCTCCGTGGTCCGCTACGCCGACTTCGTGCACTCGGTGGACCGCCCCCGTCTGGTCGCCGCGCTCTCCTCGGCGGCCGAGCGGGAGGGGCGGCGGATCGGCTGTCTGCTCCAGGTCGCGCTCGACCGGGAGTCGGGCGCGGCCGGGGGGCGCGGCGGCGTCGCGCCCGACGGGGTGGGGGAGTTGGCCGCCGAGGTGGCCGCCGCCCCGGGGCTGTGGCTGGCCGGTGTGATGACGGTCGCACCCCTGTCCGGTCCGTACGCCGGGAGGCCGAGGGCCGCGTTCGAGAGGCTGGGTGAAATCTCAACCGGCCTGCGGGCGAACGATCCTGCTGCGAACATGGTGTCGGCGGGAATGAGCGCGGATCTGGAGCACGCGGTGGCGGCCGGTGCGACACATGTGCGCATCGGCAGTGCGGTACTCGGAGACCGACCCGGCCTCCGGTAACGTCGCCAAGCAAGTCGGACCACAAAAGAAAATATGGTCATTTCCGCACCGAGCGGATGGCCGCGTGGATCCAAGGCCACCGGTGACGGAGCCTTGGGGCCTCCCCGCCGGAGGCACCGGAGGCAGGAATGGGGCCTCCCCGCCGAAGGCAGGGGAACCACCACAGAGCGGAGGACGCAGAGAATGGCCGGCGCGATGCGCAAGATGGCGGTCTACCTCGGCCTCGTGGAGGACGATGGGTACGACGGCCCGGGGTTCGACCCCGATGACGAGTTCGAGCCCGAGCCGGAGCCCGAAAGGGACCGGCGCCATCAGGCACACCAGCCTCTGGGAGCTTCCACGGTGAAGGCCGGCGGGGAGCAGGAGCCCGAGGAGCCGGTGCGGGTCGTCCATCCTCCGGCTCACCGGGAGCGGGAACAGGCTCCCGCGATCGTCACCGAGAGCGGCCGCCACGGGCGGATCGCGCCCGTGGCATCCATCACATCCGAACGCCAGAACCTGGAGAAGAACGCGCCGGTGATCATGCCCAAGGTCGTGTCCGAGCGGGAGCCCTACCGGATCACCACGCTCCACCCCCGGACGTACAACGAAGCCCGTACCATCGGGGAACACTTCCGCGAGGGCACCCCGGTGATCATGAATCTGACCGAGATGGACGACACGGACGCGAAGCGGCTGGTCGACTTCGCGGCCGGTCTGGTGTTCGGTCTCCATGGGAGTATCGAGCGGGTGACGCAGAAGGTCTTCCTGCTGTCTCCTGCTAACGTCGATGTCACGGCGGAGGACAAGGCCCGCATCGCAGAGGGCGGGTTCTTCAACCAGAGCTGATAGTCAGTACGAACGGACAGCCCGGTCGGCAGGCGGCCGGACACGACCAAAGGGGAGAGGGAAGCGCACGATGGGCGTCGCACAGCAGGTGATCCTCATTGCGCTGCAATGCTTCCTGGTCGTGCTGATCTTCCGCCTGGTGATGGACTACGTCTTCATGTTCGCCCGCTCATGGCAGCCCGGCAAGGCGATGGTGGTCGTTCTGGAGGCCACCTACACTGTCACTGATCCGCCACTCAAGCTACTGCGGCGGTTCATACCGCCGCTGCGCTTCGGGGGCGTGGCGCTCGACCTGTCCTTCTTCGTACTGATGATCATCGTCTACATCCTGATCAGTGTCGTGGCCAGGCTGTGAGCGATACGGTCTTGCCGATATGCCGATGACTTACGTTGAGGTGAAGAGATGCCGCTGACCCCCGAGGACGTGCGGAACAAGCAGTTCACGACCGTCCGCCTGCGCGAGGGCTACGACGAGGACGAGGTCGATGCCTTCCTCGACGAGGTCGAGGCCGAGCTGACCCGGCTGCTCCGCGAGAACGAGGACCTGCGCGCCAAGCTGGCCGCGGCGACGCGGGCCGCCGCGCAGAACCAGCAGCAGCAGGGGATGCGCAAACCCGAGCCACAGGAGAGGCCCGGGGCTCCCGTACCAGCCGCCATATCGGGACCGCAGCCGGTCCCGCCGGGGCAGATGGGCGGCCCGCCCCAGCTCCCCGGCGGTGCGCCGCAGCTGCCGGCAGGTCCCGGCGGGCACGGACCGCAGGGCGGTCCGCACGGTCCCGGGCCGATGGGCCCCGGACCGATGGGTCCCGGCCCGATGGGTGGCCAGGCCCCCGGCGGCGACAGCGCGGCCCGCGTGCTGTCGCTGGCGCAGCAGACCGCCGACCAGGCGATCGCGGAGGCCCGTTCCGAGGCCAACAAGATCGTCGGTGAGGCGCGCAGCCGCGCCGAAGGCCTGGAGCGGGACGCCCGCGCCAAGGCCGACGCCCTGGAGCGGGACGCGCAGGAGAAGCACCGTGTCGCGATGGGCTCGCTGGAGTCCGCCCGCGCCACGCTGGAGCGCAAGGTCGAGGACCTGCGCGGCTTCGAGCGCGAGTACCGCACCCGTCTGAAGTCGTACCTGGAGAGCCAGCTCCGCCAGCTGGAGAGCCAGGCCGACGACTCCCTGGCCCCGCCGCGCACCCCGGCGACGGCCTCGCTGCCGCCGTCCCCGTCGATGGCCTCGGCCGGTGCCCCCACCGGCGGCTCGATGGGCGGCGGACACCAGGCGATGGGCGGCAACCAGTCCATGGGCGGCGGCCAGTCGATGGGCGGCCCCGGTGGTCACGGCGGCCACACCCAGGGCGGTGGTCAGACGTACGGCGGACAGCAGCAGCAGATGTCCCCGGCCATGACCCAGCCGATGGCCCCCGTGCGGCCGCAGGGCCCGCAGCCGATGCAGCAGGCGCCGTCGCCGATGCGCGGCTTCCTCATCGACGAGGACGACAACTGACCGGCGGCTGACGGACGCCTCCGCGAGCGCAGGTCGGCATATCACGAACGGGCCGGGCCCGGGATCCGAAACGATCCCGGGCCCGGCCCGTTGGCGTGTTCGCTTCACCCCGCCCGAGCGAGCACGGCCACGACGCGGCCACGCCACGAGCGCGACCGGGGGCCACGACCGGGGCCGCGATCGGGAGGGGTCGGGACGGCCGGCGTCGCGGGGACGCCGGCCGTCGAGCCGCCGTCAGGCGCGGCGGAGCCGGAAGGTCAGGGAGAGCCCCTCGTCCGTGAACGGCTCGCCGAAGGAGTCGTCGCCCTCGCCCTCGGCGTAGTCCGTCGCCAGGACCTCGTCCGTGATCAGGGCCTGGTGCTCGGTGAGGGCCCGGCCGACCTCCGCGTCGTCCGACCGCCACCGCAGGGCGATCCGGTCGGCGACGTCCAGGCCGCTCTTCTTGCGCGCCTCCTGGATCAGCCGGATCGCGTCACGGGCCAGTCCGGCCCGCCGCAGCTCCGGGGTGATCTCCAGGTCCAGGGCGACCGTGGCGCCCGCGTCGGAGGCCACCGACCACCCCTCGCGCGGGGTCTCGGTGATGATGACCTCCTCCGGCGACAGCGCGATCGTCTCGCCGTCCACCTCCACCGAGGCCGTGCCGTTGCGCAGCGCCGCCGAGAGCTCCGCCGCGTCCGCCTCGGCGATGGCCTTGGCGACCGGCTGGGTGCGCTTGCCGAACCGGCGGCCCAGCGCGCGGAAGTTCGCCTTGGCGGTGGTGTCCACCAGGGAACCGCCCACCTCCGACAGGGAGGCGAGCGAGGTGACGTTCAGCTCCTCGGCGATCTGCTCCCGCAGCTCGTCGCTGAGCAGCTCGAAGCCCTGCGCGGCCAGCAGCGCCCTCGACAGCGGCTGCCGGGTCTTGACGCCCGACTCGGCGCGCGTGGCCCGACCCAGCTCCACCAGACGCCGCACCAGCAGCATGTCGCGGGAGAGGTCCGGGTCGATGGCGTCCGGGTCGGCGACCGGCCACGAGGCCATGTGCACCGAGGGCGGCGCGTCCGGGGTGACGGGGACGACCAGGTCCTGCCAGACCCGCTCGGTGATGAACGGCGTCAGCGGGGCCATCAGGCGGGTGACCGTCTCCAGCACGTCGTGGAGGGTGCGCAGCGCCGCCGGGTCGCCCTGCCAGAAGCGGCGCCGCGAGCGGCGCACGTACCAGTTGGACAGGTCGTCCACGAAGGTCGACAGCAGCTTGCCGGTGCGCTGGGTGTCGAACGTCTCCATGGCCTGGGTGCACTGGTCGACCAGCGCGTGGAGCTCGCTGAGCAGCCAGCGGTCCAGCAGCGGCCTCTCCGCCGGGGCCGGGTCGGCCTCGGAGGGCGTCCAGCCGGAGGTGCGGGCGTACAGGGCCTGGAAGGCGACCGTGTTCCAGTAGGTCAGCAGGACCTTGCGGACGACCTCCTGGATCGTGCCGTGGCCGACGCGCCGCGCGCTCCACGGGGAGCCGCCCGCCGCCATGAACCAGCGCACCGCGTCGGCGCCGTGCCGCTCCATGAGCGGGATCGGCTCCAGGATGTTGCCCAGGTGCTTGGACATCTTCCGGCCGTCCTCGGCGAGGATGTGGCCCAGGCAGACCACGTTCTCGTAGGAGGAGCGGTCGAAGACGAGCGTGCCGACCGCCATCAGCGTGTAGAACCAGCCGCGGGTCTGGTCGATCGCCTCGCAGATGAACTGCGCCGGGTAGCGCTTCTCGAACAGCTCCTTGTTCCGGTACGGGTAGCCCCACTGCGCGAAGGGCATCGACCCCGAGTCGTACCAGGCGTCGATGACCTCCGGGACGCGGACGGCCCGGTGGGAGCAGCCCTCGGCGGGGCAGTCGAAGACGACCTCGTCGATGTAGGGCCGGTGCGGGTCCAGGCCGGACTGGTCGGTGCCGGTCAGCTCCGTCAGCTCGGCCAGCGAGCCGACGCAGGTGAGGTGGCCGTCCTCGCACCGCCAGATGGGCAGCGGGGTGCCCCAGTAGCGGTTGCGGGACAGGGCCCAGTCGATGTTGTTGTTCAGCCAGTCGCCGTAGCGGCCGTGCTTGACCGAGTCCGGGAACCAGTTCGTCCGCTCGTTCTCCCGGAGCAGGGCGTCCTTGACGGCGGTGGTGCGGATGTACCAGGACGGCTGCGCGTAGTAGAGCAGCGCGGTGTGGCAGCGCCAGCAGTGCGGGTAGCTGTGCTCGTACGGCAGGTGGCGGAAGAGCAGGCCGCGTGCGTCCAGGTCGGCGACCAGCGCCTCGTCGGCCTTCTTGAAGAACTGCCCGCCGACCAGCCCCAGGCCCTCCTCGAAGGTGCCGTCGGGCCGGACGGGGTTGACCACCGGCAGCCCGTAGGCGCGGCAGGTCTTCAGGTCGTCCTCGCCGAAGGCGGGGGACTGGTGGACCAGGCCGGTGCCGTCGTCGGTGGTGACGTACTCGGCGTTGACGACGTAGTGGGCGTTCTCGATCTCCACCAGGTCGAACGGGCGGCGGTAGGTCCAGCGCTCCATCTGGCGGCCGGTGAAGGTCTGCCCGGTCGTGCTCCAGCCCTCGCCGAGGGCCTTGGCCAGCAGCGGCTCGGCGACGACCAGCTTCTCGGTGCCGTCCGTGGCCACCACGTAGGTGACGTCGGGGTGGGCCGCGACCGCGGTGTTGGACACCAGCGTCCAGGGGGTGGTCGTCCACACCAGCAGCGCGGCCTCGCCGGCCAGCGGGCCGGAGGTCAGTGGGAAGCGGACGTAGACCGAGGGGTCGACCACGGTCTCGTAGCCCTGCGCCAGCTCGTGGTCGGACAGGCCGGTGCCGCAGCGCGGGCACCAGGGCGCCACCCGGTGGTCCTGGACGAGGAGGCCCTTGTCGAAGATCTGCTTCAGGGACCACCAGACGGACTCGATGTACTGGGGGCTCATCGTCCAGTACGCGTCGTCCATGTCGACCCAGTAGCCCATCCGGGTCGTCAGCTCGGCGAAGGCGTCGGTGTGCCGGGTCACCGACTCGCGGCACTTGGCGTTGAACTCCGCGATGCCGTAGGCCTCGATGTCCTGCTTGCCGGTGAAGCCCAGCTCCTTCTCCACCGCCAGCTCGACCGGCAGGCCGTGGCAGTCCCAGCCGGCCTTGCGCGTGACGTGGTAGCCGCGCATGGTGCGGAAGCGGGGGAAGACGTCCTTGAAGACGCGGGCCTCGATGTGGTGGGCGCCGGGCATGCCGTTCGCGGTCGGGGGGCCCTCGTAGAAGACCCACTCGGGACGGCCCTCGGTCTGTTCCAGACTGCGGGCGAAGATCTTGTTCTCGCGCCAGAAGTCCAGTACGGCGCGCTCCAGGGCGGGGAGATCCACCTGGGCGGGCACCGGACGGTACTGGGGCGGGGGCTGCTGGCTCACTGCGAGCTTCCTCCAACGGACGTCGTGACTTCCGCCGGAGGGACGAGACCGCCGCCCGTCGGCGCCGGTTCCCGCGGTACCACCCTCCTTGACGGCGGGAGCGCGCCGCGCGCGGGTCCCACCGCCCACTCATTGGTGCCGCGATGCCGGTTCTACTCGCCACGCGCTCGACGCGCTCGCGCGGGCTTTCTTCCGGCGGCTCCGGGGTGATCTTCACGCCGCGCTCGCCCCCGGGCTCACACCGTCCCCGGGTCGCTCTCGGCTGCGTACGGACGCTACTCGTCCCCATCCACGCCTTTCGCTCTGCCCAGTGTACGGGTGTCCTCCAATGGCGGTGGACCGGTTTTCGGGCCGCGCCGCGGGGCACAACGCTTCGCAGGGGCACGGGCCCGCCGCGGAAGAGACACGGGCGGACCGGCGTGCCCCGTTGCCGCGTGATCGGGGTCGACTTATCGTTCCCGTCACGATTCGCGGACAAGATCACAATATGTGAAGGGAACGCGGCCATGGTGGCGAGAGAGACCGCGGGGAAGAGGGCGAAAGCCGTGCGGAAACCCGCCGCGCCCGCCACGGAGGCCGCCGACGGGGTGCGGAGGAGGACGGCGGACGTGACGGGGGCGGAGCCGAAGGCGAATCCGAGAGGGGCCGGCCGGGAGACCTCCGCGGGGACGGCCCCCGCCGCGGACGAGGACGCGACGGCGGGGAGAACCGCCCCCGGGGCGGACGGCCGGGACGTCGCCACGGAGACGGCCGCGGGAGCGGCCGGCGAGGAGACAGGAGCCAAGACGGTGGTTGCCAAGAAGACCACGACGGGAGCGCCGGCCGCCGAGGTGCCCACGGCCCGCGCGGCCGCGACACCCGCCGCCCCCGACGAACTCGTCGTACGGCCCGGCGAGAGCCCCTGGACCCCGGACGAGGTGGAGGAGGCGCGCGCCGAGCTGTCCGAGGACGCCGCACGGCTGCGCACCGAGATCCACGCCGCCGAGGAGGCCCTCAACGGCCTGATGCGCGACTCGGCCGACGCCACCGGGGACGACCAGGCCGACACGGGCACCAAGAACATCACGCGCGAGCACGAGATGGCCCTCGCGGAGAACGCCCGCGAGATGCTCTACCAGACCGAGCGCGCCCTGGGGCGCCTGGAGGCCGGGACGTACGGGGTCTGCGAGAGCTGCGGCCGGCCGATCGGCAAGGCGCGGATGCAGGCGTTCCCCCGCGCCACGCTCTGCGTCGAGTGCAAGCAGCGGCAGGAACGCCGCTGACGGCTCCCGCGCGGGTGTGACGTACCCTGCATCACGTGACAGAGGTGGAACGGGCCGACGACAAGCCCGAGAAGGCCGAAGCCGAGACCGTGGAAGCGCCGCCGGAGACGGCGCCCGCGACGGGGACCGGGGCCCGGGAGGGCGAGCGGACACCGTCCGCTCGCCGCCGGCGGGTGGTGGAACTCGCCATCGTGGCGGCCCTGGCGTACGCCCTCGACCTGATCACCAAGATCCTCGTGGTCGAGAGGCTGGAGGGCCACGACGCGATCGAGGTGATCGGGACCTGGCTGCGGTTCCACGCGGTGCGCAACCCGGGCGCCGCCTTCGGCATCGGCGAGGCCCTCACCATCGTCTTCACCGTCATCGCGGCGGCCGTGATCGTGGTGATCGTACGGATCGCCCGCAAGCTCTACAGCGCGCCGTGGGCCGTGGCGCTGGGGCTGCTGCTGGGCGGGGCCCTGGGCAACCTCACCGACCGGATCTTCCGCTCGCCGGGGGTGTTCCGGGGCCACGTCGTGGACTTCATCGCGCCCGCGCACTTCGCCGTCTTCAACCTCGCCGACACGGCGATCGTCTGTGGCGGCGTGCTGATCGTGATCCTGTCCTTCCGCGGCCTGGACCCCGACGGCACGGTCCACCGCGACTGACCCGGGCCGTGCCTCCGCCCGCCGGACGGAGGCACGGCCCGGGTCCGGCATACTCGATCGGGTGAGCCAGCTTCCCGAGATCCGCACCCTGCCCGTACCCGACGGCCTGGAGGGCGAGCGCGTCGACGCGGCCCTGGCCAGGATGTTCGGCTTCTCCCGCACCAAGGCGGCCGAGCTGGCCGCCGCGGGGAAGGTCCGGCTCGACGGCGGCGAGGTGGGGAAGTCGGAGCGCGTGCGGGGCGGGGCCTGGCTGGAGGTCGAGATGCCCGCGCCCCCCGCGCCGGTGAGGGTCGTCGCCGAGCCCGTCGAGGGCATGGAGATCGTGTACGACGACGCCGACATCGTGGTGGTCGACAAGCCGATCGGCGTGGCGGCCCACCCCAGCCCCGGCTGGGACGGGCCCACCGTGATCGGCGGACTCGCCGCCGCGGGCTTCCGCATCTCCACCTCGGGCGCCGCGGAGCGCCAGGGCATCGTGCACCGGCTGGACGTGGGCACCTCCGGGCTGATGGTGGTCGCCAAGTCCGAGCGGGCCTACACCCTGCTCAAGCAGCAGTTCCGCGAGCGCACGGTCGACAAGCGCTACCACGCGCTCGTCCAGGGCCACCCCGACCCGCTGAGCGGCACGATCGACGCCCCCATCGGGCGACACCCCGTCCACGACTCCAAGTGGGCCGTCACCGCCGACGGCAAGCCGTCGGTCACCCACTACGACCTCATCGAGGCGTTCCGGGCCGCCAGCCTGCTCGACATCAAGCTGGAGACCGGCCGCACCCACCAGATCCGCGTCCACATGGCCGCCCACCGGCATCCCTGCGTCGGCGACACCACCTATGGCGCCGACCCGACGATGGCGAAGCGGCTCGGTCTGGGCCGGCAGTGGCTGCACGCGGTCCGGCTCGGCTTCGAACACCCCGCGGACGGCCGCCGGGTGGAGTTCGCCAGCGACTACCCCGACGACCTCCGGACCGCCCTGGACCGGGTCCGCGCCGAGAGCGCGTGACCGGCGCGCGGGACGTACGACGGCGCGGCGGCGGGGGACCGGGGAGCAGCCGGGTCCGGGGAGGCGCCGGCGGGCGCGTCAGGGGGCCTTCCGGGCGTCCGGGATGCCCGCCCGGCCCGGCCCGGAGCCGTTCGACCGGTCGTCCGCCGCGCCCGTCCCCCGCCGCGCCGACCGCTCCCGGGCGGGCTCCGGCGCCGCCTGCGCCGTCGTGATGCGGGGAAGCGCGTAGGGGTGCTCCCGGTGGAGCCAGGTGATCAGCTCCTCGCGGAGCTCGCAGCGCAGCGTCCAGACGTCGTCGGACGTGCGCGCCGTCACCATCGCGCGGACCTCGATCGTGGAGGGCGTGGTGTCGGTCACCACCAGGTTCCAGGCGCGGCCGTCCCACGCGTCGCTGGCGCGCACGATCTCCTCGGTCTTCGCGCGGATCTCGGCGATCGGGGCCGAGTGGTCGAGGTGGAGGTAGACCGTGCCGGTCATCTGCGCGCCGTTGCGGGACCAGTTCTCGAAGGGCTTGCCGGCGAAGTACGACACCGGCATGGTGATCCGCCGCTCGTCCCAGGTGCGGATGACGATGTACGAGACGGTGATCTCCTCGACCGTCCCCAGCTCGCCCTCGACCACCACCGTGTCGCCGATGCGCACCATGTCGCCGAAGGCGATCTGCAGGCCGGCGAAGAGGTTGCCCAGCGTGGACTGGGCGGCGATGCCCGCGACGATGCCGAGCACACCGGCCGAGGCCAGCATGGAGGCGCCGAGCTTCTCCATCGCGGGGAACTGCAGCAGCATCGCGGCGGCGGCGATCACCGTGACCACCGCCGTCGCCAGCCGCCGGATCAGGGTCAGCTGGGTGCGAACGCGTCGCACCCGCGCCGCGTCGTGGGCCACCCCCGCGTAGCGGGAGAACGCCGTCTCCACGATGGCGGCGACGATCCGCAGCGCCAGCCACGCGGTGGCCCCGATCAGTATCAGGCTGAGCCAGAGGTCGACGGTCTTCTGGTGGTCCCGGGTCAGGTGCGTCTCTTCGGAGAAGGCGTTGAGCAGCGCGACGAAGACGACCGCCTGCAGCGGCCACCGGCCGCTGCGCAGCAGCCCCCACATGGGGGTCTCCGGGTGCCGGGCGTCCACGCGCCGCAGCACGCGGTCCATGGCCCAGCCGACGACGAGGGCCAGTGCGATCGCGCCGCCGAAGACGATCAGCGGCCGTAGCACGTTCTCCATGGTCGTGGGACTCCTCGGGGGCTCCTGATGACGAAAAGGACTCCAACGACCGTACCTGGCACCATGGGGGGAACCCCGCTCCGGGTGAGGCGCCCGAACGCGGATCATGAGCCTGACCTGCGAAGGAAGTGACATCGTGCCCACCGTTGTGATGTTCCACTCCGCCTACGGGCCGCGCCCCGCCGTACACGCCGCCGCCGAGCGGCTGCGGGAGGCCGGGCACGAGGTCCACACCCCCGACCTGTACGACGGGCGGACGGCCGACACCGTCGAGGACGGCATGGCGATCAAGGACGAGATCGGCCGGGACGAACTGCTCAAGCGGGCCGTCGCCGCCACCGCGCCCCTGTCCGAGCGGGGGCTGGTGTACGCCGGGTTCTCGCTGGGCGGGGCGATCGCCCAGAACCTCGCGCTGGCCGACGTCCGCGCCCGCGGGCTGCTGCTCCTCCACGGCACCTCGGACATCGCGGAGAACGCCTCCGTGGACGAGCTGCCCGTCCAGCTCCACGTCGCCGACCCCGACCCCTTCGAGCCGCACGACTGGCTGAACGCCTGGTACCTGCGGATGCGACGGGCGGGCGCGGAGGTCGAGATCCACCGCTACGCCGGGGCCGGGCACCTCTACACCGACCCCGACCTGCCCGACTACGACAAGGAGGCGGCCGAGCGGACCTGGCGGATCGCCCTGGACTTCCTGGCGGACCTGGCGGACCGCTGAGGCGGTCCGAGGCCGGGACCCGGGGTTTCCCGGGCCCCGGCGGACGGTCCGGGGACGGGGGCACCGCACAGCAGCACGTTGGCCGGCTTCACGTCGCGGTGGTGGGCGCCGACGGCGTGCGCGGCGCACAGCGCGGAGAGGATCCGCCGCCCCAGCCGGGCCGCCTCGCGCGGCTCTGGCGGGCCGTCGACGATCCGTCCGGGCCGGGTGTGCTCCTCGTGCCGTCCCCCTGACATTCCCCCTGACATTCCCCCTGACACGGGGTCAACGTACGGGCTCCTCCGCGCGCTCCACACGCTGGGTGCCCGAGCGTGTGCGGTAGGAGCGGACGTGTTCGGCGGTCGCCAGCGGGTCCGTCTTGTCCGACAGCGCGTAGTAGTCCATCTGCGCCCGCTCGCCGGTCACGTCCAGGACGCCGTAGCCGTGCGAGTCCATGTCGACCCACTTGGTGTGGCGGTTGGCGGCGCGGATGGCGGTCTCGGCCACGGAGGAGACGGTGTGCGGCGGGACCCTCAGGAAGTCGTCCAGGTTGTCCGAGGTGACGGAGGTGACCACGAACTCCGTGGCGACCGGCCGCTCCAGCGGGTACGTGGCCGCCCGGACGGGCACGTCGTTGGCGAAGGCCATGTGGATGTCGCCGGTGAGGAAGACGGTGTTGTCGATGCCGCGGTCGCGCAGGTGGGTCAGCAGCTCGCGGCGGTCGTCGGTGTAGCCGTCCCACTGGTCGACGTTGACGGCCAGGCCCTCGCGGGGGATGCCCAGCAGCTCGGCCAGCGGCCCGAGCAGGTGGGCGGGCACCGACCCGAAGGCCATCGGCGAGATCATCACCGAGGTGCCGACCAGGTGCCACCGCGTGTCGGAGGCCGCCAGGGAGGACTTCAGCCAGTCCAACTGCGCCCGGCCGGTGATCGTGCGGTCGGGGTCGTCCACGTCGCCGCTGCCGAGGCCGGTCTGCCGGTCGCGGAAGGAGCGCAGGTCCAGCAGGTGGAGGTCGGCCAGGTCGCCGAAGCGCAGCCGCCGGTGGACGGTGCCCTCGGTGGAGGGGCGGACCGGCATCCACTCGAAGTAGGCCCGCCGGGCGTCTCTCGCGCGGACCGCCCAGTCGCCCTCCGTCTCCGGCGTGTGGTTCTCCGCTCCGCCGGACCAGGAGTCGTTGGCCGTCTCGTGGTCGTCCCATATCGCGATCACCGGATGCGCGGCGTGCAGGGCCTGCAGGTCCGGGTCGGTTTTGTAGTGGGCGTGGCGCTGCCGGTAGTCGGCCAGGGTGACGGTCTCGTGGACCGGCCGCATCTCCCGGACGACCCCGTCCTTCAGCGGGTACTCGCCCTTGCCGTACTCGTAGATGTAGTCGCCGAGGTGGAGGACGGCGTCGAGGTCGGTCCGGGCGGCCAGCCGGCGGTACGCGGTGAAGTACCCGCTCTCGTAGTGGGCGCAGGAGACCACCCCGAAGCGGACGCGGTCCGCGGTGGTGCCGGCGGCGGGCGCGGTGCGGGTGCGCCCGACGGGGGAGTGGGCGCCGCCGGCGGCGAAGCGGTAGAAGTAGGCGGTGGCCGGACGCAGCCCGCGGACGTCGGCCTTGACCGTGTGGTCGCCCTCGGCCGTGGCGGTGGTGCGGCCCGAGGCGACGACGGAGGCGAAGCCGCGGTCCTCGGCGACCTCCCAGGAGACCTCCACGGGGGCGCCCCGGCCGGAGCCGGGCGTCGCGTCGGGGGTGGGGGTGACGCGGGTCCACAGCAGGACGCCGTCGGGCAGCGGGTCGCCGGAGGCGACGCCGTGCGCGAAGACGGGGGTGCTCTCGGAGCCGGCGGTGTCGTCGGCCCGGGCCTGCCGGACGCCGGTCAGCGGCAGCAGCGCGGCGGTCGCGGCGCCCGCCGCGACGACCGTACGGCGCGTGGGCGCGGCGGTACGGAGAGTGGTGTCGGTATCGGTCACGGCCGCAGATGCTACGCGCCGGTAGGGGCCTCGGATAGAAGACCGACAAGAGTTCGCCGACCCGTCCGACGGCGTTTCGGCCGCGGTCGGTCGGGCGCCGCCAGACCCCGAGGGGAAGGGCGCCGGAACGGGACCGGCCCGGTGGCCGCGTCGCCTCGGGCGACGGGACCCACCGGGCCGGACGGGGGTGTTCCGGGAGGCCGGAGGCCGACTACCGGAGCTTGACGCCGAGCTTGTCGAGCTCCGCGGGGAGCTTGCCGATCTCCACGTCCTTGCCGTTGACGCGGACGGTGGGCGTGCCCTGGATGCCGGCGTCGTTGAAGCTGTCGATCATCTCCAGGGCCCACTTGTCGTAGGTGCCCTTCTCGACGGCCTGCTCGAACTCCTGGTTGTCCTTCAGCGCGTCGACGTCCTCCGCGACCTTCAGCAGGTAGTCGTTGTCGGCGAACTTGTCCTCGGACTCCGCCGGGTGGTGCTCGGCGGAGTACAGCAGGGAGTGGTACTCGGTGAACGCCTCGGTGCTCACGTCGAGCGCGGCGCCCAGCGCGCTGATGGCGTTCTTGGAGCCGTTGCCGCCCATGTTGCCGTCGATGATGGCGCCCAGGTGGATCCGGAGCTTGTACTTGTCGTCCTTGGCGCCCTGCTTGAGGGGCTCGCCGAGCTGCTGCTCGAAGTTGGCACAGGCCGGGCAGCGCATGTCCTCGTAGACGTCGATGGTGGTCTTGGCCTTCTCGCCGCCGATGACGACGCCGGTGCCGTTCTCGCCCGTGGTGTTGGCCGGCTTCACCAGCTTCTTGTCGGCCGCCGCGGACCAGGACTTCTCGCTGCCGCTCTCGCTCTCCATGTTGGCGACCGCGAAGCCGATGCCGCCCGCGATGGCGAGGATGCCCACCACCGAGGCGCCGACGATCAGCTGGCGGCGGAGCTTCTCCTTCTTGGCCTGCTTCTCGCGCTCGATCCGCAGCCGCTCGCGGGCGGCGCGCTTGGCTTCCTGGCTGTTGCGCTTGCTCATGGGGTGTCGTTCTCCGTGTCGTTCGCGTACGTGTGGGGGACGGTGGTGCTCAGGCGGCGAGGGCCACGGGGCACGGAGGTCCGCGTCGTACGACGGAGTGGGTCAGCAGCGGAAGCGCGCGAGGGGCGCGGGCGCGCGGGGCGGGACGGAACCCGCGGAGGGACGGCCCGGCCGCGACCCGGTGGTCGGCGACCGCCAGCAGCAGCGGCCGGAACAGGGCCGCGGCGGCGGCGCGCAGCAGTCGGGTGAGCGCCGCGTCGCCCCGGCGCAGCCAGGCGGCGGCGGTCAGCCCCACGGCCACGTGCGCGGCCAGCAGCAGCCAGGGCGCGGCGGGGTGGGTGCCGCCGGCGAGCGGCGGCGCGCCGGCGGCGGCCACCCGGGCCAGCGGCGTCCCGAAGTCGCCGCCCGCGCAGAGCAGGTCCAGGCCCAGCGAGCGCAGCGGCCCGGCCACGGGCCCGCCGGCCTGTCCGTAGCAGGTGTCCTGCCCGGTGGTGAAGACGGTGTCCGCGGCCAGCTCCAGCGGCACCAGCAGCCCGGCGACCGACCGGTACCCCCGCTCGCGCCCGGCGAGCGCGAAGGCGGTGACGAACACCACCGCGGTGACCGCGATCAGCGGCGGGTACGGCAGGGGGTTTCCGGTGAGCAGCACATGGGCACCCGCGGACAGGGTGACGCACAGCGCGGTGAAGACCGCGGCGCGCACCGTCCGAATCCCCATGCTCGTCCCCGCGTCGGGGACGTTCGTCGTGCTCATCGCAGCCGAGTGTGCCACGCGCTCCGCTAAGAAGGGCCTAAAGGGCGGGAACGGGGTGGCGATCGCAACACGAACGACGCCCGGACGCGTCCGTGAGCGGTGTGACCCGCGGGACGCGCGGGTCGGTCGGCCCGGCCCGCCCCACCCCGATTCCCGTCCCCGCTTCCCCTCCTCGGTCCGAGGTCGCCGCGGGCGCGTGACGCCGGGGGACGCGGGCCGCCGCCGAGGGAGGGACCGGGCCGGTGTCCGCCCGTGGCGGGCGGCGGATGTCCGTCGGTCCCGGGTCGTAGACTTCGAAGCCGTTCAGGAACCGCCGCAAGACCGTTCGTTGGAGGTCCTCCGTCGTGGCCCACCCGCCGTTCACACACCTGCACGTACACACTCAGTACTCACTGCTGGACGGTGCGGCACGACTCGGCGACATGTTCGAGGCCTGTCAGAAGATGGGCATGACGCACATCGCCATGACCGACCACGGCAACCTCCACGGGGCGTACGACTTCTTCCAGCACGCCACCAAGGCGGGCATCACGCCCATCATCGGGATCGAGGCGTACGTCGCCCCGCAGTCGCGCCGGTACAAGCGCCGCGTCCAGTGGGGCCAGCCGCACCAGAAGCGCGACGACGTCTCCGGCTCCGGTGGTTACACCCACAAGACCATCTGGGCGGCGAACAAGACCGGCCTGCACAACCTCTTCCGGCTCTCCTCCGACGCGTACATGGAGGGCTTCTTCGTCAAGTGGCCGCGTACCGACAAGGAGATGATCGCCGAGTTCTCCGAGGGGCTGATCGCCTCCACCGGCTGCCCCTCGGGCGAGGTGCAGACCCGGCTCCGGCTCGGCCAGTTCGACGAGGCGCTCAAGGCCGCCGCCGACTACCAGGACATCTTCGGCAAGGGCCGGTACTTCCTGGAGCTGATGGACCACGGCATCGAGATCGAGCGCCGGGTCCGCGACGGGCTGCTGGAGATCGGCAAGAAGCTGGGCATCCCGCCGCTGGTCACCAACGACAGCCACTACACCTACGAGAGCGAGGCCGAGGCCCACGACGCGCTGCTGTGCGTCCAGACCGGCAAGAACCTCTCCGACCCCGACCGCTTCCGGTTCGACGGCGCGGGCTACTACCTGAAGTCCACGGAGGAGATGTACGCCATCGACTCCTCCGACGCCTGGCAGGAGGGCTGCCGCAACACCCTCCTGGTCGCCGAGCAGGTCGACACCACCGGCTGGTTCGAGAAGCGGGACCTGATGCCCCGCTTCCCCGTCCCCGAGGGGCACACCGAGGAGTCCTGGTTCCGCGAGGAGGTCCGGCGGGGCATGCAGCGCCGGTACCCGAACGGCATCCCCGAGGACCGGCAGAAGCAGGCCGAGTACGAGATGGACGTCATCGTCCAGATGGGGTTCCCGGGGTACTTCCTCGTCGTCGCCGACTTCATCATGTGGGCCAAGAACAACGGCATCGCCGTCGGCCCGGGCCGAGGCTCCGCGGCGGGCTCGATCGTGGCCTACGCCATGGGCATCACCGACCTCGACCCCATCGACCACGGCCTGATCTTCGAGCGGTTCCTCAACCCCGAGCGCGTCTCCATGCCCGACGTCGACATCGACTTCGACGAGCGCAGGCGCGGCGAGGTCATCCGCTACGTGACCGAGAAGTACGGCGCCGACAAGGTCGCCCAGATCGGCACCTACGGCACCATCAAGGCCAAGGCGGCGATCAAGGACTCCGCCCGCGTCCTGGGCTACCCGTACGCCATGGGCGACCGCATCACCAAGGCCATGCCCGCCGACGTCCTGGGCAAGGGCATCCCGCTCTCCGGCATCACCGACCCCGACCACCCGCGCTACAGCGAGGCGGCCGAGGTGAGGTCGATGTACGAGAACGAACCGGACGTGAAGAAGGTGATCGACACCGCTCGCGGCATCGAGGGCCTGGTGCGGCAGATGGGCGTGCACGCGGCGGGCGTGATCATGTCCAGCGAGCCGCTCGTCGATCACGTGCCGGTGTTCAGCCCCAAGAACGACGGCGCGGTGGTCACCCAGTGGGACTACCCCACCTGTGAGTCGCTCGGCCTGCTGAAGATGGACTTCCTGGGCCTGCGCAATCTCACGATCATGGACGACGCCGTCAAGCTGGTGAAGGCCAACAAGGGCGTCGACATCAAGCTGCTCGACCTGCCGCTGGACGATCCCAAGACCTTCGAACTGCTCCAGCGCGGCGAGACCCTGGGCGTCTTCCAGTTCGACGGCGGGCCCATGCGCTCCCTGCTGCGGATGATGAAGCCCGACAACTTCGAGGACATCTCCGCGGTCTCGGCCCTGTACCGGCCCGGCCCGATGGGCATGAACTCCCACATCAACTACGCGCTGCGCAAGAACGGGCAGCAGGAGATCACCCCCATCCACCCGGAGCTGGAGGAGCCCCTCAAGGACATCCTCGACGTCACCTACGGCCTGATCGTCTACCAGGAGCAGGTGCAGAAGGCCGCCCAGGTGCTCGCCGGGTACAGCCTCGGCCAGGCCGACCTGCTGCGCCGGGCGATGGGCAAGAAGAAGCCCGAGGTCCTGGAGAAGGAGTTCGTCAACTTCCAGAAGGGCGCTCGGGAGAAGGGGTACTCCGACGAGGCCATCCAGGCCGTGTGGGACGTGCTGGTGCCCTTCGCCGGCTACGCCTTCAACAAGGCGCACTCCTCGGCGTACGGACTGGTGTCGTACTGGACGGCCTACCTCAAGGCCAACTACCCGGCCGAGTACATGGCGGCCCTGCTGACCTCCGTCCGCGACGACAAGGACAAGTCGGCGGTCTACCTCAACGAGTGCCGCCGCATGGGCATCAGGGTGCTGCCGCCGGACGTGAACGAGTCCGACGCGAACTTCACCCCGCGCGGCGACGACACGATCGTCTTCGGCCTGACGGCCGTGCGCAACGTCGGCCAGAACGTGGTGGACTCGATCGTCGCCTGCCGGAAGGCCAAGGGGAAGTACACCTCCTTCCCCGACTTCCTCGACAAGGTCGACGCGGTGGTGTGCAACAAGCGCACGGTCGAGTCGCTGATCAAGGCCGGCGCCTTCGACAACCTGGGCCACACCCGCAAGGGGCTGACGGCGCACTTCGAGTCGATGATCGACAACGTGGTGCAGGTCAAGCGCAAGGAGGCCGAGGGACAGTTCGACCTCTTCGGCGGGTTGGGGGAGGACGACGCCGACAGCGGCCCCGGCTTCGGCATGGACGTGCAGTTCCCCACCGACGAGTGGGACAAGAGCTATCTGCTCGCCCAGGAGCGGGAGATGCTCGGCCTCTACGTCTCCGACCACCCCCTGTTCGGCCTGGAGCACGTCCTGGCCGACAAGACCGACGCGGCGATCTCCCAGCTCAACGCCGGCGACTTCACCGACGGGGCGATCGTCACCATCGGCGGCATCATCTCCGGCCTCCAGCGGAAGATGACCAAGCAGGGCAACGCCTGGGCGATCGCCACCGTGGAGGACCTGGCGGGCTCGATCGACTGCATGTTCTTCCCCGCCACCTACCAACTCGTCTCCACCCAGCTCGTGGAGGACGCGGTGGTCTTCGTCAAGGGCCGGTTGGACAAGCGCGAGGACATCCCCCGGCTGGTCGCGATGGAGTTGATGGTCCCCGACCTGTCGGACGCGGCGTCCGACGCGCCCGTCACCATCACCATCCCCACGGTCAAGGTCACGCCGCCGCTGGTGGAGAAGTTGGGCGAGGTGCTCACCCAGCACCGCGGTTCGACCGAGGTGCGGGTCAAGCTCCAGGGCGCCCGCAAGACGACCGTGCTCCGGCTCGACCGGCACCGGGTCACCGCCGATCCGGCGCTCTTCGGAGACCTCAAGGCCCTGCTCGGCCCCTCCTGTCTGGCCGGCTGACGCGGCCGACGCACCGCACCCGCCCGACCGCGTCGTCGGGCGGGTGCGGTGCGTTCCGGCCCGAGGGAGCGCGTGGGGAAGAGGGGCGCTCCCTCGGACCGCTGCCGGTGCCCCGGTCGTGGCCGTGCCCCGGCGGTGGTCTCGGTGGTGTGCTTCGGTGGTGGTCTCGGTGGTGTGACGTCGGTCGTGTCCGAGTCAGTTGTGTCCGAAGCGCCTGCGGTGCTTGCGCCCGATGTTCCCGGAGCCGCCCTGCGGCGCCGACTGCGCTTGTGCCATCTGCTCGGCGGGGGTGTTCGACTGCTCCTGCGACCGGTCGACGGCGCCGTGTCCACGCTGTTGTTCGCGGTCGCCCTTCTTGCGCTTGCCCATGATCTCCTCCTGTGGCGGATCTCGGAACGATGGGCCGTGATCAGAGCCTCGCACGCATTCGCACGGTGCGCATGTCGGACAATTGCCCTGCGTAATCGGCCTTCTTGAGCGGCGCTCCGTCCCGTACCGTGGACACGGGCCTCCCGCCACGCCGAGGATCGAGCCCGGACCGACAAGCCCCGCACGGTCGGGCAGACTCGAAACGGACCCGAAAGAAACGCACCACGACCGGACGGACACCGTCGGTCACGGTGGTTGCACCGGTCGTGCCGGTCGTACCGAGAGTGGGTGGAGCGTGGACCGCTGCGTCGTCCTGGTGGACGCCGGATACCTTCTGGGCGCCGCCGCGAGCCTCCTGGCGGGGGAACCCGCGCGCTCCCGGATCACCGTGGACCACTCCGTCCTCATCCAGGCGCTGCGCGAACGCGCCGAGGCCGACACCGGCTGCCGCCTGCTGCGCATCTACTGGTTCGACGGCGCCCCGGACCGGGTGCCCCAACCCGAGCACCGGCGCCTGCGGGTGATGCCGCGCGTGACCGTACGGCTCGGCGCCCTCACGCGCAGCGAGGGACGGTGGGCGCAGAAGGGCGTGGACGCCGCCATGCACGCCGAACTCACCGAACTGGCACGCAACCGCGCCTGCTCCGACATCGTGCTGGTCACCGGAGACGGCGATCTGCTGCCCGGACTGATGTCCGCCAAGGAGCACGGCGTCGCCGTCCACCTGTGGGCCGTACAGGCCGCCGACGGCGACTACAACCAGTCCGAGGACCTGGTCGCCGAGGCCGACGAGCGGCGCGTGCTGGACCGCGCCTGGATCACCCGGGCCGTCCGGGCCAGGGACCTCACCGGGGTCTGCCCGCCCCGGCCCGACACCCGCCCCGAGATCGCCGCCATCCTCTCCGCCCCCCTGCCCGAGCCGCCCCCCGCCCCGAGCGCGGGAACCCCCGTCGCGACCGGCGCCGGCACGGGTGCGCCGCCCGTGGAGCAGGTGGAGACGGCCGCCGGCGCCGCACCGGCCGCCGCGCCCGGCCGGAACGGCACCCGGCCCGCCGCCGACGAACGTCCCGGCGACAGCGGCCCCGGCAAGGGCGTGCCCACCCCCAAGGACCTGGCCGGACTCGGCCGCCCCGCCGCGCACACCCCGCACGCCGCCCCCGCCGCCACCCTGCGCTGGTCCTCCGACCGGGGCTGGGTCGAGCGCGGCGCCCCCGGCGAGTCCCCCGAGGCCGCCGCCCTGCCGATGCTCGCCCAGCTCACCACCGCCGAGCAGCGCTGGGCCGACCGGGAGGAGGACATCACCACGGTCAGCGGCGACCCCTACGAGGTCGGCCAGGTCTTCGCCCGCCGCTGGATCGACCGGCTCGCCCACCCCGGGCACCTGAGGACCCTCTCCGCGGAGTACCCCCGCATCCCGCACCGCATCGACGGCGAGCTGCTGCGCTACGCCGCCCGCTTCGGCCTGCTGGCGCACAAGGACGACCAGATCGACGAGCGCGACCGCTACGCCATCCGCGCGGGCTTCTGGCGCGAGGTCGACGCCCGTACGGCCGACGAACCCGCACCCACCGGCGAGTGAGGAGAGCACGGGCGCGTACCCTCGTAGCTCGTGAGGACGGGCACGCGACAGGCGGTCGGCGGGACGGAGGCACCGGTGGGGGCCGCCGTACGCGTCCACGACCTGGTCAAGACCTATCCGGCCCGGCGCGGCCGGCGCGGCGCCCCCGGCACCCCCGCCGTACGGGCCAGCGACGGCGTCAGCCTGGAGGTCCGGCACGGCGAGGTGTTCGGCCTGCTCGGCCCGAACGGCGCCGGGAAGTCCACCCTGGTGCGGCAGCTCACCGGACTGCTGCGGCCCGACTCCGGACGTGTCGACGTCCTCGGCCACGACCTGGTCCGCCACCCGCGGCGGGCGTCCCGGCTGCTGGCCTACCTCGGACAGGAGTCCACCGCGCTGGACGAGCTGACCGTGGCGCTGGCCGCCGAGACCACCGGACGGCTGCGCGGCCTGGACGCCGGCGCGGCGCGGCGCGAGCGCGACGCCGTCCTGGAGGAACTGGGACTGGGGGCCATCGCCGACCGTCCGCTGAAGCGGCTCTCCGGCGGCCAGCGACGACTGGCCTGCGTGGCGGCGGCCCTGGTGGGGGAGCGGCCCCTGCTGGTGCTGGACGAGCCGACGACCGGCATGGACCCCGTCGCGCGGCGCGCGGTGTGGGCCGCGATCGACCGGCGGCGGGCCGAGCGCGGCGTCACGGTGATCCTGGTGACCCACAACGTCATCGAGGCCGAACTGGTCCTGGACCGGGTGGCGGTCATGGACCGCGGCCGGGCGATCGCCTGCGACACCCCCGCCGGTCTGAAGGCCATGGTCGGCGAGGACGTACGGCTGGAACTGGTGTGGCGCGACCGGCCGCCGCTGGAGGTGCCCGAGGTCGCCGCCCTGCACCCGGTCGCCACGGCCACCGGCCGCCGCTGGACGCTGCGGCTGCCCCCGGCGGCCGCGCGCGCGGCGGTCGCCGCCGTCACCGGCGGCCCGGCGTTCGCCGCGCTGGACGACTTCACGCTGGCGACGCCGAGCCTGGAGGACGTCTACCTGGCGCTCGGAGGACACACGGAAGGTCTGGTGAAGACGTGAGCACGGCCGCGTCGGCGACCCCGGAGGAGACCGCGGTGGAGGACGGGAGCGTCCGGACGTCCGCGCCGCGCCCGGCCCCGCGGCACGACCGCCCGGCGGTCGCCCCGCTCGCGCCGGGCGCGGGACTGTGGCCCGCCCTGGCGGCCGTCTACCGGGCGCAGCTCTCCCGCGCGCGGGTGGCCCGCATCCCGCTGCTGTTCGTGGCGACCTTCCAGTCCCTGGGCATCATGATCCTGATGCGCGGGGTCGTGGACGGCGGGCCCGGCGACGAGGCGCGGGCCGTGGTGGCCGGATCGAGCGTGCTGGTGGTCGCCTTCGTCGCGCTGAACCTCCTCGCCCAGTACTTCGGGCAACTGCGGGCCTCCGGCGGGCTCGACCACTACGCCACCCTGCCGGTGCCGCCCACCGCGGTGGTGCTGGGGGCGGCGGGCGCGTACGCCTCCTTCACGGTGCCCGGCGTGGTGGTCACCGCCGTGGCCGGCGCCGTGCTCTACCAGCTCCCGCTGGGCGGGCTGTGGGTGCTGATCGCGGTGGTGCCGCTGGCCGGCGCGGCCCTCGCCGGGCTCGGCGCGGCCTGCGGGCTGCTCGCCCCGCGCCAGGAACTCGCCACGCTCTGCGGGCAGCTGGGCATGTCCGCCGCGCTGCTGCTGGGCGTGCTCCCGGCCGACGGGCTGCCGGAGGCGGTGCGCTGGACGAGGGACCTGCTGCCCTCCACGTACGGCGTGGAGGCGCTGGCGGCCACCTTCGAGCCCAGCCCGAGCTGGGGCTCGGTCGCCGCCGACCTGGGGGTCTGCGCGGTGGTCGGGGTCGTCGCGCTGGCCGTCGCCACCTGGGCGTACCGCCGCGCCGCCGTCCGCTGACGGCTCCCGCGGCACCGAGCCGGGTCCTGCCCGGCGAACCGGTGGCCGGACCTGGCACGATGGCAGGGTGACCGCACCGACACCTCCCTCCCCGCAGCACGGACCGTCCCGGTCGGCCCACTCCTACGACCCGTGGGGGTCCCCGCCCGACGGCGGCAGGGCGCCCGGCGGGGACGCCGGGCCGGAGGGGGCCGACGCGCTCTCGACCCGCCGGGAGGTGCGCGACGCCGCACTGGTGGCGGTGGCCGTGGCGGTCGCCGGGGTGGCGCTCGGACTGCTGTGGCTGTGGCTGGCCCCGCGGGTGCCGCTGATCTCCGACGGCACGGCCGTCTACCTCGACGACGCCGAGGGCGAGGAGTCGGTCGGCGTCGACGGAACGTTCACCCTGTCGGCCCTGGGCATCGGCGTGCTGAGCGGCGCGGCCGTCTTCCTCGCGCGGCGCCGGGGCGGTGTCGGCGTGGTGGTCGGGTTGGCGGTCGGCGCGCTGCTGGGCTCGGTGGTGGCCTGGCGGTTGGGCGTCTGGCTCGGTCCGGAGCAGGACGTGGTCGCCCACGCCAAGGCGGTGGGCAAGGGGCAGGTCTTCGACGCCCCGCTGGAGCTGAAGGCCAAGGGCGCCCTGCTGGCCTGGCCGTTCGCCGCGCTGGTGGCGCACCTGGGACTCACGGCGCTGTTCGGCCCCCGCGACCCCGAGCCCGGCCACGTCCCCCACCTCGGGTGGGGGCCGCCGCCGGAGGGCCGGGAGGGCCGGACGGACGCGTGACACCCCGGACGGAGCCGGTGCCGGCAGGGCGCCGGCACCGTCGGGGCACCGGGCTCAGGGGCGGGCGATCGGCGCCGTGACGGCACCGGTGAGCTTCACCAGGTCCGCGGGCGCCAGTTCGATCTCCAGCCCCCGCCGCCCGGCCGAGACGCAGATCGTGCCGTGCCGCTCGGCGGAGGCGTCCACCACGGTCGGCAGCGCCTTGCGCTGGCCCAGCGGGGAGATCCCGCCGCGCACGTAGCCCGTGGTGCGCTCGGCCGCGGCCGGGTCCGCCATCGCGGCCCGCTTGCCGCCGACCGCCGCCGCCAGCGCCTTGAGGTCCAGCGAACCGGAGACGGGGACGACCGCGACGGTCGGCGCGCCGTCGACGTCCGCGACGAGCGTCTTGAACACCCGCTCCGGGGCCACCCCGAGCGCCTCGGCGGCCTCCTCGCCGTAGGACGCCGCCGCCGGATCGTGCTCGTAGGAGTGGAGCGTGAAGGCCACGCCCGCCTCCGTGGCGGCCACCGTCGCCGGGGTGCCGCCGGATGCCGACTTCCGCTTCTTCCTCGCCACGGTCTTCACGCCTCGCATCGCCGGGGAACCGCGCCCGCCGAACCCCGCGTCGGCCGGGGCGGTGTCAGTTCGGACTGGTCGGCGTACGGGTGAGCTCCGCCGCCGGAACCGAGGGGAGCCTACCGATCAGCGCCGTCTCGCGCCGCAGGATTCTCAGCTCGTCCGCCAGCCGCGTGGCGGTGTCCGGAGCCTGGAGGAGCCGCTGCTTGGTCGGGGTGTCCAGGACGGTGGCGGCGGCGACCAGGTACGACACCACCGAGGGCTCGTCCGGCAGCTCCTGCCCGCCGGCCAGGGTCCGCTCCCGCGCGCCGGCGAGCTGCTTCTGGTAGGAGCGGAACGCCCGCAGCACCCCGGAGGCGAGCGCGCCCGCCCCCTCGCCGTCCTCCTCCGGCAGTTCCTCGACCTCGCCGACCAGGTACGGGCCCGAGGCGTCGACCGACAGCAGCCGGAAGCGGATGGTGCCGGTGGCGAGCACCTCGTAACCGCCCTCGCCGCCGTCCTCGCCGGGACGCTCGCGGATGGTCGCGACGTCGGCGACGCAGCCCACCGTGTGGAAGGCCCGCATCGGGTCGGGGCCGAAGCCCGCCGCCGGGCCGGCCTGGGACGGCGCCGTGGGGTCCGGCAGCCCGATCGCGGTGGTCGCCACCTCGCGGCCGTCCCGGATGGCGACCACCCCGAAGCGGCGCGGCGCGTCCTCCGGGATCTCCAGCAGGTCGCGCACCAGCGCGCGGTACCGCTGCTCGAAGACGTTCAGCGGCAGCACCAGTCCCGGGAACAGCACGGTGTTGAGGGGGAAGAGCGGCAGTCGGGTGGTGGTCACGGTCCGTAGCCTAAGCCCTCGCCGCGGCGCGCACCGCGCCCACCGCCCGCCCGCCGCTCGTCCCCGGCCGGCGTTCGGCCGTCACTGCCGCCGCAGCAGCCGCGTGGCCCCGGCGGCGACCGTGGTGGCCAGCACCCAGCCCAGGAGGATCGTCATCGCGGCCACCCACTGGTAGGCCCCCTCCGGCTTCCAGTGGGACGCCTGGCCGAGGTCCATCACCGGCAGCAGCAGGTCCAGGACGTACAGCGGGGCGTTCCACTGCGGCGACTCCCCGGGCTTGAGGGGGTCCGGGGGGTTCCGGGCGAAGTACAGCGTTCCCGAGGCCCACAGGACGGCCATCCACAGCGCGGCCTGCCCCGGCCGGTAGCCGTAGGCGACCGTCCAGTCCTGCAGGTAGCCCCAGAGCTTCGCGGCCGGCGGAAGCGTCTCGCGGCGGCGGCGCTGCTTGGCGAGCAGGACGGCGCGCGCGTCCGCGTCCTCCCCGCTGTTGCGCATCACCGTCGCCAACTGCTCGTACGGCTCCGGCGCGTACTCCGGCGTCGCCGTCGCCAGCCACTCCAGGCGCTGGGCGAGGGTGAACGGCCCGCGGGGTATCAGGTTCTGGTAGGTGAACCCGGCCATCCACAGGCCCTCGCCCACCGGCCAGCTCTCCACCCTGTCCACCAGGTTGTCCACCGTCGCCCCCGCCAGCACCACCCGGCCCCTGGCGGGCCGCTCGGGCGTGAAGCACAGCTCCGGGGTCTGGATGCGGCGCAGCGACAGCTCCTGGTCCCGCTCCAGGTTGAAGCGGGCGTCGTCCAGCACCAGCGAGTCCCCGAACTTCCCGTCGTCCAGCTTCATCCCGCCCGTGCACTCGAAGCGCTTGACGCGGCGGGCCATGTGGCTGCCGTCCCCCCTGGGCGGCCAGGCGGTGCCGTCCGGCGGGGTGGCGCCGTGGACGACCGGCAGGTGGTGCGGGCCGGAGGTGGCGAAGTGCGCGAAGTGCTCCACGGTCATCTGCGGGGCGTACAGGGCGTACTGCCCGTCGCGGTTGCGCAGGACGCTGCCGTACATGAACAGCGAGCCGCCTATCTCCGCGCCGCGCAGGCTCACCTCGCCGGACGCCAGCATCAGACTGGCCTGGAGGTCCTGGGCGACCTGGAGCCCGTCGGCGGAGAACGACCGCGCCCGGCCGCCGCTGCCGACCGTGATCTCGTTCAGCAGCAGGTCCGTGCCGATGGTGGCGTCGGTGAGCCGTACGCCGTCGGGGATGGTGCAGCGCGGCAGGTGGAGATCGCCCTCGGTGCTCATCCGGGCGGCCTCCAGACGGGGTATGTGGCAGTCGACCATCCGGGCGGTGGTCAGACGGCACTCGTGGAGCAGCACCTCCTCCTCGAAGCGGCACCGGTCGAACTCGAAGTACGGCTCGACCGTCCCGCCGGACAGGTCCAGCCGCCCGGTGATGTACGCGCCCGTCAACTGGAGGGACGCGACACGCCCGAGCAGCGGCGGCGGTCCGTGCAACAGGAGCAGGGCGACGACCCGGGCCCGCACCGTCCGCTGCGGACCCCACTCGTGGTCGCCGTTGGGATCGTCCAGCTCCGGCTCGCCCGAGCGCAGATCGTGTTCGCTGCCGTTGCGAAAGGCCTGCCACATGCCCCATTCCGCGGTGGTCAGCCGCAGTCCGGGCGGTGGATCCCCACTGGTGAGAGACTCGCTCACGACGTATTTCCCCCAAGTCACAGATGGCACCGCGTGACGCTCTGGACACTATCGGTCGGCACTGACAACAAGATGCCCCTTCCGGACGCTCGCGTATCACGCACTGATACGACGGAACGGGCACCGGATCACGTCTGAGACACTGGTACACGTGCTTCGATCCGTATCCATGACCCGAGTCGACCTGCGCGGCCGCGACCTCGCCGCGGACGGGATCGACCGGGACCTGCTGCCCCGAGCCGAACTCGACGTCGAGGCCGCCCTGGAGAAGGTGCGGCCGATCTGCGACGCCGTGCACCATCGCGGCACGGCGGCCGTGATCGAGTACAACGAGCGCTTCGACGGTGTGCGGCTGGAGCGCGTCCGGGTCCCCGCGGAGGCCCTGGAGAAGGCCCTGAAGGAGCTCGACCCGGCGGTGCGCGCGGCGCTGGAGGAGTCCATCCGCCGCGCCCGGATCGTCCACCGCGACCAGCGGCGCACCGACTCCACCGTCCGCGTCGTCCCCGGCGGCACCGTCACCGAGCGGTGGGTGCCGGTCGAGCGCGTGGGCCTGTACGTGCCCGGCGGGCGGGCCGTCTACCCCTCGTCGGTCGTGATGAACGTGGTGCCCGCGCAGGAGGCCGAGGTCGGCTCGCTGGCCGTCGCCTCGCCCCCGCAGAAGGAGTTCGACGGGCTGCCGCACCCCACGATCCTGGCCGCCTGCGCCCTGCTGGGCGTCGACGAGGTGTACGCCGCCGGCGGCGCCCAGGCCATCGCGATGTTCGCCTACGGCACCGAGGAGTGTCGCCCCGCCCAGCTGGTCACCGGCCCGGGCAACATCTGGGTCGCCGCCGCCAAGCGCCTGCTCAAGGGCCGCATCGGCATCGACTCCGAGGCCGGCCCCACCGAGATCGCCGTCCTCGCCGACGACACCGCCGACCCCCGCCACGTCGCCGCCGACCTGATCAGCCAGGCCGAGCACGACACCCTGGCCGCGGCCGTCCTCGTCACGCCCTCCGAGGCGCTGGCCGACGCGGTCGACGCCGAGCTGACCTCGCAGGTGGCCTCCACCAAGCACCGGGAGCGCATCGCCGAGGCCCTGGCCGGGCGGCAGTCCGGCACCATCCTGGTGGACGACCTGGACCAGGGCCTGGCGGTGGTGGACGCCTACGCCGCCGAGCACCTGGAGATCCAGACCGAGAACGCGGCCGAGGTCGCCGCCCGGGTCCGCAACGCGGGCGCGGTCTTCGTCGGCCCCTGGGCGCCGGTCTCGCTCGGCGACTACTGCGCCGGCTCCAACCACGTGCTGCCCACCGGCGGCTGCGCCTGCCACTCCTCCGGCCTGTCCGTGCAGTCGTTCCTGCGCGGCATCCACGTCGTGGACTACACCCGCGACGCGCTGGCCGACGTGGCCCACCACGTGGTCACCCTGGCGGAGGCCGAGGACCTGCCCGCGCACGGTGCGGCCCTCAAGGCGAGGTTCGACTGGAAGGTGCCCCAGGGAAAGTGACCGGCATCGACGACCTGCCCATCCGGGACGAGCTGCGCGGCCAGTCCCCGTACGGGGCGCCGCAGCTCGACGTCCCCGTGCGGCTGAACACCAACGAGAACCCCCACCCGCTGCCCGAGCCGCTGGTGGCCCGCATCGCCGAGCGCGTCGCCGAGGCCGCCCGGAACCTCAACCGCTACCCCGACCGCGACGCGGTCGAGCTGCGGACCGAGCTGGCCCGCTACCTGACCCGCACCACCGGGTACGAGGTCGGCACGGCGAACGTGTGGGCCGCCAACGGCTCCAACGAGGTGCTCCAGCAGCTCCTCCAGGCGTTCGGCGGGCCGGGCCGCACCGCGATCGGCTTCGAGCCCTCGTACTCGATGCACGCCCTGATCGCCCGCGGCACCGGCACCGCCTGGATCTCCGGACCGCGCCACGAGGACTTCCGCCTCGACGTGGCGGCGGCGCGGGAGGTCATCGCCGAGCGCAGGCCGCACGTGGTCTTCGTCTGCTCGCCCAACAACCCCACCGGCACGGCCGTCGACGCCGACACCGTGCTGGCCCTGTACGAGGCGGCACAGGCGGCCCGGCCCTCGCTGGTGATCGTCGACGAGGCGTACGGCGAGTTCAGCCACCGGCCCTCGCTGCTGCCCCTGATCGACGGCCGCCCGAACCTGGTGGTCTCGCGGACCATGTCCAAGGCGTTCGGCGCCGCCGGACTGCGGCTGGGCTACCTCGCCGCCCACCCGGCCGTCGTCGACGCCGTCCAGTTGGTCCGCCTGCCGTACCACCTGTCCGCCGTCACCCAGGCCACCGCGCTCGCCGCGCTGGAACACACCGACACGCTGCTCGGCTACGTCGAGCAGCTCAAGGCCGAACGGGACCGCCTGGTGACCGAGCTGCGCGCCATGGGCTGCGAGGTCACCGAATCCGACGCCAACTTCGTGCAGTTCGGACGCTTCGACGGCGAGGGCGGCGCCCACGCCGTGTGGCGGGCCCTGCTGGACCGGGGCGTCCTGGTCCGGGACAACGGAGTGCCGGGCCGGCTGCGGGTCACCGCGGGCACCCCGGCGGAGAACGACGCGTTCCTCGACGCGATGCGCGCAGTACTGAAGGAGAACAATCGATGAGCCGCGTGGGCCGCGTGGAGCGCACCACCAAGGAGACGTCCGTCCTCGTCGAGATCGACCTCGACGGCACCGGAAAGGTCGACGTGTCGACCGGGGTCGGCTTCTACGACCACATGCTCGACCAGCTCGGCCGCCACGGCCTGTTCGACCTCACGGTCAAGACCGAGGGCGACCTGCACATCGACAGCCACCACACCATCGAGGACAGCGCGCTGGCCCTGGGCGCCGCCTTCCGGCAGGCGCTCGGCGACAAGCGCGGCATCGTCCGCTTCGCCAACGCCTCGGTGCCGCTGGACGAGTCCCTCGCCCAGGTGACCGTGGACCTGTCGGGACGCCCCTACCTGGTGCACACCGAGCCGGAGAACATGGCGCCGATGATCGGCAGCTACGACACCACCATGACCCGGCACATCCTGGAGTCGTTCGTCGCCCAGGCCCAGATCGCCCTGCACGTCCACGTCCCCTACGGGCGCAACGCGCACCACATCGTGGAGTGCCAGTTCAAGGCGCTCGCCCGCGCCCTGCGCTACGCCAGCGAGATCGACCCGCGGCAGAGCGGCATCCCCTCGACCAAGGGCGCGCTGTGAACGGGATCTCCACGCTGCTGATCTTCGTGGGGCTCTTCCTGCTCGGCGGCGCGATCTCCTTCTGGAAGCAGAAGATGCCCAAGGGCGTCATCACCCTGCTCGGCATCGGGGCCGCCATGTCCCTGGTCGCCGGGATCATGCGCCTGGAGGTGTGGTCATGACGGAGCGGAAGAAGGTCGTCGTCTTCGACTACGGCTTCGGCAACGTGCGCTCCGCCGAGCGCGCCCTGGCCCGGGCCGGCGCGGAGGTGGAGATCACCCGCGACTACGATGCGGCGATGAACGCCGACGGTCTGCTCGTGCCCGGCGTCGGCGCCTTCGCCGCCTGCATGACGGGCCTGCGGCAGGCCCGCGGCGACTGGGTCGTCGAGCGCCGCCTCGCCGGCGGACGTCCGGTGATGGGCATCTGCGTGGGCATGCAGATCCTGTTCGCCCGCGGCATCGAGCACGGGGTCGAGGCCGAGGGCCTGAGCGAGTGGCCCGGCACGGTCGGCCCGCTCAAGGCGGACGTCGTGCCGCACATGGGCTGGAACACGGTCCGGGCGCCCGAGGACTCGAAGCTGTTCGCGGGCCTGCCCGCCGACGCCCGCTACTACTTCGTGCACTCCTACGCCGTGCGCGAGTGGGAGCTGAAGGCCACCCACGCCGCCATGCCCGCCCCCAAGGTCACCTGGGCCACGCACGGCGAGCCGTTCGTCGCCGCCGTGGAGAACGGCCCGCTGTGGGCCACCCAGTTCCACCCCGAGAAGTCCGGCGACGCCGGCGCGCACCTGCTGACCAACTGGATCGACACCCTCTAGGACGCGAGGACCGCCACCCGATGAGCACCCACCGTCTCGAACTCCTCCCCGCCGTCGACGTCCGCGACGGACAGGCGGTCCGCCTCGTCCACGGCGAGTCCGGCACCGAGACCTCCTACGGCGACCCGCTGGAGGCCGCCCTGACCTGGCAGCGGGCGGGCGCCGAGTGGCTGCACCTGGTGGACCTCGACGCGGCGTTCGGCACCGGCGACAACCGCGAGCGGATCGCCGAGGTCGTCCGCGCGATGGACATCAAGGTGGAGCTCTCCGGCGGCATCCGCGACGACGAGACGCTGGCCGCCGCCCTGGCCACCGGCTGCACGCGGGTCAACCTGGGCACCGCCGCCCTGGAGAGCCCCGAGTGGGTGGCCAAGGTGATCGCCGAGCACGGCGACAAGATCGCGGTCGGCCTGGACGTCCGCGGCACCACCCTGCGCGGGCGCGGCTGGACCCGCGACGGCGGAGACCTCTACGAGACGCTGGCGCGGCTCGACTCCGAGGGCTGCGCCCGCTACGTCGTCACCGACATCGCCAAGGACGGCACCCTCCAGGGCCCCAACCTGGAACTGCTGAGGAACGTCTGCGCCGCCACCGACCGCCCGGTCGTCGCCTCCGGCGGGGTCTCGTCCCTCGACGACCTGCGGGCGCTGGCCGGTCTGGTGCCCGAGGGCGTCGAGGGCGCCATCGTGGGCAAGGCTCTCTACGCCAAGGCGTTCACCCTGGAAGAGGCGTTGGAGGCGGTGTCCCGGTGACGGACTCCGCGGCGGTGGAACGGGGGGCGATCGAGCGCGTCCGGTCCGACAGCCCGTGGGAGGACACCATCGGTGTCGCGCGTGCCGTCGCGGCCGGCGACCGGGTCCTGGTCTCGGGCACGATGCCCCTGGTCGACGGAGCGGTGCAGGGCGAGGGGGACCCGTACGCGCAGGCGAAGGCGGCGTTCGGCAACGCCCTGGCCGCGCTGGAGCGGTTCGGCCTGGACGCCTCCTCCGTCGTCCGCACCCGCATGTACGTGACCCACGCGCGCGACGTGGAGGAGGTGGGCCGCGCCCACCAGGAGCTCTTCGGCTCCGTCCGCCCCGCCGCGACGCTCGTGGTCGTCTCGGGCTTCGTCGACTCGCGCGTGCTGGTCGAGGTGGAGATCGAAGCCTTCCGCAACACGAAGGAGCGTCCCTAGGTGTCCCTGGCCGTACGAGTCATCCCCTGCCTGGACGTGGACGGCGGCCGGGTCGTCAAGGGGGTCAACTTCCAGAACCTGCGCGACGCGGGCGACCCGGTCGAGATGGCCAAGGTGTACGACGCGGAGGGCGCCGACGAGCTGACCTTCCTCGACATCACCGCCTCCTCCGGCAACCGCGAGACCACCTACGACGTGGTGCGGCGCACCGCCGAGCAGGTCTTCATCCCGCTCACGGTGGGCGGCGGAGTGCGCAGCGCCGAGGACGTGGACAAGCTGCTGCGCGCGGGCGCCGACAAGGTCGGCGTCAACACCGCGGCCATCGCCCGCCCGGAGCTGATCCGGGAGATCGCCGAACGCTTCGGCAGCCAGGTGCTGGTGCTGTCGGTGGACGCCCGCCGCTGCCCGGAGGGGACGGTGACGCCGTCGGGCTTCGAGGTCACCACGCACGGCGGCCGGCGCGGCACGGGCATCGACGCGGTGGAGTGGGCGCACCGGGCCGCAGAGCTGGGCGCCGGGGAGATCCTGCTCAACTCCATGGACGCCGACGGCACCAAGGACGGCTACGACATCGCCATGATCGGCGCCGTCCGCAAGCACGTCACCATTCCCGTGATCGCCTCCGGCGGCGCGGGCAGGCTCGCCGACTTCCCCCCGGCGGTGGAGGCGGGCGCCGACGCGGTGCTGGCCGCCAGCGTCTTCCACTTCGGCGACCTGCGCATCGGCCAGGTCAAGGAGACCCTGCGCGCGGCGGGCCACCCGGTGCGCTGACGCGGTGTTCCGGCCGCCTTCCGCGCCGGGAGGCGGCCGGATGCGTCAGCCGGCGGCCCTCCGCAGCGCCTCCGCCGCACCGCGGACGATCGGATCTCCGTGGCCGAAGCAGGCGGTCTCCGTCGCCGGCGCGGCGAGCCGGCGGAAGGACTCCAGCAGCCGGGCGCGGTCGAGGTTGAACACCCCCGGCATGGTCCGGCCCCCGACGTTGGCGGCGGTGTCGCCGGTGAACAGCACGCCCGGGCCGGGCAGGTGGAGCGCGATGCTGCCGTCGGTGTGACCGGGCACGGCCAGCACCCGGGCGCCGCCGCCGACGTCGAGCACGTCGCCGTCCTCCAGTTCGCGGTCGACGCGGCACGGCGGGGCCGGGGGGAGGTCGGGCAGGTTCTCGTACAGGGCGCGCTCCCAGTCGGGCGCGTCGGCGAAGTTCGGCGGCGGGCCGGGCACCTCGCCCCGGATCACGGGCGCCTCCAGCCGGTGCGCCATGACGGTCACCCCGGGCAGGGCGGCGAGTTCGGCGGCGCCGCCGGTGTGGTCCTCGTGGAAGTGGGTCAGGATCACGCGGTCGATGTCGCCCGGCTCGTGCCCCGCCTCCCGGACGGCCGCGACGATGTCCGCCCCGGAGCCGGCGGGACCGGTGTCGATCAGGGTCAGCGACCCGGGGTCGTGCCAGAGGTACGCCTGTCCCACGGCGAAGGTGAACATGTGCAGTCCGGGCCGTACCAGGGTCGTCTCCATGCCGCGAACCTACGGGCGCCGCGGGCGTCCCGCCACGCCGTCCGCCGGCGGCGTAAACCGTCCGCCGTGGGCGGAACCGGTGGCCGGGACCGGTGGCCGGAACCCGGTGGACGGGCGGCGCGGCGGGGCGCGGAGGTCACACGGGCACGCGCAGGCCGTGCGCCCAGGCCACCAGCGCCGCGTACTGCTCGGCCAGGGAGGCCCGGTCCGCGTCGGCGGGGTCGTCCGGGACGGGGTCCTCGAAGAAGAACGCCAACTCCCGCACCGGGCCCCGGACGCCCGCCCGGTCGGCCAGCGCCATCAGCCGGGCGAGGTCGAGGACCAGGGGAGCGGCCAGGACGGACTCGCAGCCCCGCCAGGCGAGCCGCAGGGTCATCCGAGTGCCCAGGAAGCCCTCGAAGGACATCTCGTCCCGGGCGGTCCGCCATCCTCCGGACCCGCCGGACCCGCCGGCCGCGGACGGGCCGGACCCGGACCGCGCGGCCGGCGCCCGCCGCGCGAACGCCGGCACCGACACCGGCACCGACGTCAGCAGGGTCTCGCCGCTCCTGCCGGCGCGGCCGGCGTACGGCATTCCCCGCTCCGCGGCCAACTCCCGCACGGCCGGGAGCCGGAGAGCGGCCGACGGGGTGAAGTCGACATAGGGACAGTCCGCCCGCAGCGCGGCGCAGGCGTACAGCGCGCTGTCCGGCAGGACGTTCTCCCCGGCCGCGAGCGCCTTCCGCAACGCGGGCAGCGAGGCGTGGGCGGGGTGGGGCGGCGGGACCGGGTCGGGGGAGGCGACGTTGACCACGACGACGCGGTCCAGGCCCCACCGCCGCCGGAACGCGACGAGGTCGTCGGCCAGGGTGAGGATCGTCTCCCGCTGGTCGCGCCCGCCGTCGCCCCCGGTCGCTCCGGTCCGGATCTCCTCCTCGGCGGCGAGCAGCTCGTCGCGTACCAGGCGGGGCAGGCCCGGCGGCATGACGCCCCGCTCGGCGAGTTCCTCCACCCGCCGCGGGAGGCCGGGGCCGGCGATGTCGTGCCCGCCGAAGACCAGGTCGTCGAAGCGGGGCAGGTCCAGGGAGGCGAGTTCGCGCCGTGCCGTGACGCACCCCGTGGGCCGTACCAGGCCCGCTCGCAGCGCCGCCGCGCCCGCGATCGTGGTGGCCGCCAGCGAGCCGCGCGCGCCCACCAGCCAGACACCGGTGGCGCCCCGTCCGCCGTACGCCCGTCGGTCCGTCACCGCGCCTCCTCCCCGCGGTGGACCCGGACCCCGGGCACGTTGCGGTTGCCACGAACGGAAAAGCCCCCGGCAAAGCTCCGTCGAATCGGGGCGGGGCACTCCGCCGTTCCGTGCGGCGTCCCGTGGCGGAGGGGGAAGGCGGCGGCCGTCGCGGCGTCCGCCGACACCTTCGCGGCTCCCACGGCCGATCGTGAAATCCGCCGACATAGGGCATCGCGCACCATGGAATTTCCCTTCGAGGTGGGGAGGGGCGGGAAGGAGGCACTTCCGGGAGGGTTCCGGAATCAGTCGGTCCTCCGGCCTCCGGGCGTGCCGGACCTCCTCAACGTAGGAGGTCGGTCGTCCCGGTTTCGTGGGAGTGCGGTCCCATGGAGTCCCGGAAGGGGGGCCCTGCGGTGCCGCCGGGTGGGGGAGGCGTCCGTCGGGCGCCGGGCACGCGCCCGGCGCCCACCCATCGTTTTGCGCCAACTCCGGTGTCGCGACGAATGTCCGTCACGGCCCGCTGTCGTACGGAAACCCCCTGTGATGTATCGATTAAATGCCTGGTCAACCCCGTCGACGGGTGGCTGAATACATCCCTCCGGAAAGAGTCGCAACTGTATTAATGTTCGAGACTCAGAAGAATTGGGGGAACTTTTCATGGCGACGCCGGGAAGTCGTGGGACCGAGCGGCTCATGTGCCGGGAAGTGAAACCGGGGGGCGAGTCACCGGACCGGAACGCGGGACCGGAATCGTTTAAAACAAAAACACCGACGCCGTCACCGACCCTCAATGACGCGCGGGGCGCCCGGCCGGAAAGGCGGGAAATGCGAGAGGGGTCGAACCTCTGGCGCGAACGCCTGATTTCCGCCCGGGAAGACGAGCGCCGCCGCCTGGGGCGCGACCTGCACGACACCCTGGGCGCGACCCTGACCGGGATACGGCTGCGGCTGGAGACCGCCGGGGCGATCCTGGCCGACGAGCCCGAGGCGCGCCGCCTGGTGACCGAGGCGGCGCACGAGACGGGCAGGCTCATCGACCAGATCCGCTGCGTCGTCGGCGACCTGCGGCCGCCGGACTTCGCCGACACGGGGCTGCCCGGGGCGCTGCGGCGCCTCGCGGCACGGCTGGACGGCATGTCCGCGACCGTCACCGCGGACGTGCCGGACCGGCTGCCGGACCTGCCGCCCGCGCTGGAGCTGGCGGTCTACCGGATCGCGTCCGAGAGCCTGACCAACGCGCTGCGGCACGCGTCGGCGTCCACCGTGACCACACGGCTGACCGCCGACCCCCGCCGCCGCGTCCTGGTCCTGGAGACCGTCGACGACGGCGTCGGCACCGGCTCGACGGGGAAGGGACGGTGGGGCACCGGCCTGGCGTCCATCGGCCGACGCGCCGAGGAACTGGGCGGCAGGTGCGCCGTCCTGCCCCGGCCGGACGCCGCGCGGGGCACCCTCGTCAGGGCCGTGCTGCCGTGGGGGCGCCCATGACGATCCGGGTCTTCCTCGTCGACGACCACCCGATGTTCCGGGCCGGCGCCCGCCACACCGTCGAGAGCGTGGCCGACATGGCCGTCGTGGGGGAGGCGGCCACCGGGCAGGAGGCCGTCCGGGCCCTGCGCGGCGGAGAGGTGACGGCCGACGTCGTCCTGATGGACCTGGGGCTGCCCGACTGCCCGGGCACCGAGGCCACCCGGATGATCACCGCCTCGCCGCCGGACCGGGAGCCCGTCCCCCGGGTGCTGGTGCTGTCGGCCCTGGAGGAGGACGACGCGGTGATATCGGCCCTGCGCGCCGGGGCCCGGGGCTACGTGGTCAAGGGCGCCCCCCGCGAGGAGCTGCTGAGGGCCGTGCGGACGGTCGCCGAGGGCGGAGCGGTGTTCAGTCCGTTCGTCGCGGACCGGCTGGGCCACTACTTCTCCGCGGTCCACGACACGCCCTCGCGAGTGGCCTTCCCCCAACTCACCAACCGCGAGCGGCAGATCCTCGACCTGCTCGCCCGCGGCTACGGGAACCGGCGGATCGCCCGGGAGCTGGTCCTGTCGGACAAGACCGTCCGCAACCACATCTCCCACATCTTCGCCAAACTCCAGGTGAGCGACCGGATGGCGGCCGCCGCCCGGGCCCGCGAGGCGGGCCTGGGCGAGTGAGCGGGACGGGGGCGCGCGAGGCGCCCGCCGCGCCCGGACGTCACCGCGGCGTCACAGCTCCATGCCGAGCCGCGCCCTGCGGACGCGCTCGACGGCCTCCGCGTCGCCCTCCAGCTCCACACGTGCCGCGCCCTGCCGGCCGGAGACGAAGACCAGCAGCTCGGAGGGCTCGCCCGTGACGGTCACGACCGGGGTGCCCTTGCGCGCCACCACCACCTGGCCGTTGGGGCGGCGCAGCACCAGACCGACCGGGGACCGGCGGCCGTAGAGCCGGGCGCTGGTCTCCAGCCGCCGCCACAGGGCGTCGGCGAAGACCGGGTCGATCTCGCGCGGGGCCCAGTCCGGCTGCGCGCGCCGGACGTCCTCGCCGTGGAGGAAGAACTCGACGGTGTTGGCCGCCTCGTCGACCTGCTTGAGCGTGAAGGGCGACATCCGCGGCGGCCCGGTACGGATGAGCTGGATCAGCTCCTCGTACGGCTTGGCCGCGAACTCGCCCTGTACGCGCTCCAACCGGGACTGGAGCGCCCTGACCAGGATGCCCCCGGCCGCGTCCGCGCGGCGCTCGCGCACCACGAGGTGGGCGGCCAGGTCCCGGGTCCGCCACCCGTCGCACAGGGTGGGCGCCTCGGGTCCGACGCTCTCCAACAGATCGGCCAGCAGAAGACGTTCGCGCCTGGCGTGGGTCGACATACGGTCAGCCTACGACCGCGCGCCGACCCACGCCACGCACCGCACCGGTCAGCCCGGCAGCGGCGCGGACAGCTTCTCGCCGTCCTGCTCGTTGCTGAGCGTCAGCGAGCAGGAGATCTGGTCCTCGCCGCGGATCTCGTACGTCGTCAGCGCCGGGTAGATCGCGTAGTAGTAGTACATCCTGCCGTCCGCCGGCATCCGCTTCAGCCGCTTCTCGGCGTCCGCCTTGCACAGCTCCAGCACCTTCTCCTGCAACTCCGTCTCGGTGGCGAAGTCGCCGGTGAGGGTCTCGTTGGCGATCACCTCGCCGTTGTGCGGCTCGTCGCAGGACCGCTCCTCCACCTTCGTGACGTCGCTGCTCAGCGACGGGTGGTCGAAGCAGGTGCCGGGTTCGAGCACCACGTACGGGACGAGTTCGCTGGGCGCCGTCACGCTCGGCGTGGGTATGTCGAGACTCGGCAGGTCCGTCGGGTCCTCGGTGGCCTCCGGCGAGGGGTCCTCGGCCTCGGCCGTCGCGCTGGGCGTGGCGCTCGACCGGGCCCGGTTCTTCCGGTCGTCGTCGCCGCCGGCGGCGGCGAAGAGCACGCCGCCGACGATCAGTCCGGCCACGAGGACCGCGGCGATGATGATGGCGGCGACCTTCCCGCCGTTGCCCCCGCCGCCTCCGCCCGGCGGGGGTGGGAAGGGACCGCCCGGTGCCCCGGGGCCGCCCGGACCGTAGCCGCCGGGACCGGCCGGCGGGCCGGGGTGGCCGTAGCCGGCGGGAGGCCCGGGATAGCCGTAACCGCCCGCGGGCGGTCCCGGCGGCTCGGGCGGACCGAAGCCCTGGGGCGGACCGAAACCGCCACCTGGGCCGGAATTGTGCGCGCCGTTGGGCGGCGGTGGAAAGCTCATGGGCGACAGAATGCCGTACCGCACGGACAAGCGAAGCACCGAGTGCGTCACAACCCTGCCACAGCCGGGCAACCGGGCGCGGCGCGGCCCCTCCCGCCGCTCCGTCCCCCTGCGCGCTCCGTCCGCGGGCCGGAAGGTTGTCGCGGCACACGGGCGCCCGGCGGCACAATGACCCCATGCCCCGATCCCCACTCGACCCAGCCGTGGCCGCCCGCCTCAAGCGCACCCCCGACGGCCTGGTGCCCGCCATCGCCCAGCAGTACGACACCGGAGAGGTGCTGATGCTGGGCTGGATGGACGACGAGGCGCTGCACCGCACCCTCACCACCGGCCGCTGCACCTACTGGAGCCGCAGCCGCGGCGAGTACTGGGTCAAGGGCGACACCTCCGGGCACGTCCAGTACGTGAAGTCCGTGGCCCTGGACTGCGACGGCGACACCGTCCTGGTCAAGGTCGACCAGGTGGGCGCCGCCTGCCACACCGGCGACCGGACCTGCTTCGACGCCGGCGAGCTGCCGCTGGGCGGCCCCGCGGACGGGCGGGAGGACGGCCCGGCATGACCGTCTCGGACGCCCTCCCCGGCACCGCGCCCGACCTGGAGACCTTCCGCACGCTCGCCAAGGACCGCCGGGTCGTCCCGGTCACCCGGCGTCTGCTGGCCGACGGCGACACCCCCATCGCCCTCTACCGCAAGCTCGCCGCCGAGCGCCCCGGCACCTTCCTGCTGGAGTCGGCGGAGAACGGCCGCACCTGGTCGCGCTACTCCTTCGTGGGCGTGCGCACCTCCGCCACGCTCACCGTCCGCGACGGGCGGGCCCACTGGCTGGGCGCCCCACCGGTCGGCGTCCCCACCGACGGCGACCCGCTCGCGGCGCTGCGCGCCACGGTGGAGGCCCTGCACACCCCCCGCGACCTCCACCGCGACGGCGACCTGCCGCCCTTCACCGGCGGCATGGTCGGCTACCTCGGCTACGACATCGTGCGGCGCCTGGAGCGCATCGGCGACAGCACCCGCGACGACCTGGGGCTGCCCGAGCTGACCATGATGCTCACCTCCGACCTCGCGGTCCTCGATCACCGCGACGGCACCGTGCTGCTGATCGCCAACGCCATCAACCACAACGACCTCGACACCGGCGTGGACGAGGCGTACGCCGACGCGGTGCGGCGCCTGGACGCCATGACCGCCGACCTCGCCCGCCCCGCGCCCGCCGGGGCCACCCCCCTGCCGCCGTCCGAGCTGCCCGAGTACACCGCCCTGTGGGGCGGACGGGCCTACCAGGAGGCCGTGGAGGAGATCAAGGAGCGCATCCGCGCGGGCGAGGCGTTCCAGGTGGTGCCCTCGCAGCGGTTCGGGGCGCCCTGCCCGGCGAGCGCGCTCGACGTCTACCGCGTGCTGCGCGCGACCAACCCCAGCCCGTACATGTACCTGCTGCGCTTCGACGGTTTCGACGTCGTCGGCTCCAGCCCCGAGGCGCTGGTGAAGGTCGAGGACGGGCGCGCCATGATGCACCCCATCGCCGGCACCCGCCCGCGCGGCGCGACCCCGCAGGAGGACGCCGCGCTCGCCGAGGAGCTGCTGGCCGACCCCAAGGAGCGCGCCGAGCACCTGATGCTCGTCGACCTGGGCCGCAACGACCTGGGCCGGGTCTGCGAGCCCGGCAGCGTCGAGGTCGTCGACTTCATGTCCGTCGAGCGCTACAGCCACGTGATGCACATCGTCTCCACGGTGACCGGACGGCTGGCGGAGGGCCGCACCGCCTTCGACGCGCTCACCGCCTGCTTCCCCGCCGGCACCCTCTCGGGAGCGCCCAAGCCGCGCGCGCTGCAGATCATCGAGGAGCTGGAGCCGACCCGCCGCGGCCTGTACGGCGGCTGCGTCGGCTACCTGGACTTCGCGGGCGACGCCGACACCGCCATCGCCATCCGCACCGCCCTGCTGCGCGACGGGACGGCCTACGTCCAGGCGGGCGCCGGCGTCGTCGCGGACTCCGACCCGGTGGCGGAGGACACCGAGTGCCGCAACAAGGCCGCGGCGGTGCTCAGGGCGGTGCGCACCGCCGGACGGCTCGGCGGTAGCGTGGGGGAGTGACTTCCCCGCCTCCCGCCGACACCCCCGCCACGCCCCCGGCGCCCGCCGCCTCCGCCGCGTCCCGGCGCGCGCTCGCCGCCGCGCTGGCCTGCGGCACGCTCGGCGCCGCCGCGGTCCTGGTGGCCTCGGGGCGGGTCTGGGGCGAGGGCACCGCGGTCCTGGCACAGGGCGAGCTGCCGATCGAGGTCACGGGCGGCGAGGTGACGGGGCTGCCCAGCGCCCTGGCCCTGGTCGCCCTGGCCGCGCTGGTCGCCGTCTTCGCCGTCCGCCGCGCCGGCCGGACGCTCGTCGCCGCGCTGCTGACCCTGTGCGGCGCGGGCACCGCCGTCGCCGCGCCCCTGGCCGTCCGGGGCGGGCAGGGGACGGCCGCGCTGGACGCCGAGGCGGCCGAGGTCACCGGCCTGACCCGCGGCGCGGTGGAGTCCGTCGCCTTCGGGCCGTGGCCGTGGGTGACCGCCGCCGGTGGCGCTCTGCTGCTGGTCGCCGGGCTGCTGGCGCTGCGTCACGGACGCGCCTGGCCCGCGATGTCGGGCCGCCACGAGCGCGCGGGCGGCGCCCGTCCGGGGAGGGGGAAGCGGCCGGTCTCCGATCCGGACCGCCCCGAGGAGCTGTGGAAGGCCCTCGACCGGGGCGAGGACCCCACCGCCGGAGGAGGCGGAAAAGCTCCCTGACACAATGGCTGGTGAGCGACCCCAGATCGGACCTACGAGGAGCACTCAATGGCGGGCAACAACCACGGACACACTCCTGCCGCCTGGACCGGCGTCACCATCTCGTTCATCGGCTTCTGCGTCGCCTCGGTCTTCACCGTGATGGCCGAGCCGGTCGGATTCTGGGCCGGGGTGGCGATCATCCTCCTCGGTGCCCTCGCCGGGCTGGTGATGCGCTCGATGGGCATGGGCCAGCCGGAGCACGAGCAGGGCCGGCTGACCCGGCCCAAGGAGCGGGCGGAGCAGCTGTAGCCGGGCCGCCGGGGGCGGCTCACCGGGCGCGGTGCCGACGCTGCGGCACCGCGCTTTTCCGTGCCGCCTCCGTCGCCACCCCCACCGCCGCCCCCGTCGCCACCCCTCTCGTGGGCCGGTGGCACGGGGCGCCGGCCGGCATGTGGGACGCCGACCGACCGGATGCGGGGCCACCGCCCGGAGCCCGATACCATCGCAGTGCGGTGACAGACCAGCCCCGCGCCCGGCGCAGGGACCCGAGCCAGCCAGGAAGGGGGCCGCTCGCGTGAGTGTGCTCGACGAGATCATCGACGGGGTCCGCGCCGACCTCGCCGAGCGGCAGGCGCGCGTCAGCCTCGACGAACTCAAGGAGCGCGCGGCCAAGGCGCCCCGGGCACGCGACGGAGCGGCCGCGCTGAAGGGCGACGGCGTCACGGTGATCTGCGAGGTGAAGCGGTCCAGCCCGTCGAAGGGCGCGCTGGCCGCCATCGCGGACCCGGCCGGGCTCGCCGCGGACTACGAGGCCGGCGGCGCGGCGGTCATCTCGGTGCTGACCGAGCAACGGCGGTTCGGCGGTTCGCTGGCCGACCTGGAGGCCGTGCGCGCCCGGGTGGACATCCCCGTCCTCCGCAAGGACTTCATCGTCACCTCCTACCAGCTGTGGGAGGCGCGGGCCCACGGAGCGGACCTGGCCCTGCTGATCGTGGCCGCCCTCGACCAGCCGGCGCTGGTGTCGCTGGTGGAGCGGGCCGAGTCCATCGGCCTCACCCCGCTGGTCGAGGTGCACGACGAGGAGGAGGTCGAGCGCGCCGTGGACGCCGGGGCGAAGGTCATCGGCGTGAACGCCCGCAACCTCAAGACCCTGGAGGTGGACCGCGGCACCTTCGCCCGGGTCGCCCCCGAGATCCCCGAGGGCATCGTCAAGGTCGCCGAGTCGGGCGTGCGCGGCCCGCACGACCTGATCGCCTACGCCAACGAGGGCGCCGACGCGGTGCTCGTCGGCGAGTCGCTGGTCACCGGGAAGGACCCGAAGGCCGCCGTCGCCGACCTGGTCGCGGCGGGCGCCCACCCCGCCCTGCGGCACGGCGGGAACTGAGCGGAGGCCCCCGGATGTCCCTGAGCGCACGCCTCGCCCGCGGCTGCCGCCCGCGCGGCTGCCGCGCGCCCGCGCGCCGGGTGCTGGGACGGCGCGTGCGCTACCACATCGGCTGCGAGCCGGGTCAGATCAACGGAAAGCGATGGCGCGCGAGGCGCGCGCGCTGAGGTCGGGCTCCGTCCGCCGGTCTCCGACCGGCGTGGACACCGGATACCGGCTTCCACGGGCGGCGCCCGGCATCGCCGCGCGCCCCTTCCACGCTCCGCGCGTCCCCTCCACGACCGCCGTCACGCCCGCTTCGCCGCGCCCGTCCCACCGGGCCCGGCCGAGGCGGCGGACGGCGCACCGTTCCTTCTGACCGAACTCTCTGGGGCACATGCCCCGACAAGGAGCATGTCGGATGTCGACCGACTTCTTCGTTCCCGACCCCGAGGGCCGGGTGCCGACCGCCGAGGGGTACTTCGGCGCGTTCGGCGGCAAGTTCATCCCGGAGGCGCTCGTCGCCGCCGTGGACGAGGTGGCGGCCGAGTACGAGAAGGCGAAGGCCGACCCCGCCTTCGCCGCCGAACTGGAGGACCTCCTCGTCAACTACACCGGCCGGCCCAGCGCGCTGACCGAGGTGCGGCGGTTCGCCGAGCACGCGGGCGGCGCCCGGGTCTTCCTCAAGCGCGAGGACCTCAACCACACCGGCTCGCACAAGATCAACAACGTGCTGGGGCAGGCGCTGCTGACCCGGCGCATGGGCAAGACCCGCGTCATCGCCGAGACCGGCGCGGGCCAGCACGGCGTCGCCACCGCCACCGCCTGCGCCCTGTTCGGCCTGGAGTGCACCATCTACATGGGCGAGATCGACACCCAGCGCCAGGCGCTCAACGTCGCCCGGATGCGGATGCTGGGCGCCGAGGTCGTCCCCGTCACCTCCGGCAGTCGGACGCTGAAGGACGCCATCAACGAGGCGTTCCGCGACTGGGTCGCCAACGTGGACCACACCCACTACCTGTTCGGCACGGTCGCCGGCCCCCACCCCTTCCCGGCGCTGGTGCGCGACTTCCACCGCGTCATCGGCGTCGAGGCCCGGCGGCAGATCCTGGAGCGCACCGGACGGCTGCCGGACGCGGTGCTGGCCTGCGTCGGCGGCGGCTCCAACGCCATCGGCCTGTTCCACGCCTTCATCCCCGACACCTCCGTCCGCCTGATCGGCCTGGAGGCCGCCGGGCACGGAGTGGACTCCGGCGAGCACGCGGCGACGCTGACCGCCGGCGAGCCGGGCATCCTCCACGGCTCGCGCTCCTACGTCCTCCAGGACGACGAGGGGCAGATCACCGAGCCGTACTCGATCTCGGCCGGCCTGGACTACCCCGGCATCGGCCCCGAGCACGCCTACCTGAAGGACACCGGACGCGGCGAGTACCGCCCGGTGACCGACGACGAGGCGATGCGGGCCCTGCGCCTGCTGTCGGAGACCGAGGGCATCATCCCGGCCATCGAGAGCGCGCACGCGCTCGCCGGCGCCCTGGAGGTGGGCCGCGAACTCGGGGAGGACGCGCTGCTGCTGGTGAACCTCTCCGGACGCGGCGACAAGGACATGGACACCGCCGCTCGCTACTTCGGGCTGTACGACGGTGCGGACACCGCGAAGGGGACCGAGTGATGGCGGGCCGGGCGGAACTGCTGGGACGCGTCCTGGCGGACGCGAAGAACGAGGGACGGGCCGCGCTGGTGGGCTACCTGCCCGCCGGGTTCCCCACCGTGGACGGCGGCATCGCCGCCTGCACGGCCCTGCTGGAGAGCGGCTGCGACATCGTCGAGGTCGGCCTGCCGCACAGCGACCCCGTGATGGACGGTCCGGTCATCCAGACCGCCGACGACATCGCCCTGCGCGGCGGCGTGCGGATCGCCGACGTGATGCGCACCGTGCGCGAGGCGCACGCCGCCACCGGGGCGCCGGTGCTGTGCATGACGTACTGGAACCCGGTGGACCGCTACGGCCCCGAGCGCTTCGCCGCCGAACTGGCCGAGGCGGGCGGCGCGGGCTGCATCCTCCCCGACCTGCCGGTGGAGGAGTCCGAGACCTGGCGCAAGGCGGCCGAGCAGCACGGCCTGGCGACCGTCTTCGTGGTGGCCCCCAGCAGCCGTGACGAACGGCTGGCGAAGATCACCGCGGCGGGCAGCGGCTTCGTCTACGCCGCCTCCCTGATGGGCGTCACCGGCACCCGCGAGTCGATGGGACAGGAGGCGGAGGAGCTGGTGGGCCGTGTCCGCGCCACCACCGACCTGCCGGTGTGCGTCGGCATCGGCGTCTCGAACGCCGACCACGCCGCCAAGGTCGCCTCCTTCGCGGACGGCGTGATCGTCGGCTCGGCCTTCGTCAAGCGCCTGCTGGAGCACACGGCGGACCCGGACGCCGGTCTGGCCGCGATCCGGAAGCTCGCCGCCGAGCTGGCCGAGGGCGTACGGCGCGGGAACCGGAACCGGTAGTCCGCGGTCCGCGCCCGGCACGCGCCCTGGGACGCCCGGCACCGGGCCTCTCAGGGCGCGTGCAGTCGCAGGACGGCCCGCTCGGACCAGTCGGCCGGGGTGCCGCGCGACGACACCACGATCATGGTGAGGAAGGCCAGCGGAACGGTCCAGGCCGCGGGCTGGGCGAGCAGCACCGTCAGCCAGGCCGAGGACGGCCGGGTGGTGGCCGACAGCACCGCCGCCCCCGTCGCCGTGACCGCCCCGACGGCCAGCCCGCACGCCGCGCCCGTCACCGTCAGCCGGGTCCACCAGATGCCCAGCACCAGCAGCGGACAGAACGTGGACGCCGCCACCGCGAACGCCCAGCCGACCACGACGTTGATGTCCAGGTGCCCGGCGGGCAGCGACAGCAGCACCGCCACGAACGCCCCCGCCACCACCGCCACCCGCAGCCTGGACACGCCCCCGCCGAACAGGTCGTGGGAGAGCCCGCCCGCCAGGGCCAGCAGCAGCCCGGAGGAGGTGGACAGGAACGCCGCGAAGGCACCGGTCGCCACCAGGGCGGTCAGCACGCTGCCCAGCAGCCCGGGCACCGCGGCCCCCGGCAGGACGACCGAGACGGTGTCGGTGGTGTTGCTGTACACCAGATGCGGGGTGAAGACCCGTCCCAGCAGCCCGTAGACCGCCGGGAACAGGTAGAAGACGCCCAGCAGGCCGATCACCATCACGGCCACCCGACGGGCGGTCCGGGCCGTGGGACTGGTGTGGAAGCGCATGATCACATGGGGCAGCCCGATCGCGCCCAGCGTGGTGGCCAGCAGCACCGACCAGGTGGACAGCAGCGGCAGCCCCGCCCCCTGGATGTCGATCAGCGGACGGCTCCAGTGCTCGGAGGCGAGGTCCCCGGCGTGGACCGGGCGCAGCGCCTCCGCCCGGGTCTCCGCGCCGACGTACACCACCAGATAGATCGCCGGCACGGCGATGAACAGCAGCTTGACCAGGTAGTGGAAGGCCTGGACGTAGGTGGCCGACCGCATCCCGCCCACCGCGATCGACGCGCTCACCACCAGCCCGGCCAGCACCACCCCCACCCAGTACGGAGTGCCGCTGACCAGATGGAGGACCATCCCGGCGCCCTTGAACTGCGGCACCAGATAGAGCCACATGATCACCAGGACGATCAGCCCGCACAGCTTGCGGATCGCGGGCGAGCCCAGCCGGTACTCCGCGAAGTCCGGCACGGTGAACGCGCCCGAGCGCCGCATGGGCCCGGCCACCAGGGCGACCACGGCGACGTACCCGGCGGTGAAGCCGACCGCGTACCACATCGCGCCCAGCCCGTCCTTGAGGGTCATCCCGGCCAGCCCGAGCACCGAGGCGGCCGAGACGTACTCCCCGGCGATCGCCATGGCGTTCCAGCCGGGGGAGATGCGCCGGGAGGCGACGAGGAAGTCCGGGCTGGTGCGGGCGGCGTGGACGCCGTAGAGGCCGATGGCCAGACTGGCGGCCAGGACCAGACCGATCGCCGTCATGGCCGCCGCGGCGGTCACGAGCCGCCCCCGGCGCCGCCCGCGTCGTGGCGGTCCTCCACGCGTTCGGCGCGCCGCACGTGGTGCACGGCGAGCAGCAGCAGCACCGGATAGGTGGCGAAGACCAGCACCAGCCAGGACACCGGCACGCCCCCCACCGAGATCCGGTCCAGCGAGGGCCACACCGCCACCGCCCCGCTGGACCCGAACAGCGCCACCCCCAGCAGGGCCACGGTCCGCAGGGCGGTCCGGCGCTGCGCGGCGAACACCGCGCGGGCGGCCTCGGCGTCGGCCGGGGCGGGCAGCGGCAGCAACTGCGGATGCCGGCGGTGGCCGCGGGCCAGGGCGAGGCGGGTCTGCGGACTGGTCACCTTCACCCGACGCGCGCCGCTCACCTGGCCGCCCTGCCCAACTGCCCCTTGCGGGCCGCCTCCAGCAACTGCTCCTTCAACCCCCGGGCGTGGCGGCGGCTGACCGGCACGTCGCCCACCGGGGTGCACGCCACCAGCCCCGACGAGCTGGTGACCCGCAGGTCGTGGACCCAGCCGACGGCCACCAGATAGCCGCGGTGCACCCGCACGAAGCCGGCCGGGGCCCAGATCTCCTCCAGATAGGACAGCGGCAGCCGGATGAGGTGCGTGCCCTGGGCGGTGTGCAGCCTGATGTAGTCGCCGTGCGCCTCCACGAACTGGACGTCGTCGCGCCGCACGAACACCGTCCGGCGGCCGTGGTCGATCTGCACCACCGCCAGCTCGTCCCGGGGCTCGGACTCCACGCCGCCGTTCGCCGCGGCCCGCCGCGCGGCGCCCACCCGGGACACCGACTCGGCCAGCCGCTCCGGCCGGATGGGCTTGAGCAGGTAGTCCACCGCGCCGATGCCGAACGCCTCGATGGCGTGGGACTCCGAGGCGGTGACGAAGACGATGGAGGGCGGGGACGACAGCCGGCCGATCACCCGCGCCACGTCCATCCCGTCCAGACCGGGCATGGAGATGTCCAGGAAGACGGCGTCGAAGACGTGCGCCCCCATCAACTGGACGGCCCTGGTGCCGCTCTCGGCCACCAGGACCTCCCCGATCTCGGGGAGGTCGGCGAGGAGGTCGGCGAGCTCCTCCCGGGTGGAGGTCTCGTCCTCGACGACGAGGACCCGAAGGGCCCGTGGAGAGCCGCTCATTCCGTCACCACTCCTCGCATGAATCGCGGCACCCGGATCGTCACCTTGGTGCCGTTGCCGGGCGCGGTCTCGATGACGAGGCCGTACTCCGGCCCGTAGACGGTGCGCAGTCGCCGGTCGACGTTGGCCAGACCGACGCCCTTGGCGGGAGGACCGACTCCGGCGAGGATCGCCCGTGCGAGTTCCGGCTCCATGCCCACCCCGTCGTCCTCGATCTCGATGACGCACAGGGGGCCCTCGCCGAACCCCGAGACGCTGATGTGTCCGGGACCGGCCTTCTTCTCCAGCCCGTGGCGCACGGCATTTTCCACTATGGGCTGGACGACGAGGAAGGGGATGGCGACGGGAAGAATCTCCGGGGCCATCCGGACGGTGATCTCCATCCGGTCGTCGAACCGGGCCCGCTGGAGCTCCAGGTAGGTCTGGGTGGCCTGGAGCTCGGCGGCGACCGTGACGTAGTCGCCGACCGTGGAGAAGCTGTAGCGCAGGTAGTCCGCGAAGTCGGTGAGGAGCCGGCGGGCGCGGCCGGGGTCGGTGCGGATGTGCGCGGCGATGACGGCCAGGGCGTTGTGCACGAAGTGCGGGGAGATCTGGGCCCGCAGCGTCCGCAGGTCCGCCGCCGCGATCCGGGCGCGGGCGCTGCGCAGCTCGGTGTGGTCCAGCGCCTGCGACACCAGCTCGGCGACCTCGGCCAGCTCCCGCTCCTCCGGCACCCGGGCGTCGGGCGCGGCGCAGACCACCAGGCAGCCCGTCAGCTCGTCCGCCACCAGCAGCGGGGCGGCGCACAGCGGAGGCTTGCGGAAGGTGGTGCCGTGCTCGTAGACCTGCGCGAGCACCGCGTCCAGGTCGGTGTCCGCGGGCAGCGCCCCGTGCCGGGCCACGGGCCCGTCCAGATCGGCCAGGACGACGGCGTCGACCCCCAGCAGCCGCCGGACGCGCCGGGCGGCGACGACGGACCGCCCGCCGTGCAGCCCCTCCTGGAGATCGGCGCCGATCAGCCGCACCTCCCGCAGCACCTCCACGGTGGCGCGCACGTCGGCCCCCGCCGGACCGCCGCGCCCCGCCCGGCCACGCCGCCGGGCACCGATCCACGCTCTCCTGGCCACGGGGCGACCGTAACGCACCCAAAGGTCCAGGGGAGCCCCCCGGCCACAAGCCGGGGAACTCCCCTGGAACCCGATGGCGGGTCCGGCGCCGAACGTGGGGGGTCACGCCGGTGAGAAGCACCCGCCACCGGGGGTCCCGCCGGAGCCTCGGGGCCGCCGATCAGTGCTGCGAGGCACCCTCCGCACCGGCTCCGGTCAGCGCCCGCACCTGGAGCTCCGCGAAGCGCCGGGGGTTGTTCTCGCCCGACATCAGCGTGCCGACGACCGCGCACAGCAGACCGATCGGGATGGAGACGATGCCCGGGTTCGACAGCGGGAACCAGGCGATGTCGATGCTCGGGATGAGCGCCTTCTCACCGCCCGAGAACACCGGCGAGAAGATCACCAGACCGACCGCGCTGATCAGACCGCCGTAGATGCCCGCGACCGCGCCCTGGGTGTTGAAGCGCTTCCAGAACAGGCTGAGCAGCAGGGTCGGCAGGTTGGCCGAGGCGGCGATGGCGAAGGCCAGCGCGACCAGGAACGCCACGTTCAGGCCCTGCGCGAAGATCGCCAGGATGATCGCCACGGCACCGATGCCGAAGGCCGAGAAGCGGGCGACCCGGATCTCCTCCTGCTCCGACGCCCTGCCCTTGCGCAGCACGCTGTTGTAGAAGTCGTGCGCCAGGGACGAGGAGGAGGCGATGGTCAGACCGGCCACCGTGGACAGGATCGTCGCGAAGGCCACCGCGGCGATCACCGCCAGCAGGACGGCGCCCACGGTGTCGCCGCCGACGTTCTCGCCCAGCACCTGCGCCAGCTGGGGCGCCGCGGTGTTGCCCGCCGCGTCCTGGGCGGTGATGGCCTCCTTGCCCACCAGGGCCGCCGCGCCGAAGCCGAGGACCAGGGTCAGCAGGTAGAAGGAGCCGATCAGACCGATGCCCCAGTTGACGGACTTGCGGGCCGCCTTGGAGTCCGGAACGGTGTAGAAGCGGATCAGGATGTGCGGCAGGCCCGCGGTGCCCAGCACCAGGGCGAGGCCGAGGCTGATCAGGTCCAGCTTGTTCCAGAGCGTCTGCAGGGCGTCACCGGGCACCTCGACGCCGTACCGCAGGCCGGGCTCCAGGAACGACTGCCCGGCGCCGCTGGCCTGGGCGGCGTCCGACATCAGCGCGCCGAAGCTGAACCCGTACTCGGCCAGCACCATCACGGTGAGCAGCGCGGCGCCGCCCATCAGCATGACGGCCTTGACGATCTGGACCCAGGTGGTGCCCTTCATGCCGCCGAAGCTGACGTAGACGACCATCAGGACGCCGACGACGACGATGCCCATGATCTTCGCGGTGTCCGCGTCCATGCCCAGGAACGTCTCGCCCGGCTGGATGCCCAGCAGCAGCGCGATCAGCGCACCGGCGCCCACCATCTGGGCCAGCAGGTAGAAGATCGACACCACGATGGTGGAGACGGCCGCCGCGGTGCGCACCGGACGCTGCTGCATCCGGTAGGAGAGCACGTCGGCCATGGTGAACCGGCCGGAGTTGCGCAGCAGTTCGGCCACCAGCAGCAGCGCCACCAGCCAGGCGACGAGGAAGCCGATGGAGTACAGGAACCCGTCGTAGCCGAACAGCGCGATCATGCCCGCGATGCCCAGGAACGACGCGGCGGACATGTAGTCGCCGCCGATGGCGAAGCCGTTCTGGATGCCGGAGAAGGACCGGCCGCCGGAGTGGAAGTCGGCGGCGGTCTTGGTCTGACGGCTGGCCCAGATGGTGATGCCGAGCGTCGCGGCGATCATCACCGTGAACAGCAGCATGGTGATGACGCGGCTGCTGGAGCTGACCTCCGCGGCCAGGAGCGTTCCGGAGACGTTGCTCACGGTCGGCCTCCCCAGAGGTCGGTGCGGGCGGACGGAGTGGTCAGTTCGGCGCGCAGGTCGTCGGCGACCGGGTCGAGCCGGCGGTCGGCGTAGCGCGAGTACAGGATCGCGATGCCGAAGGTGGTGACGAACTGGAGCACCCCGAAGACCAGGGCCACGTTGACGTCACCGAAGAGGACGGTGGACATCACCCCACGGGCGTAGACCGACATCACCACGTACAGCAGGTACCAGGCGAGGAAGGCGACGCTCGCCGGGAAGACGAACCGGGTCAGTCTGCGCTTGAGGTCCAGGAAGCGCGGATCGCTGTGCATGGCCACCATGCGGTCCTCCGCGTCCCCGGCGGGGTCCAGGGTTGGTTGTGGACGGTCTGCGGACACTGCCGCCTCCTTCATCGACACGACGCGATACGACACGACGTACGGGAGCGGATTCAAGGAATGCGGGGAACGTAAGCGGCGTCACACTCGGGGTGAAGACGCGGTTCCCGGCGTGCGGCGAACGCCGCATGCGTGCGCCGAACGGTAGGCCGTCGTGCGCCGACCGGTTGATATCCGCGACGAGCGGTCACCCCTTCGGGGGAAACGGCGGCGAGGAACGCACGGCGGGACGGTCCCGCGTCGTTGGACCGGGGTGTGACGAACCGGAACACCCCTGAGGGAAAGCACACCGCGCGCGAGCGGCTGCGGCGGCGGCGGGAGCGGGAGAAGAAGGCCGAGAAGCGCGCCAGGACGCTGAAGACGGTGATCGCCGCCGTCGCCGTGCTCGGCGTCGTCGGACTGGTCGGCGCCGTGGCGGCCCACCGGGGCGGCGGCGAGGCGGGCGCCGGCGGGACCGGGGCCGGGGTCGAGCCGATCGTCGACGGCGACCCCGGGGCCCCGGTCACCCTCACCGTCTACGAGGACTTCCGCTGCCCGGGCTGCGGCCACTTCGAGAACGGCTTCCGCGAGGCGATCCACCGCCTCCGGGACGGCGGGAAGATGAAGGTGGAGTACCACCTCGTCACCATCATCGACGGCAACGTGGGCGGTCACGGCTCGGCGTACGCCGCCAACGCCGCCGCCTGCGCGCGCGACGAGGGGAGGTTCCGGGAGTACCACGACGTCCTCTTCGCCCACCAGCCGGAGGAGATCGACGACGCCTTCGCCGACAAGGACCGGCTCCTGGAGCTGGCGAAGCAGGTGAAGGGGCTGAGCGGCCCGGACTTCACCCGCTGCGTGCGCGAGGACGAACACCGGGAGTGGGTGGAGCGCTCCAACGAGGCGTTCCTCGCCTCGGGCCACGACTCCACGCCCACCGTCCTGCTGGACGGCGAGGACCTCTACGGCGACCCGAGCGCCCCACTGACCCCGGAGAAGCTGACGGAGAAGGTCGAGGCGGCGGCCCGGAAGGCGTGACACCGGGTGACACCGGCCGTACGGGCGGGGTGGCGCGCGCCACGCGGGTGCGTTACGGACCCGTTGCCGGGCAGGCTGCCGCCGCCCGCGCCCGGCACGGTAGCGTTCGTGGAGCCATGGACACCCTTGCCTTCATCCCCAGCCCATCGTCCGGCGAGATCCTCCTCGGACCGATCCCGCTGCGGGGCTACGCGTTCTGCATCATCGTCGGCGTCTTCGTCGCCGTCTGGCTCGGCGGGAAGCGCTGGATCGCCCGTGGCGGACAGCCCGGGACGGTCGCCGACATCGCCGTGTGGGCGGTGCCGTTCGGCCTGGTCGGAGGCCGCCTGTACCACGTCGTCACCGACTACCAGCTCTACTTCGGCGAGGGCCGGAACTGGGTCGACGCCTTCAAGATCTGGGAGGGCGGCCTCGGCATCTGGGGAGCGATCGCGCTCGGCGCGGTGGGCGCCTGGATCGGCTGCCGCAGGCGGGGCATCCCGCTGCCCGCGTACGCGGACGCCATCGCGCCCGGCATCGCGATCGCCCAGGCCATCGGCCGGTGGGGCAACTGGTTCAACCAGGAGCTGTACGGGCGTCCCACGGACCTGCCGTGGGCGGTGAAGATCGACAACGGCATCGACACCGGCACCTTCCACCCCACCTTCCTGTACGAGTCGCTGTGGTGCGTGGGCGTCGCCCTGCTGGTGATCTGGGCGGACCGCCGCTTCCGCCTGGGGCACGGCCGGGCGTTCGCCCTGTACGTCGCCGCGTACACGGTGGGGCGCTTCTGGATCGAGTACCTGCGGATCGACCAAGCCCACGAGTTCTGGGGCCTGCGCCTGAACAACTGGACCTCGATCGTCGTCTTCCTGGGCGCGGTGGCCTACATCGTGATCTCGGCCAGGCTCCGTCCGGGCCGCGAGGACGTGGTGGAGCCCCGGGCGGCGAAGGCCGCCGACCCGGAGGACGTGACGGACGCCGAGGACGCCGAGGACGCCGAGGGCGCCGACCCGGAGGGCGCGAAGGCCGCGGACCCGGAGGCCGCGAAGGGCACGAAGGACCCGGAGGCCGTGAAGGACGCGGAGGAGACCGCCACCGAGGACGGGAAGTCCTCGGGAAACGGTGACGGAAAGCCCGCCTCCACCAAGCGCTGAGCGCCCCGCCACGGCCCCGGCCCGCCTTCCGGCGGAGCCGGGGCCGTCCGCGTATCCGAGGAAAACCGCAGCTCAGAGAGGTAAGTACGGCCTTCCTTGCCGGCGCGGGCGGATCTTCGGGCGTACGGTCGAGAGGGTTCGACCGAACCCGGAGACAGCGAATGAGGAAGCGAACGGGGAGGGGTGGAGCGGATGTCGCCCAGGGCCGGAGACGATACCGAGATCACGCTGCGGCCCGGAGCGCCGAACTCGGCCCACACCGCCAACCACACCCACCGCGACGTCAGCGGAGGCTGGCTGCGTCCGGCGGTCTTCGGCGCCATGGACGGTCTGGTGTCCAACCTCGCCCTGATGACGGGCGTCGCGGGCGGCGACGTGGAGCGGCACGTCATCGTCATCACCGGCCTGGCCGGACTCGCCTCCGGAGCGTTCTCCATGGCCGCCGGCGAGTACACCTCGGTGGCCTCCCAGCGCGATCTGGTCGTGGCCGAACTGGAGGTCGAGCGGCGCGAGCTGAGGCACAACCCCGAGGACGAGCGCCGCGAACTCGTCGCGCTGTACCGGGGTCGGGGCCTGCCGCACGAGCTGGCGGAGGAGGTCGCCGAGCACCTGTCCAAGAACCCCGAGCAGGCGCTGGAGATCCACGCCCGCGAGGAGTTGGGCGTGGACCCGGGCGAGCTGCCGTCGCCGATGATCGCCGCCGTCTCCTCCTTCGGCTCCTTCGCCGTGGGCGCCCTGCTGCCCGTCCTGCCCTACCTCCTGGGGGCCTCCGCGCTGTGGCCCGCCGTGGTGGTCGCCCTGCTGGGGCTGTTCCTGTGCGGCGCGGTGGTGTCGAAGGTGACCGCGCGGCCGTGGTGGTACAGCGGGCTGCGGCAGCTCCTCCTGGGCGGCGCGGCGGCCGCCGTCACCTACGGGCTCGGTACCCTGTTCGGAGTGGCCGTGGGGTGACCCACGGCTCGGAGGGGTCCGGATGTGACCCGTTTCACTCCCGAACGGGTGGTATCCGTGTTACCCGGCGGTTTCAATCGTGTCACCGCAGGGCATGAGACCGGAGCGCTTCTGGCAGTGTCGCCGGCGCCACCCCGACCCCCACACCGGTCTCGAAACCGTACAGGCGGGTCCGCCCCCGCCAGAGTGTCCACATGATGGACCGAATGTCCATGCTTCGGAAAAGCGGCCATCATGTAACCTGCACGAAAATTTGTACGCAGAGGGCCAACGTCGTCCCTCGGCACGGAGCACTTGCCACGACGACGACGGGAGAGCCGATGCGTGCTGCGCCCCTGACGGCCCACCCTGCCAAGCAGGGAATGTACGACCCGCGCAATGAGCACGACGCCTGTGGCGTCGGCTTCGTGGCGACCCTCACCGGAGAGGCGAGCCACCGCCTGGTCGAGCAGGCCCTCACCGTCCTGCGCAACCTGGAGCACCGCGGCGCCACCGGCTCCGAGCCGGACTCCGGCGACGGCGCGGGCATCCTGGTCCAGATCCCGGACGCCTTCTTCCGCGAGGCCACCGACTTCGACCTCCCCGACGCGGGCGCGTACGCCGTGGGCACGGCCTTCCTCCCGGTGGACGAGGCGGAGGCGGCCGACGCCGTCTCGCGCGTCGAGAAGATCGCCGCCGAGGAGAGCCTGACCGTCCTGGGCTGGCGCGAGGTCCCGGTCGCCCCCGACCTGCTCGGCGCGACCGCCCGCTCCACCATGCCCGCCTTCCGCCAGGTCTTCGTCTCCACGGAGGGCGCCGACACCGGCCTCGCCCTGGACCGCAAGGCGTTCGTGCTGCGCAAGCGCGTCGAGCGGGAGACCGGCGTCTACTTCCCCTCGCTCTCCGCGCGGACCATCGTCTACAAGGGCATGCTCACCACCGGGCAGCTCGAGCCCTTCTTCCCCGACCTGTCGGACCGCCGCTTCGCCTCCGCCATCGCGCTGGTGCACTCGCGGTTCTCGACCAACACCTTCCCGAGCTGGCCGCTGGCCCACCCCTACCGCTTCGTCGCGCACAACGGCGAGATCAACACCGTCAAGGGCAACCGCAACTGGATGCGGGCCCGGGAGTCCCAGCTGGTCTCCGACCTGTTCGGCGACAAGGACCTGGAGCGGATCTTCCCCATCTGCACCCCGGACGCCTCCGACTCGGCCTCCTTCGACGAGGTGCTGGAACTGCTCCACCTCGGCGGCCGCTCGCTGCCGCACGCGGTGCTGATGATGGTCCCCGAGGCGTGGGAGAACCACCCCTCCATGGACCCGGCCCGCCGCGCCTTCTACCAGTACCACTCCACGATGATGGAGCCCTGGGACGGCCCCGCCTGCGTCACCTTCACCGACGGCACCCAGGTCGGCGCCGTCCTGGACCGCAACGGCCTGCGCCCGGGACGCTACTGGGTCACCGACGACGGACTGGTCGTCCTCTCCTCCGAGGTCGGCGTCCTCGACATCGACCAGGACAAGGTCGTCCGCAAGGGCCGCCTCCAGCCCGGCCGCATGTTCCTGGTGGACACCGCCGAGCACCGCATCATCGAGGACGACGAGATCAAGGACAGGCTCGCCTCCGAGCACCCCTACCAGGAGTGGCTGGAGGCCGGGATCATCGAGCTCGGCGACCTCCCCGAGCGCGAGCACGTCGTCCACACCCACGCCTCGGTCACCCGCCGCCAGCAGACCTTCGGCTACACCGAGGAGGAGCTGCGCGTCCTCCTCGCCCCGATGGCCCGCACCGGCGCCGAGCCGATCGGCTCGATGGGCACCGACTCGCCCATCGCCGCGCTCTCGACGCGCCCGCGGCTGATCTTCGACTACTTCACCCAGCTCTTCGCGCAGGTCACCAACCCGCCGCTGGACGCCATCCGCGAGGAACTCGTCACCTCGCTGATCTCCTCGCTCGGCCCCCAGGGCAACCTGCTGGAGCCCACCGCGGCCTCCTGCCGCAGCGTCACCCTGCCCTTCCCGGTGATCGACAACGACGAACTGGCCAAGCTCGTCCACATCAACGCCGACGGCGACATGCCCGGCATGAAGGCCGTCACCCTCTCCGGCCTCTACCGCGTGAGCGGAGGCGGAAAGGCCCTGGCCGACCGGATCGACGAGATCTGCGCCGAGGCCGACGCCGCCATCGCCGACGGCGCCCGGCTGATCGTCCTGTCCGACCGCCACTCCGACGCCGAGCACGCTCCCATCCCGTCGCTGCTGCTCACCTCCGCGGTGCACCACCACCTCATCCGCACCAAGCAGCGCACCCAGGTGGGCCTGCTGGTCGAGGCCGGCGACGTCCGCGAGGTCCACCACGTCGCCCTGCTCATCGGCTACGGCGCCGCGGCCGTCAACCCCTACCTGGCCATGGAGTCGGTCGAGGACCTGGTCCGCGCGGGCACCTTCCTGCCCGCCGACACGGACCCCGAGACCGCCATCCGGAACCTGATCAAGGCGCTCGGCAAGGGCGTGCTGAAGGTGATGTCCAAGATGGGCATCTCCACCGTCGCCTCCTACCGCGGCGCCCAGGTCTTCGAGGCCATCGGCCTGGACGAGGAGTTCGTCGACACCTACTTCCACGGCACCGCCACCAAGATCGGCGGCGCGGGGCTGGACGTCATCGCCGCCGAGGTCGCCGCCCGCCACGCCAAGGCCTACCCGCCCTCGGGCATCGCCCCGGCCCACCGCAGGCTGGAGATCGGCGGCGAGTACCAGTGGCGCCGCGAGGGCGAACCGCACCTGTTCGACCCGGAGACGGTCTTCCGCCTCCAGCACGCCACCCGCAACCGCCGCTACGACATCTTCAAGCAGTACACCCAGCGCGTGGACGAGCAGTCCGAGCGCCTGATGACCCTGCGCGGGCTGTTCTCCTTCAAGTCCGACCGGCCCTCGATCCCGGTCGAGGAGGTCGAGCCCGTCTCGGAGATCGTCAAGCGGTTCTCCACCGGAGCCATGTCCTACGGCTCCATCTCCCAGGAGGCGCACGAGACCCTCGCCATCGCCATGAACCGGCTGGGCGCCAAGTCCAACACCGGCGAGGGCGGCGAGGACCCCGAGCGGCTGTACGACCCGGCCCGCCGCTCGTCGATCAAGCAGGTCGCCTCCGGCCGCTTCGGCGTCACCAGCGAGTACCTGGTCAACGCCGACGACATCCAGATCAAGATGGCCCAGGGCGCCAAGCCCGGCGAGGGCGGTCAGCTCCCCGGCCCCAAGGTCTACCCGTGGGTGGCCAAGACCCGGCACTCCACCCCCGGCGTCGGGCTCATCTCCCCGCCGCCCCACCACGACATCTACTCCATCGAGGACCTCGCCCAGCTCATCCACGACCTGAAGAACGCCAACCCCGCCGCCCGCATCCACGTGAAGCTGGTCTCCGAGGTCGGCGTCGGCACGGTCGCGGCGGGCGTGTCCAAGGCCCACGCGGACGTCGTGCTGATCTCCGGCCACGACGGCGGCACCGGAGCCTCCCCGCTCACCTCGCTCAAGCACGCGGGCGGCCCCTGGGAGCTGGGCCTGGCCGAGACCCAGCAGACGCTGCTCCTCAACGGCCTGCGCGACCGCATCGTCGTCCAGACCGACGGCCAGCTCAAGACCGGCCGCGACGTGGTGATCGCCGCCCTCCTCGGCGCCGAGGAGTACGGCTTCGCCACCGCCCCGCTGGTCGTCTCCGGCTGCGTGATGATGCGCGTGTGCCACCTGGACACCTGCCCGGTCGGCATCGCCACCCAGAACCCGGTGCTGCGCGAGCGCTTCACCGGCAAGCCCGAGTTCGTGGTGAACTTCTTCGAGTTCATCGCCGAGGAGGTCCGCGAACTCCTCGCCGAACTGGGCTTCCGCTCCCTGGACGAGGCCATCGGCCACGCCGAGGTCCTCGACGTCGGCCGCGCGGTGGACCACTGGAAGGCCCAGGGCCTGGACCTGGCCCCGCTGCTCCACGTGCCCGACCTCCCCGAGGGCGCCGCGCGCCACCGGGTCGTCGCCCAGGACCACGGCCTGGAGAAGGCCCTGGACAACCAGCTGATCAAGCTCGCCGCCGACGCCCTGTCGGCCGACACCGCCGAGGCCGCCCAGCCGGTGCGCGCCCAGGTGCCCATCCGCAACGTCAACCGCACGGTGGGCACCATGCTGGGCCACGAGGTGACGAGGAAGTTCGGCGGCGCGGGCCTGCCCGACGACACCATCGACATCACCTTCACCGGCTCCGCCGGCCAGTCCTTCGGCGCCTTCCTGCCGCGCGGCGTCACCCTCCGCCTGGAAGGCGACGCCAACGACTACGTCGGCAAGGGCCTGTCGGGCGGACGCATCATCGTCCGCCCCGACCGGAACGCCTCCCACCTGGCCGAGTACTCCACCATCGCCGGCAACACCCTCGCCTACGGCGCCACCGGCGGCGAGATGTTCCTGCGCGGCAGCGTCGGCGAACGCTTCTGCGTCCGCAACTCCGGCGCACTGGTCGTCTCCGAGGGCGTGGGCGACCACGGCTGCGAGTACATGACCGGCGGCGCGGCCGTCGTCCTGGGCCCCACGGGACGCAACTTCGGCGCCGGCATGTCCGGCGGCACCGCGTACGTCGTCGACCTGGACGCCGACAACGTCAACCCCGACGTCGCCGGCGCCGTCGAACCCCTCGACGAGACGGACCGGCAGTGGCTGCACGACGTCGTGCGCCGCCACCGGGAGGAGACCGGCTCCACCGTCGCCGAGGCGCTGCTCGCCGACTGGGACAGCGCCGTCGAACGCTTCAGCAAGATCATGCCGACCACGTACAAGGCAGTGCTCGCCGCCAAGGACGCCGCCGAGCGAGCCGGACTGTCGGAGTCCGAGACCCACGAGAAGATGATGGAGGCGGCGACCAATGGCTGACCCCAAGGGCTTCCTGACCACCGATCGCGAGGTCGCCCGGACCCGCCCCGTGGAGGAGCGGGTCAAGGACTGGAACGAGGTGTACGTCCCCGGCTCCCTGCTGCCGATCATCGGCAAGCAGGCCGGCCGGTGCATGGACTGCGGCATCCCGTTCTGCCACAACGGCTGCCCGCTGGGGAACCTCATCCCCGAGTGGAACGACTACGCCTGGCGCGGCGACTGGCAGGCCGCCGGCGAGCGCCTCCACGCCACCAACAACTTCCCGGAGTTCACCGGGCGGCTGTGCCCGGCGCCGTGCGAGTCCGCCTGCGTGCTGGGCATCAGCCAACCGCCGGTGACCATCAAGAACGTCGAGGTCACCATCATCGACAAGGCCTGGGAGGCCGGCGGCGTCACCCCGCAGCCGCCCGAGCGGCTGTCGGGCAAGACCGTCGCCGTCATCGGCTCCGGCCCCGCCGGCCTGGCCGCCGCCCAGCAGCTCACCCGCGCCGGCCACACGGTCGCCGTCTACGAGCGCGCCGACCGCATCGGCGGACTGCTGCGCTACGGCATCCCCGAGTTCAAGATGGAGAAGCGGCACATCAACCGCCGCGTCGAGCAGATGCGCGCGGAGGGCACCAAGTTCCGCACCGGCGTGGAGATCGGCCGTGACCTCGACGCCGCCGACCTGCGCAAGCGCTACGACGCGGTCGTCATCGCCGCCGGCTCCACCACCCCCCGCGACCTGCCCGTGCCCGGCCGTGAACTCAAGGGCATCCACCAGGCGATGGAGTACCTGCCGCTGGCCAACAAGGTCCAGGAGGGCGACTACGTCACCTCCCCGATCTCGGCCGAGGGCAAGCACGTCGTCGTCATCGGCGGCGGCGACACCGGCGCCGACTGCGTCGGAACCGCCCACCGCCAGGGCGCCCTCTCCGTCACCCAGCTGGAGATCATGCCCCGCCCCGGCGAGGAGCGGAACCCGGTGACCCAGCCGTGGCCGACCTTCCCCATGCTCTACAAGGTCACCTCCGCGCACGAGGAGGGCGGCGAGCGGCTGTACTCCGTCTCCACCACCCACTTCGAGGGCGACGAGGACGGCAACGTGCAGTTCCTGCACCTGGTCGAGGTCGAGTTCAAGGACGGGAGGTTCGAGCCGAAGCCCGGCAGCGAGAACAAGATCCCCGCCCAGCTCGTCACCCTGGCCATGGGCTTCACCGGCATCGACAGGACCAACGGCCTGGTCGAACAGCTCGGCCTGGAACTGGACGCGCGCGGCAACGTGGCCCGCGACGCGGACTTCCAGACCAACGTCCCCGGCGTGTTCGTCGCCGGAGACGCCGGCCGCGGCCAGTCGCTGATCGTGTGGGCCATCGCCGAGGGACGTTCCGCGGCCCGCGCCGTGGACCGCTACCTGACCGGCGCCAGCTCCCTGCCCGCCCCCATCAGGCCGACGGACCGCGCGCTGACGGTCTGACGGCCCCCGATCACCCGCCGGGTGCCGCGCGGCACGGCCCGCGGCACCCGGCGGGGCTACCCGCGGCGCCGACCCCCTCCCCGACCGGGTGTCGGCGCCGCGGCACGCCCGGCCCCGGCCCCTCGGGCACCCGGTCAGCCGTCCTGCGCCAACCGCGCCGGGAAACCGCCCGTGGCCACCGGACCCCAGCGCTCCGGCGTGATCCGCAGCAGCGACTTCCCCTGCCGCACCATCGCCTCCCGGTACTCGTCCCAGTCCGGGTGCTCGCCCGCGATGACCCGGAAGTACTCCACCAGCGGCTCCACCGCCTCGGGCACGTCCAGAACCTCCGCGGTGCCGTCGACCTGCACCCACGGTCCGTTCCAGTCGTCCGACAGCACGATCACGCTGACGGCCGGATCACGGCGGGCGTTGCGGGTCTTCGCCCGCTCCGGGTACGTCGAGATCACGATCCGCCCCTCGCCGTCCACCCCGCACGACACCGGCGACCCCTGAGGGGAGCCGTCGGCGCGGCGGGTGAGCAGGATCGCCCGGTGGCGAGGGCGCACGAAGTCCAGCAGTTCGTCGAGTCCGACACGGGTGTTGCGGGCGATGGAAGGGCTCATGGTCCGATCCTAGGAGCCGGGGCACGGACCGCCACCGCGTCCCCGCCGCCCGCCCCGCCTCAGGTGTCGCACTCCAGGACGGTGCGGCACAGCCCGCACCGCGCCCGCACCCGCCCGCGCACCGGCACCCGGATGCGCTGCAGGCACGTCGGGCAGGGGAACGACACCCGCAGCGGCGAGCACGAGTCGAAGACGTAGCCGCCCTCGGCGTCCCGGGGAGGGAACGGCGTCTCCTCCGGATGCGTCCGCGCGTACCGCCGGTCCCGGGCGTACCGGTGCCGCCCCGCCCACCCGCAGGCCGTCAGCGGCGGCCGCCGCGCGTCCCGAAGCGCCACCTCCCGCCCCCGCGCGTACGCCTCGTACGCCTGCGGACTGGTGAACCACAGCGCCGGGTCCTCCCCGAACAGCTCCGCCCGCTTGGCCAGCACGTAACCGAACTCCTCCGGCGTCAGGTAGCCCAGCTTCTGCGAGGTCAGGTCGTCCTCCCGGAAGGCGTCCAGCAGCAGCCACCCCGCCCCCAGGTACGCCGTCGCCGTGTCGGTGAGGATCTCGTTGTCCCGCAACCCGGGAAAGGACAGCCCCAGACGGTGCAGGTACACGTGCATCACCTCGTGCGCCAGCGCCGCCCCGATGTCACGGCGGTGGCTCTTGAAACGCGAGTTCAGCTCCACGAAGTACTCCGGCCCCGCCGCCGGCTCCACGTTCGCCGCGTGCTCCATGTCGCGGAAGCTCACCACCAGCCGCGCCTCCGGCAACCGCAGGTGCCGCACCAGCACCCGCGCCACCCGCTGCGCGCCCGCGTACAGCTCGTCGGCGTCCGCGAACGCCACGTCGCCCGCGGCGACACTGGTGTCGAAGGTGCGGACGGTCTCGTACGACAACCTCCGGTACAGCGCCGTGATCGACGCCCGCACCGTCGGAAGGTGCGGGAAACCGTGCTCGACGGGACTGCGCACACCCCCGTGACCACCACCGCGCACCGCCATGCGCCCACCGCCTCCCGTGGGTCGTCGGGCCGCCTGATGCCCACTGTACGGCGGCGGCACCCCGTGGCCGAGCGCGCACGCGGAAGCGCATAGAGTCGGTGACCATGACCGACAGTGAGATCGACCCGGCGGTGTACGCCGAGCTCACCCGGCTGCGCGACAGCATCGACAACATCGACGCGGCCGTGGTGCACATGCTCGCCGAACGCTTCAAGTGCACCCAGCAGGTCGGCCGCCTCAAGGCCGAGCACAACCTGCCCCCCGCCGACCCCGCCCGCGAGGCCCGCCAGATCGCCCGCCTGCGCGGCCTCGCCGAGAGCGCCAAACTCGACCCCGCGTTCGCCGAGAAACTGCTCAACTTCATCATCGCCGAGGTCATCCGCCACCACGAACGGATCGCGGAGGACACCCAGACGGGCGACGAGAGACGAGGGGAGTAGCCCCGCGCCCCGAACCCCGAGCCGGGCGGAGGCGACCGCCCACAACTCCCGTGCGCGCCACCGGGCGCGTACGGCAGCATGAACGCCATGCCCGCACTGACCCGCGACGAGGCCCGCCACCGCGCCCGTCTCCTCGACGTCCAGCAGTACGCCGTCGACCTCGACCTCACCCGCGGCGAGGAGGTCTTCGGCTCCACCACCACCGTCCGCTTCACCACCCGCGAAGCCGGCGACACCTTCGTCGAGGTACGGCCCCACACCCTCCACCGGGCCGTCCTCGACGGGCACGACCTCGACCCGGGCACCCTCGCCGACGGACGCCTGCCCCTGACCGGCCTGGAGGCGGGCGACCACGAACTGCGCGTCGAGGCCGACATGCCCTACAGCCGCACCGGCGAGGGCATGCACCGCTTCACCGACCCCGCCGACGGCCGCACCTACCTCTACACCATGTGCTTCCAGAACGAGGCCCCCCTCGTCTTCGCGGCCTTCGACCAGCCCGACCTCAAAGCCCCCTTCGCCGTCACCGTCACCGCGCCCGAGGAGTGGACCGTCCTCGGCAACGGCGTCGCCCGCCGCGTCGAGGGCGAACCCGGCCGCTGGGAGTGCGCCACCACCCCGCCCCTGAGCACCTACTTCGTCGCCGTGGCCGCCGGCCCCTGGCACTCGGTGCGCACCGAACACGCCGGCATCCCCTTCGGCCTGCACGTACGGCAGTCCCTCGCCTCCCACCTCGACGCCGACGCGGACGAACTCCTCGACATCACCCGCCGCTGCTTCGACCGCTACCACGAGATCTTCGACGAGCCCTACCCCTTCGACTCCTACGACCAGGCGTTCGTCCCCGAGTTCAACGCCGGCGCCATGGAGAACCCCGGACTGGTCACCCTCCGCGACGAGTACGTGTTCCGCTCCGCCGTCACCGACACCCAGCGGCAGACCCGAGGCGTGACCATCGCCCACGAGATGGCCCACATGTGGTTCGGCGACCTGGTCACCCTCCGCTGGTGGGACGACATCTGGCTCAACGAGTCCTTCGCCGAGTACATGGGCTACCAGATCCTCGCCGAGGCCACCGGCTTCACCGACACCTGGACCGACTTCGCGATCCGCCGCAAGGCCTGGGGCTACGACGCCGACCAGCGCCCCTCCACCCACCCCGTCGCCCCCGAACCCGACGCGGTGCCCGACACCGCCTCCGCCCTCCTCAACTTCGACGGCATCTCCTACGCCAAGGGCGCCGGCGCCCTGCGCCAACTCGTCGCCTGGCTCGGCGAGAAAACCTTCCTCGCCGGCGTCAACGACCACTTCACCCGCCACCGCTTCGGCAACGCCGACCTCGCCGACCTCGTCGACTCCCTGACCCGCGCCTCCGGCCGCGACGTCCGCGCCTGGGCCGACCGCTGGCTGCGCACCAGCGGCGTCGACACCCTCGCCCCCACCCTCGCCGAGGACACCACCGGCCGGCCCCCGCGCCTGGAGATCGCCCACACCGGCAACCGCCCCCACCGCATCGCCGTCGGCCTGTACGACCTGGCCGGCGACGGAAGCGGAACCCTGGTGCCGCGCGAACCCCTGGAGATCGACCTGGCCGCCGACGCCGACCGGCACACCCACCCCGTCGACGGCCCCCGCCCCGACCTCGTCCTCCTCAACGACCGCGACCTGACCTACGCCAAGGTCCGCCTCGACGAGGATTCCTGGCGGACCGTACGGCACCACCTGTCCGGCCTGCCCGACCCGCTGACCCGCGCCACCGTCTGGAACGCCGCCCGCGACATGGTCCGCGACGGCGAACTGCCGCCCGGCGACTACCTGGACACCGCCCGCGCCCACCTCCCCCGGGAAACCGACAACGCCGTCGTCGCCGGCGTCCTGGACTTCGCCCGCCACCAACTCGCCGACCACTACCTGCCACCACGGCGACGCACCGCCGCGCTGGAGACGCTCACCGACCTCGCCCACGCCCTGCTGGAGAACACACCGGCCGACGGAGGGGGCGGCGGAGTGCACCTGACCGCCGTACGCACCCTCGTCGACAGCGCCACGACCCCCGACGACCTCCACCGCTGGTGGACCACCGGCACCCTCCCCGGCGGCCGCCCCCTCGACCACGAACTGCGCTGGCGGCTGCTCCACCGCCTCGCCGTCCTCGGCGCCGTCGGACCCGCCGACATCGACGCCGCCCTCGAAGCCGACCCCAGCGCCGCCGGCACCGAGGGCGCCGCCCGCTGCCGCGCCGCCCTCCCGGACCCCGACGCCAAGGCCGCCGCCTGGCAGGCCCTGTTCGACGAGTCCGACACCCTCTCCAACTACCTGTTCAAAGCCACCTTCCAGGGCTTCTGGCACCCCGAACACCACGATCTGCTGAAGGACTACGTCCCCCGCTACTTCGAACAGGCTCCCGCCCTCGCCGCCCGCCGCGGCGCGGCCATGGCCGAGAACCTCGCCCGGTACGGCTTCCCCCGTCCCTTCACCGACCCCGCCACCCTGGCCCTGGGGGAGCGCTGCCTGGCGGACCCCACCCTCGTCCCCGCCCTGCGCCGCCCACTCGCCGACGAACTCGACGACCTCGCCCGCGCCCTGCGGGTGCGGAAGGCGCACTGACCCACCGAAGGCGCCGGGGCCCCGTCCGACACGGACGGGGCCCCGGCGCCTTCGGGCCGTTCATCGCTCGTCGGCGCACGGATCGCTTTTCAGGAACTCCTCGCGGTACGCGATGACGAACTTTTCCATGGCTTCTTCGCCGGCGGTGTTCTCGCCCGCCTTGACCACGAGGAAAAGATCCCGGTCGCCCCCCTTTTCGGTGCATCGCACAGTGGCCACTGCGCCTTTATCCGAGTACACGTAGGACTTGTCCGTGGCCTCGTGCTCCGGTTGCACATAGGCATGCCTGAGAGCGAAACGCCGTGTGGACCAACCCGGCTCCCAACTCTCCCGGCCGATCCGGAAGACATCCTTCCCGTCCACCGACACCTCGCAGGACCAGATGATGGTGGCCGTTTCGTCCTCCGCCTGGTGGATCCGCTTCCCCGGAGGCATGAAAGGTGCGAGCAGATCCGTACCGACATTCACGCCGCACAAAGACTCCGGTATGGAGTACTCCCTCTTCTCATTCCCGCTCTCCCCGCAACTGGTCAGCGACAGGAGCAGAACGGCCGTCAACGAGAGGAGTGAGCTTCTCGACCCGATGTCCCCTGCCCTCACGATGCGTCTCCGGAGGCTTCCCGCATGGATCCCTCGCCATAGCTGTTGCCTGCCTGGGTAGTTGCCGCTTCCCTGATGTCCAAGGCGGTATCGGAATTGGTTCCGGAGTGGTTGAGGAGCGCCCGTCCGACGATTTCATCGATCGCATCGATGGTGGCGTCCGCCCGGGCCTCGCTCATGATGCCCGCGATCACGGCACCGGGAGCGACCGCGTTGCTGATCCTCTGCTCCAGGGCCACTGTCGACCGACTCTCTCCGTTCACGACTTCGTGCACCATCATCGACGTGTACGCCTGCTGGGCACTGGTGATGGAGGCGTACGCGTCCGGGTCCTGGCCCACCTCGACGAGGAACCGCTGCACCTGGCCGGAGTCCTCGAAGACCGCCGGCACCCCCTTGACCGGAAAGTGGTCCGACGAGGCGTCGTCTCCGTACATCACCCGCTGGAAGTCGCCCATGTAATCGGCGGTGATGTTGCCGAGGCTGTCCCGCAGGGCATGGAGCGGACCCGTCTTCAGGTCCTCCAGTTCCTCGTCCCCCATGTTCTCGTTGCGGCGAATCGACTCGGGATGGTCACCGAAGTACGCCACCAGACGCTCGGTGGGCTTCGCGCCCTTCTCCGTGTGCTCGACCGGCTTGGTCGACTCGCTGTCGTACGCGCGCCCGGTGGCCGCGGCCTCCAGCGCGTGGCCGAGCGCGCCGGGGCCGTGGCAGATGCGTCTTCTTGTCCGGATCGGTGACCGTGGCCAGGGCGACCCCCACGTCGCGCTGGAGATCCCGGGCCGCCGAGCCGTCGATTTCCTCCGCCGTGCGATCAGCCGGTTGATCCGGCGCTCCAAGTCTTCGGGGTTCTTCCGCTGTTGCTCGGTGTCTCGTCTGCGCCTCGATCTCCTTGTCCTGCTTGGCGTAGGACTTCGCGCTGTAGTCGAGGTGGTTGGAGATGTGCGCGCAGGACTGCAGCAGCGTCTTGACCTGGGACTCCCACATACCGACGGTGACGCCGAGTTCCTCGCCCAGGGTGAAGTTGCTCTTCTTCAGGGTGGAGGCGGCGGTGTCGCTGGACTCGCGGGCGGTGTCGCCGTCCTTCCGCGGACGGCCGAACAACTCGTACGCGTCGTGACCGATCGCCCCCAGCTCGTCCTGGACGACCGACAGGTCGGACGATCCTCCACCGCCGCCCGGGTCGGCCTTGTTCAACCGCATCCGGGCACCCTCCTGGTTCGAGGCTTTGGCCACCAGGGCGGCCCACTCCTCGTCGAACGACATGCGTCTTCCCCCTGCCGCCTCCGACTACCAACGGTAGTCAGAACCTGGCAGTCCGAGGTGACGCGGGTCCGCCGTACCCCCGGGCAGCCCCGGGGGTACGGCGGCCGACGGCCCGGAACGTCCGGCGGCGGCCCGGGCCGCACCGGGCCGCCGCGGCCGGACCCCTCAGAACACCGGAACCCCGTCGCGCACCAGGCGCCACTCCACCGAGGCGAACCGCGCCGGGTCGATCTCCCCGGTCGCCCGCACCCACGTGATGATCGTGTTGCGGATCTCCTCCGAGTTCGCCCACACCTGCCGGGCCGACGCGATGTGGGGGAAGTTCCCGCCCCCGTTCGCCCGGTAGTTGTTCACCGCCAGCACGAACCGGTCCTCGTCCGCCACCGCGCGCCCCTCGAACGTCAGACCCGTGATCCGCGACCCCGGCTCCCGCGCGATGTCGATGTCGTACGAGACGCCCCGCACCGCGTCGTAGTTGTAGTCCGGGATGCCGCCCGCGTTCGTCAACGTCGCCGGGTCCACCTCGCCCCCCGCCGGCACCCGCGCGAAGTAGCGAGCCGAGAACTCCAGGTAGTCCCGCAACTGCGCGCCCGTGATCAGCCGCGCCTCCAGAGTGTTCTCGAAGGTGTACAGCCCCGCCACGTCCCGGATCGTCACCTCGCCCGCCGGGATCACCGCCGACCGCGAGAAGCACGCCGCCTGTGACAGCACCGGCAGCTCCGCGTACTCCGTGCCCGCCAGCGCCTCGCGCACCGTCTCGGCCTGCACGAAGTTGATCAGGTCGATGATCGGGGTGTCCCGACAGGGCGCCTCGGCCGACGACATCGGCTCGACGGACGTCCCGACGACCTGGTTGACATAGGCGACGACCTTCGCGTGCTCGTCCCCCAGCAGCCGCGTGATCGCCGGGTCCTCCTCGACCTCGTTGGAGTTCAGCACCGTCGCCGAGACCGACTCCACCTCCCAGCGGCCCCGCTCCCACACCAGGTCGAAGTCGAAGACGCTCAGCCGCTGCCCCCACTTCAGCGGCTCCGACAGCACCACCTCGCGCCCCGTCTCCGCGTTCACCACCCGGTGCTCGGCGATCTCGGCGTGCGCGTGGCCCACCAGGATCGCGTCGATCCCCGGCACCTTCTCCGCCACCAGCGCCGCCGCGTTCTCCACGTGCGGCACCTGGTCCCCGTAGGAGGACGTGCCGCCGGTGCCCGAGTGCGCCGAGACGATCACCACGTCCGCGCCCATCGACCGCAGCCGGGGCACCCAGAACGCCGCCTGCTCCTCCAGGCCGGGGAACGTCATCTTCCCCTGCACGTGCGCCTTGTCCCAGACGGCGATCCCCGGGTTGGTCAGCCCCAGCACCGCCACCCGCACGTCCCGGCCGCGCGGGGTGCGCAGCCGGCCCATCCAGTACGGCGGGAAGGCCGGGCGGCCGGACGCGGCGTCCAGGGCGTTCGCCGCCAGCAGCGGGAAGTCGCACTGCTCCTCGAACTTCCGCAGCAGCGGAATCCCGTAGTTGAACTCGTGATTGCCCAGGGCCGCCGCGTCGTAGCCGATCGCGTTCATCGCCCGTGCCATCGGATGCACCGGACCGTTCTCACCGGTGATCGGGTCGATCTTGGCGTAGTAGTACGACAGTTGGGTGCCCTGAATGGTGTCGCCCGCGTCGATCAGGAGGGTGTTGTCGCGGCCCTTCTCCCGGCGTATGCGCTTCACCAGCGTCGATATCTTGGCGAGCCCGATGTCGTTGTGGCTCTTGTCGTCGTACTCGGCGTCGGTGAAGTAGTCCCAGTTGAAGACGTTGCCGTGCAGGTCCGTCGTCCCCAGCACGGTGAAGGAGTACCGCTTGGTCGACCTCCTCCCGTCCCGGTCGTCCCCGTGGGCCTCGGCGGGCGCGGCCGCGGCACCCGCCAGGGCGAGTCCCGCCCCGGTCGCGGCGGTCCGGCCCAGGAATCTTCTGCGGTCGAGCGGCATCTGACGTTCTCCTCGGATCGTGGGGCGACGCGTGCGGGGCGGCCCGAACCGCGTACGGCAACGCGCGTAGAGTCCGTCCCGGAAGCCTCGTCTGTCAACAAGCGTTCCTCGCGGCCCGCTTGGGAGGCCGCGGCCCCGCGTCTCCGCGCGGCGGTCCGACCGCTCCGCATTTCACCGGTGGAATATGCCGCCGGGAGAACCGGAAATGCTCATCAGAGCGCTCCCCCGCCCATTTCAAAGTTGTGAACGGCCTTATGGATAACGGGCGTTGAACAGTGGAGTTCCCACAGTTCCCTACCCGCCGGTACGCCCTAGGCTCGACACCATGCGCCGCGCGAAAATCGTCTGCACACTCGGACCCGCCACCGAGTCGTACGAGCAGATCAAGATGCTCGTGGAAGCCGGAATGGACGTCGCCCGACTCAACCTCAGCCACGGCGGCCACGCCGAGCACGAGGAGCGCTACCACCGCGTGCGCCGGGCGGCCGAAGCGGCCGGCCGCAGCGTCGGCGTCCTCGCCGACCTTCAAGGCCCGAAGATCCGGCTCGGACGATTCCGCGAAGGCCCCGTACTCCTTGAACGCGGTGACGAGTTCACCATCACCACCGAGGACGTCGAGGGCGACCGCGAACAGTGCGGCACCACCTACGAAGGACTCGCCGACGACGTCTCCCCCGGAGAGACCATCCTCGTCGACGACGGCCGCGTCGCCCTGGAGGTCACCGCCGTCGACGGCCCCCGCGTCCGCACCAAGGTCACCGAAGGCGGCGTGGTCTCCGACCACAAGGGCCTCAACCTCCCCGGCGTCGCCGTCTCCGTGCCCGCCCTCTCCGAGAAGGACGTCGAGGACCTGCGCTGGGCGCTGCGCACGGGCGTGGACGTCATCGCCCTCTCCTTCGTCCGCAGCGGACGCGACATCGCCGACGTCCACCGCGTCATGAAGGAGGAGGGCCGCCACCTCCCCGTCATAGCCAAGATCGAGAAACCCCAGGCGGTGGAGAACCTCCACGACATCGTCGCCGCCTTCGACGGCCTCATGGTCGCCCGCGGCGACCTCGGCGTCGAAATGCCCCTGGAAACCGTCCCGATGGTGCAGAAACGCGCCATCGCGCTCGCCCGGCGCAACGCCAAACCGGTCATCGTCGCCACCCAGATGCTCGACTCGATGATCGACTCCTCCCGGCCCACCCGCGCCGAGGTCTCCGACGTGGCCAACGCCGTCATGGACGGGACCGACGCCGTGATGCTCTCCGGCGAGACCAGCGTCGGCAAACACCCCGTCGAGACGGTCAAGACCATGGGGAAGATCGTCGTCGCCGCCGAGGAGGACATGCTCGCCAAGGGCCTCCCCCCGCTCACCGAGAGCGGAAAACCCCGCACCCAGGGCGGCGCCGTGGCCCGCGCCGCGGCCGAGATGGGCGACTTCCTCGGCGCGAAGTTCCTCGTCGCCTTCACCCAGTCCGGGGACACCGTCCGCCGCCTGTCCCGCTACCGCTCGCCCATCCCCGTCCTCGCCTTCACCCCGGACCCCTCCACCCGCGCCCAACTCACCCTCACCTGGGGCGTGGAGACCTTCCTCGGGCCCACCGTGCAGAGCACCGACGAGATGGTCCGGCAGGTCGACGAGCAGCTCCTGAAGATCGGACGCTGCCAGGAGGGGGACAAGGTGATCATCACCGCCGGCTCCCCGCCCGGGGTCCCCGGCACCACCAACATGGTCCGCGTCCACCACATCGGAGAGGGACCCGCCCTCCGGTGACCCCACCCCAGGGACAGGGAGTCCCGGTCGCCGTCTCGCGCCAACGGCGACCGGGACTCCCCTCGAACTCGCGCGGCGCGGCTCAGCGCTTCGGGCCGATGTGCGCGTCCATCAGCGCCACGGACGCCCGGCGGGCCACGGAGACGTCGCACACTCCCGTGCGGCGACGCGCCGTTCGCCACTCGACGCCGACTCTGTCGAGGGCTTCGGTGTACAGGCGCAGGATGTCCCGGGACTTGTTGGCGAACAAATACCGCGGATACACGTAACGCTTCCGTTCGCCTCCGACGAGCCGGACCGTCCAATTGGCGACACGACAGCCGTCGGAGTGGACGAGCCCTCGAATCAGTTCCCAGGGGTGTTTCTCGACGATCCGCCGCTGCCAGGATTCGAGCGTGATGCGCCGCTCGTGTTTCCTTCCCGGCCCGTGCTGGGGAAACAGGCATTCCAGATGCCGGGAGTAGACCTTCACGTTGCGGCAGCCGGTCTTGCGGACGCGGCACACGGAGTTCCCGGGGAAAACCGCTCGCATCGCCTTCTCGCAGGCGTCGATCAGCTCCGGCCAGTCGTCCGAGCAGGTGATCATCAGATTCGGCACCCGGTGTCCCGAATACCGGACGATGTGGCCGTCTCCGAGATAGAGGCCGAGGAGGTACGCGTACGCTCTCTCGTCGAGTTCCCTGCCGTCGCAACGGGGGCAGGAGGGGGTCGGACGTCCGGGGAGGGCTCCCCGTCGGGCGCGCTCCGTGTGCAGCCAGTAGCCGACGGTTCCCTTGGGGACGTTCAGCCGACGGGCCACCTCGGCGTTTCTCATGCCTGCTCGGAGGAGGGTCAGGGCTTTCTCGCGAACCTCGGTGCCGTGGAACTCCATGGCACTACTGTGTGTGGTCGTCCCTGTTCACGAAGCGAAACGGCGAGGATTCACGAGAACGTGAGAATCCGCCTACGGTGCGATACGAGTGCCGGGTGCGGGATTCGAACCCGCAAGTCCTCTCGGACAGATGTGTTTGAGACATCCGCGTATGCCAGTTCCGCCAACCCGGCCAGACCGTCGCCCCGTGAGTGTACCGGGTAAACGGCCGTGCCATCAGCTGGGTAGTCTCGGAAGTCCCATCTTGGCCGGAAGACGAGGAGCCCAGTGAGCACCGCGGACATCCCCGAGCCCATCAGCAGCGACAACGGCGACGGCGGCGCCGGCGAGCGGGCGCACGTCCCGCCGGAGACGACGAGGGTCGTCATCGCCGAGGACGAGGCGCTGATCCGGCTGGACCTCAAGGAGATGCTGGAGGAGGAGGGCTACACCGTCGTCGGGGAGGCGGGGGACGGGCAGACCGCCGTGGAGCTGGCCCGGGAACACCGCCCCGACCTGGTGATCCTGGACGTGAAGATGCCCGTGCTGGACGGGATCTCGGCGGCCGAGAAGATCGCGGAGGAGTCCATCGCCCCGGTGCTGATGCTGACCGCGTTCTCGCAGCGCGAGCTGGTGGAGCGGGCGCGCGACGCGGGGGCGATGGCGTACCTGGTGAAGCCGTTCAGCAAGAGCGACGTGGTGCCGGCCATCGAGATGGCGGTGTCGCGGTTCAACGAGATGAAGGTGTTGTCGGAGGAGGTCGCCGACCTCACGCAGCGGCTGGAGACGCGGAAGCTGGTGGACCGGGCGAAGGGCCTGTTGCAGACGGAGTACGGGCTGACCGAGCCGGCCGCGTTCCGGTGGATCCAGAAGACCTCGATGGACCGCCGGCTGTCGATGCGGCAGGTGGCGGAGGCCGTGATCCAGGACGCCGAGGAGAAGAAGCGGCAGCGGTGACGTCGGCCCCGTGCCGTGGCCGCCGGCGCGGCGGCCACGGGGTTCGCCCGCGAGGGGGTGTCGTGGGCCGGCGGCCGTCGTGAGGGCGTCGTCCGTGGTGTGACGCGAGGGGGCGGATCGGTCGCGGAGGGGTGGGTCGGGGGGCTGTTCCGGCGGTGGTCGGGCGTGGGCCGGTGAGCGGGAAGAGCCGGAGAGGGGCCCGAGAAGGGCCGGGGAGGGGCCGGGGAAGGCGGAGAAACCCGGAGGAAAGGGACGCCGCCCGGCCCGTGTGCCGCTTCGAGCGGGTCGTGTGCCGAGATCGTCGGCGTTTCAAGTGGTCCGGCCTTTGATGATCTCTCCGTTTCTGTCCGGTCTCCGGTAAGGAGTGTTCTGTTTCCGGCGCATGGCACAGGTCACAGGGCGATCACATCTGTTCCTCTCACCTGTTTGGTCGGCTTCCTGGGCAATAGATTCCGGGCCACGCCGCACATGTGTACGTGCGGATCGCGTCGCCGGAGGTACGGCGATCGTCGTGATCTGAGCGGGCTCCAGGGGGTTCCACGTGCTCAACAAGACCATCGTCAAGCTGGCCATTCCCATGGCCGTTGGCGCGCTCGCGCTCACGGGGTGCGGCGGGGACAGCGGGAGCGGGGGCGACACCTACAAGATCGCTTTCCAGGGCCCTCTCTCCGGCGACAACGTCCAGCTCGGCCAGAACATGGAGAACGGCATCAAGCTGGCCATCGAGCAGGCGAACGCCTCGGGCGATCTCGGCTTCGAACTCGAGTACATGCCGGTCGACGACCAGGGTCTGCCGGACAAGGCCACGGCCGCCGCGCAGAAGGCGATCGACGACACGGACGTCGTCGCGGTGATCGGTCCGGCGTTCTCCGGTCCGGCGGACACCGCCGCCGAGGTGTACGGGGCGGCCGGGCTGGCCGCGGTGTCGTCGTCGGCGACGCGTCCGGACCTGACGACCAAGGGCTACGAGACGTTCCTGCGGGCGGTGCCGAACGACAGCGCCCAGGGTGCCGGGATGGCGAAGTACCTGGCGAACAAGGTCAAGGCCGAGAAGGTCGTGGTGGTCGACGACAAGACCGACTACGGCATCGGCCTGGCGGACGTGGCGGAGAAGGATCTGAAGGCCGCGGGCGTCGACGTGGTGCGCCAGAGCGTTCCGCAGAAGACCCCGGACTACAGCGCCGCGGCGAAGAACGTGGTCAAGAACAAGCCGGACGCCCTGATCTACGCCGGTTACTACCAGGACGCGGGTCCGTTCGCGAAGAAGCTGGACGAGGCGGGCTTCGACGGGGTGGCGGTGTCGGGTGACGGCACCAACGACGCGCAGTTCATCGAGCTGGCGGGCGACGCCTCGGACCAGTGGTTCCTGACCTGCCCGTGCACGGACGCCACCAAGGAGGACGCGACGAAGAAGTTCGCCGCGGACTACGAGAAGGAGTACAAGCAGGCTCCGGGCACGTACTCGGCCGAGTCCTTCGACGCCGCCAACATGATCATCGAGGAGATCAAGAAGCTCCACAAGGACGGTGGCGTGGAGCGTCAGGCCCTGGTGGACGCGCTGCGCGCGGTGAAGTACAAGGGCATCACGAAGGAGTTCTCCTTCGACGACAAGGGCGAGTTCACCAACCAGACCATCTACCTGTACCAGGTCAAGGGTGACGCCATCGAGTACCAGGGCAGCATCGACGAGCTGGCGGGCTGAGCCGGCCGGCGCTTCCGACCGGTCGGCGCGGCGGTCCCACGGCCGCGCCGACCGGTGTGACACCCGGCGGACGCCCCTCGGGCGCGCGTCCGTCCCCGTGAACCTCAAAGCCGCTTGTCTCCGGTGCTGAACGCACGGCCCGGCGGCGCATTCCCACAAGGAAGACAGTTCGATGTCCCTCAGTGAGTTCTGGGACTTCCTCGTCCTAGGGGTGGTGCTCGGCAGTCTCTACGCCGTCATCGCCATCGGCTACACGCTGGTCTACGGCGTGCTCCAACTTCTGAACTTCGCGCACAGCGAGGTGTTCATGTTCGGCGGTTACGGTGGCCTGCTGGCCCTGACCGCCGTGATTCCCGAGGAGACGCCCTCGGGTATGAGTTCGGTCGTCTACGTGGCGATCGGCATGTCGGCGGGCGCCGCGCTGGGCGGGGCGGTGGCCTTCGGTCTGGAACGCGTGGCGTACCGGCCGCTGCGCAGGCGCAACTCGCCCCGGCTCGTGTTCCTGATCACCGCGATCGGCGCGTCGTTCTTCCTGTACAACCTGGCGGGCAAGCTGTTCGGCCGCAACCCGGCGCCGATCCCGTCGATGTACGAGAACGGGACGGCGGTGTCCGTCTTCGGCGCGGAGCTGACCGTCACGCAGGTGCTGATCCTGGTGTCCGCGGTCGTGATGATGGTCGGCCTGGACTACGTGGTGAACCGCACGAAGATGGGTTCGGGCATCCGCGCGGTGGCGCAGGACCCGGAGGTCGCGGCGCTGATGGGCGTGGACATCGACAAGGTGGTGTCCCGGACGTTCGTGCTCGGCGGTCTGCTCGGCGGTGCGGCCGGCTTCCTCTTCGGCACCAACAGCCAGGTCGTGTACACGATGGGCTTCCTGCCCGGCATCACGGCGTTCGCGGCGGCGGTGCTGGGCGGCATCGGCAACGTGCGCGGCGCGATGCTCGGCGGTCTGGTGCTGGGCGTGGTGGAGACCATGACGGTGGCGCTGTGGGGTGACGACTGGCGTTACGTCGGAGCCTTCGTGGTGCTGGTGCTGGTGCTGATGGTCCGTCCGACCGGCATTCTCGGCGAGCGTCTGGGGAGGACGGCATGAGCATGAAGACCTCGACCCCGGCGAAGACCCCGGAGGGCGTCCCGGCGGCACTGTCGGCGGCGGCCCGGCTGCGGAAGGTGCACTGGTACCAGGAGCCGCGCTGGCGGCGGCTGGGCGCGCTGTTGGCGCTGGCGGTGACCCTCACGCTCATGACGGGCGAGGAGGGCAACACCCGGGACCTGTTCATGGCGCTGCGGGAGGACTTCACCGGGCCCGGACTGTGGATCTGGGTGGGAGTCGCGGTGGTGGTCTGGGCGGTGCGGGAGTTCCTCGCCGAGCAGACCGGCAGCGCGGTGAAGCGGGGCAGGGAGACCGTGTCGGGTCCGGTCGCCTCGCTGCGCGGCGTGTGGGAGGCGAACGCCTCCGTGCGGGTCGGCGTGCTGGTGGCCCTGCTGGCGCTGGCGGTGTTGGGTCCGCTGGGCCTGGAGCGGTACTGGCAGCAGGTGCTGGTGGACCAGATCGCGATCTTCGTGCTGCTGGCGATCGGTCTGAACGTGGTGATCGGCTGGGCGGGTCTGCTGGACCTGGGCTTCATCGCGTTCTTCGCGATCGGCGCGTACAGCGCGGCGTACTGGACGGGTGCGTTGCCGGTCCAGCCGCCGGTGGCGCTGAACAACTTCCTGGTGCTGCCGATCGCGGTGCTGACCTGCCTGGTGGCGGGTGTGATCCTGGGTGCGCCGACGCTGCGGCTGCGCGGTGACTACCTGGCGATCGTGACGCTGGGCTTCCACGAGATCGTCTACCTGATGGCGAAGAACGCCGAGGGCCTGACGGAGGGCGTGCGCGGTGTCAAGGTCGAGCGGTTCAGCGTCGACCTGGGCTTCTTCTCCTACGAGTGGGGGCTGGACCCGATGCCGTACTACTGGCTGCTGATCGGGTTCGTCGTGCTGGCGATCTTCCTGTTCCTGCGGCTGGAGCACTCCAAGGTGGGCCGGGCGTGGACCGCGATCCGCGAGGACGAGGTGGCGGCGGCGGCCACGGGCGTGAACACGGTCCGCTACAAGCTGATGGCGTTCGCGATCGGTGCGTCGACCTCCGGTGTGGCCGGTGTGGCGTACGCGAGCAAGGTGGGCTACTTCAACCCGGAGAACTTCGCGATCCTGCTCTCCGTGCTGGTGCTGGCCTACGTCATCTTCGGCGGCATGGGGTCGATCCCCGGGGTGCTGGTCGGAGCGGCGTTCCTGGTGTGGCTGCCGGAGTACCTGCGGGAGTGGGTGGACCCCAAGGACCGCTACATGTACCTGGGGGCCCTGCTCGTCATCATGATGATCTACCGGCCGCAGGGCGTGTGGCCCTCCCGTCGCCGCAAGCGTGAGCTGAAGATGGCGGAGTCGGGGCTCGGCGGAGCCGACGCGACCGGCCCGGCGGAAGGCAGGCAGCAGTGACCACCGAGGTGACGAAGACGGACCGGGTGCCGGCGGGCGACGCCGGGCCGGGGGACCTGGTGCTGGAGACGTCGGGCGTGACGCTGCGGTTCGGCGGTCTGACGAGTCTGGACAACGTCGAGCTGCGGATGCGGCGCGGTGAGGTCCTGGCGGTCATCGGACCCAACGGCGCCGGGAAGACGTCGCTGTTCAACTCGCTGACCGGCGCGTACGTCCCGCAGGAAGGGAAGATCGTCTTCCGTCCGCGGCGCGGCGGGGAGCACTCGCTGCTGGGCGCCAAGCCGCATGTGGTGAGCCGGTTGGGCCTGGCGCGCACCTTCCAGAACATCCGGCTGTTCGGCGCGCTGACGGCGCTGGAGAACGTCAAGATCGCGGCGGAGACGCGGCTGAAGGCGGACCCGGTGTCGATCATGCTGGGGCTGCCGAACGCGCGGAAGGCGGAGCGCGCCAGCGACCGCAGGGCGCACGAGGTGCTGTCGTTCGTCGGTCTGCTCGACAGGATCAACGAGCTGGCGGGGGCGCTGAGCTACGGCGACCAGCGGCGGCTGGAGATCGCGCGGGCGCTGGCGACCGATCCGGAGGTGCTGCTGCTGGACGAGCCGGCGGCGGGCACCAACCCGACGGAGAAGCTGGAGCTGGAGGAGCTGATCCGGCGGATCAACACCGAGCTGGGCGTGAGCGTGCTGCTGATCGAGCACGACATGCGGCTGGTGATGTCGGTGGCGGACCGGGTGATGGTGCTCAACTTCGGCAAGAAGATCGCCGAGGGGTCCCCGTCGGAGGTGCAGCGGGACCCGGCGGTGATCGAGGCGTACCTGGGGTCCGTGACCGAGGAGGACGAGGCCGCGGTGGCGGAGGTGGTCGCCGAGGCGGAGGCGGTCGCCGAAGCGGAGGCGGCGGCGGCCGGGACCGACGGGACCGGCTCCGGTGACGACCCCGGCGGCGAGCCCGGTGACGCCCCCGGCGCGGACGCCGGCGGGCCGAAGGCGCAGGACACGGAGGAACGCGAGTGAGCGGCACCACGCAGACGAAGAAGGAGCCGGAGCGCGGCGCGTCCACCTCCCCGGTGGTGCTCGAACTCCGTGACCTGCACGTGTTCTACGGCGCCATCGAGGCGCTCAAGGGCGTCAACCTGACGGTCCGCCGGGGAGAGGTCGTCGCCCTGCTCGGCGCCAACGGCGCGGGGAAGTCGACCACGCTGCGCACGGCCTCCGGGATGATCGCCCCGCGCGCGGGCCAGGTGCTGCTCCACGGGGAGCGGGTCGACGGCATCAAGTCGCACGATCTGGTGCGGTTCGGCATCGGCCACGTCCCCGAGGGGCGCGGGGTCTTCCCGCGGATGACGGTCCGGGAGAACCTCCAGATGGGGGCGTACCGGTTCAGGTCCGTCGACAAGGAGGACATGGACCGGGTGTTCACGCTCTTCCCACGGCTGGGGGAGCGCAAGAGCCAGCTCGGCGGGACGCTCTCCGGCGGTGAGCAGCAGATGCTGGCGATCGGCCGCGCGCTGATGGGCAAGCCGGAGATCCTGCTGCTGGACGAGCCGTCGATGGGTCTGGCGCCGCTGATCGTGCAGCAGATCTTCGAGATCATCAAGGAGATCAACGAGCAGGGCACCACGGTGCTGCTGGTGGAGCAGAACGCCTCGCAGGCGCTCCGGATGGCCGACCGCGGGTACGTGCTGGAGACGGGCTCGGTGGCGATGGAGGGCGGAGCGGCCGAGCTGCTGTCCGACCCCCGGGTCCGGGCGGCCTATCTGGGCGAGGGCGCCGCGTAGCGTCCCCGACCCGCGACCCGCGCGACGGTGCCGCGGCGGCGAGTGTGCCGCCGCGGCACCGTCGTGCGCGGGGGCCGGCGTCCGGGCGCGGGCGGGGGCCGTGGGAGCACCCCGCGACGGACGGGGCCCTTCCGCGGGGTCAGCTGTAGGCGCCCTCCGGGGCGTCGCGCAGCAGGCAGGTCAGACGGGCGGAGCACACGCGGCGGCCCTGCTCGTCGGTGATGGTGATCTCGTACGTGGTGGTGGACCGGCCGCGGTGCAGCGGGGTGGCGGTGCCGGTGACGACCCCGGAGCGCAGCCCGCGGTGGTGGGTGCAGTTGAGGTCCACGCCGACGGCGATCTTGCCCGGTCCGCCGTGGAGCATGGCGCCGACGGAGCCGAGGGTCTCGGCCAGGACGGCGGAGGCGCCGCCGTGCAGCAGCCCGTACGGCTGGGTGTTGCCCTCGACGGGGAGGGTGCCGACGACCTTCTCGGGGGAGGCCTCCAGGATGGTCAGGCCCATGCGTTCGCCCAGGTGCCCGGCGGAGAACAGGGAGGGCAGGTCGATGCCGAGCCCGGCCCACTGGTCGATGATCTCCTGGGGGAACGTGGTGGTGGTCGGCTCGCCCATGGGCTCACGGCTCCGATCGTCGTGTCGGTGCTGGCGCACCGCCTCCGGTGGGTGATGGATGTGCTCTACACCGTCTTACCAGAGGCCGACGGGGGCGCCTCGGACGGGGTGAGGCGGATCACCACGGACTTGCTGGCGGGGGTGTTGCTGGTCTCGGCGGTGGCGTCGAGGGGGACCAGGACGTTGGTCTCGGGGAAGTAGGCGGCGGCGCACCCGCGGGCGGTGGGGTAGTGGACGACGCGGAAACCGGGCGCGGTGCGCTCGCGTCCGTCCTCCCACTCGCTGGTGAGGTCGGCGTGGGAGCCGTCGGGCAGGCCCAGTTCGGCGGCGTCGTCGGGGTGGACGAGGACCACGCGGCGGCCCCCCTCGATGCCGCGGTAGCGGTCGTCGAGGCCGTAGATCGTGGTGTTGTACTGGTCGTGGGAGCGCAGGGTCTGCAACAGCAGGCGGCCGGGCGGGACGCGCGGCCACTCCACGGGCGCGGCGGTGAAGTTGGCCTTGCCGGTGGCGGTGGGGAAGCGGCGCTCGTCGCGCGGGGCGTGGGGGAGCGCGAAGCCGCCGGGGCGGGCGACGCGGGCGTTGAAGTCCGTGAAGCCGGGGACGACGCGGGCGATGCGGTCGCGGATCGCGGCGTAGTCGGCCTCGAACTCCTCCCAGGGGACGGGGTGGTCGGGGCCCAGGACGCGGCGGGCCAGCCGGCAGACGATGGCGGGCTCCGACAGCAGGTGGTCGCTCGCCGGGGCCAGGCGTCCGCGCGAGGCGTGGACCATGCCCATGGAGTCCTCGACGGTGACGAACTGCTCGCCGGAGGCCTGCACGTCGCGCTCGGTGCGGCCGAGGGTGGGCAGGATCAGGGCGCGGGCGCCGGTGACGCAGTGGGAGCGGTTGAGCTTGGTGGACACGTGCACGGTCAGCCGGGCCCGGCGCATCGCGGCCTCGGTGACCTCGGTGTCGGGGGAGGCGGCGACGAAGTTGCCGCCCAGGGCGAAGAACACCTTCGCCTTCCCGTCGCGCAGGGCGCGGATGGCGTTCACGACGTCCAGGCCGTGCTCGCGCGGCATGGGGACGCCGAACTCCTCCTCCAGGGCGTCCAGCAGGGCGGGCGCGGGCTTCTCGACGATGCCCATGGTGCGGTCGCCCTGGACGTTGCTGTGGCCGCGCACCGGGCAGACGCCGGCGCCGGGGCGGCCGACGGCGCCGCGCAGCAGCAGGAGGTTGACGATCTCGCGGATGGTGGGCACGGCGTGCCGGTGCTGGGTCAGGCCCATGGCCCAGCACACGACGGTGCGCTCCGAGGCGAGGACCAGCTCGGCGGCGCGGTCGATGTCGGCCGGGTCCAGCCCGGTGGCGCGCAGCACCTCCTCGGGGTCGCCGGCGCGGACGGCCGCCGCGAACTCCTCGAACCCGTGGGTGTGTTCGCGGACGAATTCCTCGTCCACCCCGCCCTCGGCCGCCAGGACGCGGCGGCACAGCTCGCGGAAGAGCGCCTGGTCGCCGCCGATGCGGATCTGGAGGAACAGGTCGGTCAGCGGGGTGCCGCCGCCGACCAGGCCGCGCAGGGTCTGCGGGTTGTCGAACCGCTCCAGGCCCGCCTCGGGCAGCGGGTTGACGGTGATGATCCGCGCGCCGTTCCGCTTGGCCCGCTCCAGGGCGGAGAGCATCCGCGGGTGGTTGGTGCCCGGGTTCTGCCCGGCGACGATGATCAGGTCGGCGCGGTGGAGGTCCTCCAGCAGCACGCTGCCCTTGCCGACGCCGAGGGTCTCGGTGAGTGCCGCGCCGGAGGACTCGTGGCACAGGTTGGAGCAGTCGGGCAGGTTGTTGGTGCCGAAGGAGCGGGCGAAGAGCTGGTAGAGGAAGGCGGCCTCGTTGCTCGTGCGGCCGGAGGTGTAGAAGAGGGCCTCGTCGGGGGAGTCGAGGGCGCGCAGCTCCTCGGCGACGATGTCGAAGGCCCGCTCCCAGTCGACCGGTTCGTAGTGGTCGGAGCCCTCCGCCAGGTACATCGGGTGGGTGAGCCGTCCCTGCTGGCCCAGCCAGTACCCCGAGCGGTCGGCGAGCTCGGAGACGGGGTGCTCGGCGAAGAAGGCGGGGGTGACCCGCCGCAGGGTGGCCTCCTCGGCGACGGCCTTGGCGCCGTTCTCGCAGAACTCCGCGGTGTGCCGGCGCTCCGGCTCGGGCCAGGCGCAGCCGGGGCAGTCGAAGCCGTCCGCCTGGTTGACCCTGAGCAGGGTCAGCGCGGTGCGCCGCGCCCCCATCTGCCGCTGTGCCACGCGCAGGGAGTGGGCGACGGCGGGCAGCCCGGCGGCGGAGTGCCGCGGGGCGCTGACCCGAGGAGCGTCCTGGACGGGGTCGACCTGGGGCGGCTTGCGCTTCATGACCGACGATCCTGCCACGCACCGCCGACATGCGACACCGCGCGGGACGGCCGGAAACGATTGTCGGCGGTGCGTGGCAGGATCGGGGCGTGGCCAACAAAGCATCGACAGCGACCGCAACACCGACAGAGCCGGCAGCGCCGTCCGCGCCGGCGGAGAAGCGCCTGCTCCTGCTGGACGGGCACTCCCTCGCCTACCGGGCGTTCTTCGCGCTGCCCGAGGAGAACTTCTCCACCACCACGGGCCAGCCGACGAACGCCGTCTACGGTTTCGCCTCGATGCTGGCGAACACGCTGCGTGACGAGGAGCCCACCCACCTCGCCGTCGCCTTCGACGTCTCGCGCACGACCTGGCGCACGCACGAGTTCGCCGAGTACAAGGCGAACCGCTCCAAGACCCCCGACAGCTTCAAGGGCCAGGTCGAGCTGATCGGCGAGCTGCTGGACGCGATGAACGTGCGGCGGTTCGCGGTGGAGGGCTTCGAGGCCGACGACATCATCGCCACCCTGGCCACACAGGCGGAGGCCGAGGGGTTCCGGGTGTCGATCGTCACCGGCGACCGCGACTCCTTCCAGCTGGTCAGCGACGCGGTCACGGTGCTGTATCCCACCCGCGGGGTGTCGGAGCTGACCCGCTTCACCCCCGAGAAGGTGGAGGAGAAGTACGGTCTGACGCCCCGGCAGTACCCGGACTTCGCCGCGCTGCGCGGCGACCCGTCGGACAACCTCCCCGGCATCCCCGGGGTGGGCGAGAAGACGGCCGCGAAGTGGATCAGGCAGTTCGGCTCCCTGGACGAGCTGCTGGAGCGCTCGGACGAGGTCAAGGGCAAGGTCGGGGAGAAGCTCCGCGAGCACCTGGACTCCGTCAGGCTCAACCGGCGCCTGACGGCCCTGGTGCACGACGTGGAGCTGCCGGCCGCCCCGGCGGACCTGGCGCGGGCGCCGTACGACCGCCGGGCGCTGGAGGTGGTGCTGGACGCGCTGGAGTTCCGCAACACCGGCTTCCGCGACCGGCTGTACGCCGTGGATCCGGGCGCGGCCGAGGAGGAGACGGCCCCGGAGGACGGGGTGGAGATCGACGGCACGATCCTGGGCACGGGCGAGCTGGCGCCCTGGCTGGCCGAGCACGCCGCGCCCGGCGCCGGCCCGCTGGGGGTGGCCACCGTCGACACCTGGAAGCTGGGCACGGGCGGCGTCGCCGAGATCGCCCTGGCCACCGCCGCGGGCCCGGCCGTGTGGTTCGACCCGGCGCAGCTGGACGAGGCCGACGAGAAGGCGTTCGCCGCGTGGACCGCCGACGAGAAGCGGCCGAAGGTGATGCACGACGCCAAGGCGACGATGCGGGTCTTCGCCGAGCACGGCTGGCGCGTCGGCGGCGTGACGATGGACACCGCGCTCGCCGCCTACCTGGTGCAGCCCGGCCGCCGTTCCTTCGCGCTGGACGCCCTGTCGGTGGAGTTCCTGGGCCGCGAGCCGGCCCGGCCGGCCGAGAGCAGCGGACAGCTCGCCCTCGGCGCGGACGAGGAGGCCGAGGCGGACGCGCTGATGAGCCGCGCCCGCACCATCCTCGACCTGGGCGGGGCGCTGTCCGGGCGGCTTCGGGAGGTCGGCGCGGCCGACCTGCTCAGGGACGTGGAGCTGCCGACCTCCGAGTTGCTGGCGCGGATGGAGCGCGCCGGCATCGCCGCGGACCGGGCGTGGCTGGAGAACATGGAGCAGCAGTTCGCGGCGGCCGTCCAGCAGGCGGTGCGGGAGGCGCACGCCTCGGTGGGCCACGAGTTCAACCTCGGCTCGCCCAAGCAGCTCCAGGAGGTCCTCTTCGGCGAGCTGGGCCTGCCGAAGACGAAGCGGACCAAGACCGGCTACACCACCGACGCGGACGCGCTGGCGTGGCTGGCGGCGCAGACCGAGCACGAACTGCCGGTGATCATGCTGCGTTACCGCGAGCAGTCCAAGCTGCGCACCACCGTCGAGGGCCTGATCAAGACGATCGCCGCCGACGGCCGCATCCACACCACCTTCAACCAGACGGTCGCCGCGACCGGGCGGCTGTCCTCGACCGACCCGAACCTGCAGAACATCCCCGTGCGCACCGACGAGGGCCGGGCCATCCGCCGGGGCTTCGTGGTCGGCGAGGGCTACGAGTCGCTGCTGACGGCCGACTACAGCCAGATCGAACTGCGGGTGATGGCCCACCTGTCGGAGGACGAGGGCCTGATCGAGGCGTTCACCTCCGGCGAGGACCTGCACACCACGGCCGCCTCCCAGGTCTTCGGCGTGCCCAAGGACCGGGTGGACCCGGAGATGCGCCGCAGGATCAAGGCGATGTCCTACGGGCTGGCCTACGGGCTGTCGGCCTTCGGCCTGTCGCAGCAGCTCGGCATCACCGCCGACGAGGCGCGCAGGCTGATGGACGCCTACTTCGAGCGCTTCGGCGGGGTGCGCGACTACCTGCAGCGGGTCGTGGAGGAGGCGCGGGTCACCGGCTACACCGAGACCATCCTGGGCCGCCGCCGCTACCTGCCCGACCTCAACAGCGACAACCGCCAGCGGCGGGAGATGGCCGAGCGGATGGCGCTCAACGCCCCGATCCAGGGCACCGCCGCGGACATCGTGAAGATCGCCATGCTGAGGGTGGACCGGGCGCTGGGCGAGGCGGGGCTGCGCACCAGGATGCTGCTCCAGGTGCACGACGAGATCGTGCTGGAGGTCGCGCCGGGGGAGCGGGAGGCCGTGGAGGAGCTGGTGCGGCGGGAGATGGCCGGGGCCGTCGAGCTGCGGGCGCCGCTGGACGTGTCCGTCGGCTCCGGCGAGAACTGGGAGAACGCCGCCCACTGAACCGGCTCCGCCCGCCGCGGCGGGCCGCGAACGGCCGTGTGCCGCGCGGACGGTGGGGAAACCGTACCGGCGGCACACGGCGGCGAGCGGCGGTGAACGTCCGGTGGAGCGGCCGTGTCCATCGTGAAGCCGGGCCGCGACGCGGTGGATCGGGTGCCGAACTTGCCGTAGTGTCACGTCCGTTGCCGCTCGCGGGGGAGCGGAGCGGCCGGAACACCGGGCACACCGGGCAGGGCGCGGAGGGCACGTGCCGCGCGGCAGACGGAACGGCAGTGTGGAGGGGTCTGGCAGATGACGGCTCGACTCGGGGGCAAGGGGCTCGGAGGCAGGGTCCGCAGGGGCGTGACCAGCACCGCGATCGCGGCGGCGGCGATGGCCGCCCTCACCGCGTCGCAGGGGCCGGGCCTGGAGTTCGTCCAGCCCGGCGGCAAGGACGCCACCACCTCCCCGGAGGCGCCCGACCTCCCCGCCGACGGCAACTCCCCCTACCACACCGAACTCCCGCCGCTGGTGAAGCCGGACAAGCCCGGCTCCTCCCGCGACCTGCCGGGCGTCGACGGCCCCACCGAGGCGGGCATACCCGCCACCGTCCTGGCCGCCTACAAGAAGGCGGAGCGGACGCTGAACGACGAGCGGCCCGGCTGCAACCTCCCCTGGCAACTCCTCGCCGCGATCGGCAAGGTGGAGTCCGGACAGGCCCGCGGCGGCGCGGTGGACGCCCAGGGCACCACCCTCGAGCCGATCCTGGGCCCCGCCCTCAACGGGGTCGGCTTCGCGCACATATCGGACACCGACGACGGCGCCTACGACGGCGACACCCGGTACGACCGGGCCGTCGGACCGATGCAGTTCATCCCGTCCACCTGGGCCGGCTGGGGCGCGGACGGCAACGGCGACGGCCGCAAGGACCCCAACAACATCTACGACGCCGCGCTCGCCGCCGGCCGCTACCTGTGCGCGGGCGGCCGGGACCTGTCGAAGCCGGCCGACCTGGAACGGGCGATCCTCAGCTACAACCACTCGCGGGACTACCTGCGGACCGTGCTGTCCTGGCTGGAGTTCTACCGCAAGGGCGTCCACGAGGTCCCCGACGGCGAGGGCGTGCTGCCGGAGAGCCCCGGCGCGGGCAACGAGTCCAGGCCCGCGCGGCCGGCCACCGAGCCGACCACCGGCTCCACCTCCCGCCCGCAGGACGGCGACGGCTCCAAGGGCGGCAAGGACGGCAAGGACGACGGGGAGGACGGGAAGCCCTCGCCGCGGCCCACCGTCTCCGCGAGCGGCAGCGTCAGGCCCAAGCCCACCGAGACGTCGAAGCCGACCGAGCCCGGCACCCCCTCGCCCACCGGGACGTCGAAGCCCACCGAGCCCGGCGACCCCACCCCCTCGCCGACCTGCCCGACCGACCCGGAGCCGGAGCCCACCGAGACCGGCGAGCCCACCGCCTCGCCCACCCCGACCCCGACCCCCACGCCCACGCCCACCGGGACGGACGGCACCGAGGAGCCGGAAAAGCCCGGCGAGACCGAGACCCCCGAGGACCCCTGCGGCGATCCGGAGGACGGCGACAAGGACGGCGACAAGGAGGGGGACGACGAGAAGGAGCCGGCCCCCGTCCCGTCCGCCAGCGGCAGCGTCGCCGGCCTGCTGGGACGGTCGGGCGAGTAGACCGACCGGCCCCGGCCCGCGCACCCGCACCGGCCCCGGCCGCCCCGCCGACCACGGCGGGGCGGCCGGGGCCGTCGGCCGTCAGCGGCCGGAGGCCCGCCCGCCGCGCGCCCCGGTCGTGCGCCGCGTGGGCTCCGCGGTCGTCGGGTCCTCGGGCCAGGGGTGCTTGGGGTAGCGGCCGCGCAGCTCCGCCCGCACCGAGCGGTAGCCGTCCCGCCAGAACGACGCCAGGTCCGTCGTCACGGCGGCGGGCCGCCCCGCGGGCGACAGCAGGTGCACCAGCAGCGGGACGCGTCCGCCGGCCAGACGCGGCGCCTCCCGCCAGCCGAACAGCTCCTGGAGCTTGACCGCGAGCACCGGCCGCTCCCCGCCGTAGTCCACCCGTATCCGCGACCCGGAGGGCACCTCGATCCGCTCCGGAGCCAGCTCCTCCAGCCGGGCGGCGTCCCCCGTGGCCCACGGCAGCAGGGCGGTCAGCAGCCGCCCGGCGTCCAGCCGCTCCAGGTCGGCCCGCCGCCGCGCGCCCTCCAGGGCCGGGCCCAGCCACTCCTCCGCCCGCGCCGCCAGCGCTCCGTCCGACACGTCCGGCCACGGCTCGCCCAACTCCCGGTGGAGGAAGGCCAGCCGTTCCCGCAGCGAGCGCGCCTCCCGCGTCCAGCGCAGCAGACCCGGCCCCTCGCGCCGCAGCCCGTCCAGCAGCGCGGCCCGCACCAGCGCCGGATCGGGCTCCGGGAGAGGTGAGGAGGACAGCTCGATCGCGCCCAGCCGCTCCACGCGCCGGGCGACCACGTCGCCGGCGCCGCCGTGCCGCCCGTCGGACCAGCGCACCTCCTCCTCGCGGACGTACAGCGCCCCGGCGGCCCGGCGCGCGGTGTCCTCGTCGATCACCGCGGCCAGCCGCACCCGCGCGGAGGCCGACCCCACCGGGCGGTCCGCGACGGCGACGGCCAGCCAGGGCACGTCCCGCAGCCCGGAGCCGGGGGCGAGTTCGGCGCGCGTCCCGGAGGCCATCGGACACGTCCGCTCGCCGCGGGAGCGCGCCACCCGCTCGGGGAAGGCCAGCGCCACCACCAGGCCCGCGGCGGCGTCGTCCGGCAGGCCCGACGAGCCCGGCGAGCCGGTCGGCTCCGCCGCCCGTCCCCGTCCGTCCTCCGGCAGGAGGTCCACCAGGCGCCGCGCCTCCGCGCGCCATCGGGCGGCGTACGCGTCCGCGCCGCGGCGCGCGGCACGCCAGGCGGCCGCCACCTCGTCGCCGTACTCCCGGGGCGGCTCCTCGGCCAACAGCGCCACGACCTCCGCCGCCCGCCGGGCCCCCACCAGGGGCGCCCCGTCCAGCAGGGCGCGGGCCAGCCGGGGGTGGAGGCCCAGGCGGGCCATCGCCTCCCCGCGCCCGGTCGCCCGCCCGGACCCGTCCACGGCGCCGATCGCGCGCAGCGTCTCGCGGGCCGCGGCCATCGCCCCGTCCGGGGGCGGGTCGGGCAGCGCCAGGCCGCGCGCGTCCGGATCGCCCCAGCAGGCGGCGCGCAGGGCGAACGCCGTGAGGTCCGCGACCGCGATCTCGGGGGAGGGGAACCGCGGCAGTCGCCCGTGCTCGGCCTCCGACCAGCAGCGGTACACCGTGCCCGGCGCCTCGCGCCCGGCCCGGCCCGCGCGCTGCTCGGCCGACGCCCGCGAGGCCCGTACCGTCGTCAGGGCGCTCAGGCCGCGGGCGTGGTCGGTGCGCGGCTCGCGGGCCAGGCCCGAGTCCACCACCACCCGCACCCCGGGGACGGTCAGGCTGGACTCGGCGACCGCCGTGGCCAGCACCACCCGGCGGCGCCCGGCGGAACCGGCCAGCACCGCGTCCTGGACGGCGGCCGGGGCCCGTCCGTGCACCTGGAGCACCTCGGCGTCCACACCGCCGTCCAGGAGGGCGGCCACCCTCGCGATCTCCCCGACGCCGGGCAGGAAGCACAGCACGTCGCCGCTCTCCTCCCGCAGCGCCCGCCGCACCACGGCCGCGACGTGCTCCAGCAGGGCGGGGTCCACCCACGTCCCGTGCGCGGGGCGCACCGGACGGTGTCCGGGGGGAGGCGCCCACACCACCCGCACCGGGTGGGTCGCCCCGGGCGTCTCCACCACGGGCGCGTCCAGCAGTCGCGCCCAGCCCTCGGCGTCGGTGGTGGCCGAGGCGGCGACCAGGCGCAGGTCGGGACGGAGCGTCGCCCGCACGTCCAGCAGGAAGGCGGCGGCGGTGTCCGCGTCCAGGTGCCTCTCGTGGCACTCGTCCAGCACCACCACGTCGACCCCGGGCAGCTCCGGGTCGCGCTGGAGGCGCTGGAGCAGCACCCCGGTGGTCACCACCTCCACCGCGCACTCCGGACCCACCGCGCGCTCGCCGCGCACGGTGAACCCGATCCGGCCGCCCACGCCCTCGCCCAGCAGCCAGGCCATCCGCCGCGCCGCGGCCCGCACCGCGATGCGGCGCGGCTCGGCCACCACCACGCGCCGGACGGGACGGGGGCGGCCGGGGTCCTCGGAGGACGTCAGGCCTGCCAGGGCCAAGGGCACCAGCGTGGTCTTGCCCGTGCCGGGCGGCGCGCACAGCACCGCCGCCCCGCGCGTGGTCAGGGCGTCCTCCAGGGCGGGCAGGACGGAACGTACGGGCAGCCGGTGGAGGGCGTCGGTCCGCAGGGGCATGCCCCTATCCTCGCAGCGCTCCCCGGGCCTCAGTCGCGCTCGCAGACGAAGATCGCCGTGCCCGGGATCAGCCGTCCGCGCAGCGGCGACCAGCCGCCCCACACCTGCCGGTTCCCCTCGGGCCACTCCGGTTCGACCAGGTCCACCAGGCGGAACCCGGCGGCGACGACGTCGCGCACCCGGTCGCCGAGCGTGCGGTGGTGCTCGACGTAGACGGCCCGCCCGTGCTCGTCCTGCTCCACGTAGGGCGTGCGGTCGAAGTAGGAGGAGTGGACCGTCAGCCCCTCGACGCCCGGCTCGTCGGGGAAGGCCCAGCGGATCGGGTGCGTGACGGAGAAGACCCAGCGCCCGCCCGGCCGCAGGACGCGGTGCACCTCGCGCAGCACCCCCAGCGGGTCGGCGACGAAGGGCAGCGCGCCGTAGGCGGAGCACGCCAGGTCGAAGGAGCCGTCGGCGAAGGGCAGGGCGCCGGCGTCGGCCTGGACGAGGGGGAACGCCGGAGCGTCGGGGGACGCCTGCGCGATGCGCAGCGCGTGCTGGAGCTGCCGGTGCGAGACGTCCAGCGCCACCGGCCGGGCGCCGCGGGCCGCCAGCCAGCGCGAGCACTGGGCCGCCCCGGAGCCGACCTCCAGCACGGACCGCCCGGCCAGTTCCTCCGCCGGGCCCAACAGACGGGCCCGTTCCTCGTCCAGCCCCTCGGGGCCCCACACGAAGCGGTCGTCGCCGAGGAAGTCCCCGTGCTCGCGCTGGTAGTCGTCCGCGTTCCGGTCCCACCACAGGCGGCTGGCCCGGACGCTCTCCGTGCGACCGGCCTCGCGGCGCGTGACCTCTGGTTCGTTCTCTTGGTTCATGCTGCCCGTCGTCGTAGCCTGCGGTCGGAAGTCGTGGCCCGCGGCCGGCGGGCGCGCCGGAGACCCGTGGCCTCCCGGGGCGCCGCGGACGTGGTGGGAAAGTACGAGGAAGGCCCCGGAAGAGCCTCCGAAAGCGGTGACATCCGCCGGTTATGAGGCTTAAGTTCCTCGTGTCCTCGTTCGTACATTGACCCTGCCCGGCCGCCCCCGTATGCTACAAGTTGCGCTGCGGGCCTGCGCGCCTCGGACGGAGCAGGTCGCGCTCGCATCTGTTGTATGTCCCCTCGGTTGTCGAGGTGCTTGTGATTTCCTCGGAGATCTTCACAGAAGCACCTCTCAGGCTGTCCGGCTTCGGCAGTGCGATAAGGGCTCTCGGCGTAGCAGTACCTACGACTTCAATGTCCGTACCGGAGCCCTTTTCCACATGACGAGCAGCACCGAGACCACCGTGACCACCCCGCAGGTTGCGGTTAACGACATCGGTTCCGAGGAAGCCTTCCTCGCCGCGATCGACGAGACGATCAAGTACTTCAACGACGGCGACATCGTCGACGGCGTCATCGTGAAGGTCGACCGGGACGAGGTCCTGCTCGACATCGGCTACAAGACCGAGGGTGTCATCCCTTCCCGTGAGCTGTCGATCAAGCACGATGTCGACCCGAACGAGGTCGTCGCCGTCGGTGACGAGATCGAGGCCCTGGTCCTCCAGAAGGAGGACAAGGAGGGCCGCCTGATCCTCTCGAAGAAGCGTGCCCAGTACGAGCGTGCCTGGGGCACCATCGAGAAGATCAAGGAAGAGGACGGCATCGTCACCGGTACCGTCATCGAGGTCGTCAAGGGCGGCCTGATCCTCGACATCGGCCTGCGCGGCTTCCTCCCGGCCTCCCTGGTCGAGATGCGTCGTGTCCGCGACCTCCAGCCGTACGTCGGCAAGGAGCTCGAGGCCAAGATCATCGAGCTGGACAAGAACCGCAACAACGTGGTTCTCTCCCGCCGCGCCTGGCTGGAGCAGACCCAGAGCGAGGTCCGCCAGACCTTCCTCACCACCCTGCAGAAGGGCCAGGTGCGCTCGGGTGTCGTCTCCTCGATCGTCAACTTCGGCGCCTTCGTGGACCTCGGCGGCGTCGACGGTCTGGTCCACGTCTCCGAGCTGTCCTGGAAGCACATCGACCACCCGTCCGAGGTCGTCGAGGTCGGCCAGGAGGTCACCGTCGAGGTCCTGGACGTCGACATGGACCGCGAGCGGGTCTCCCTGTCGCTGAAGGCGACGCAGGAGGACCCGTGGCAGCAGTTCGCCCGGACCCACCAGATCGGCCAGGTCGTCCCCGGCAAGGTCACCAAGCTCGTGCCGTTCGGTGCGTTCGTCCGCGTGGACGAGGGCATCGAGGGTCTGGTCCACATCTCCGAGCTGGCCGAGCGCCACGTGGAGATCCCGGAGCAGGTCGTCCAGGTCAACGACGAGATCTTCGTCAAGGTCATCGACATCGACCTGGAGCGCCGCCGCATCAGCCTCTCGCTGAAGCAGGCCAACGAGGCCTTCGGCCCCGACCCGCTGGCGGCCGAGTTCGACCCGACCCTGTACGGCATGGCCGCGTCCTACGACGAGCAGGGCAACTACATCTACCCCGAGGGCTTCGACCCGGAGGCCAACGACTGGCTGCCCGGCTACGAGAAGCAGCGCGAGGAGTGGGAGCGCCAGTACGCCGAGGCGCAGCAGCGCTTCGAGCAGCACCAGGCGCAGGTCCTCAAGTCCCGCGAGGCCGACGCGCAGGCGGAGGCCGAGGGCGCCGGCGGTGCCGGCGGCCAGCAGGGTGCCGGCGGTGGCTCGTACTCCTCGGAGTCGGGCGACAACTCCGGTGCGCTGGCCTCGGACGAGGCCCTGGCGGCCCTCCGCGAGAAGCTCGCGGGCGGCCAGAGCTGACCCGACGGGTCGGCTGCCGGTCCGGCACCGGATCGGCACGCGACAACGCCTGAACAGGGCCCGCTCCCGTTTCCCGGGAGCGGGCCCTGCGGCGTTTCCACCGGAGCCCCGCCGGACGGACCGGTCCGCCGGACGTGGCACGATGCGTGATCGGGCCGGTGATCACCGGCCCCGGCACCCCCCGCGCCGGGAGGCCCTCCGGCCGCCCGACCGCGGGGAATGCGCGCTCGGCGGCGGACGTTGCCGACAGACAAGGAGCGATACAAAGGAGCGGCAGCAGTGCTGGATCCGCAGGGTCTGTACGAGTGGGAACCGACCGGCCTGAAGGAGGCCGAGGCGGCCGCCGGCGAACCCGGCAGCGCCGGACTCGTCCTGCTCTACCACTTCGAGGGCTTCATCGACGCCGGGGAGACCGGCGGGCAGATCGTCACGCGGCTGCTGGACCGCCAGCCGCACCTGACCGTCGCCCGCTTCGACGTGGACCGTCTCGTCGACTACCGCGCCCGCCGCCCCGTGATGACCTTCCGGCGCGACCGGTGGGTGTCCTACGACCGGCCCCGGCTGGAGCTGCGGCTGCTGCGGGACGCCACCGGAACCCCCTTCCTGCTGCTCGCCGGACCCGAGCCGGACGTGGAGTGGGAGAGGTTCGTCGCCGCCGTGGGCCAGATGGTCGAACGGCTCGGCGTGCGGCTGGCGGTCACCTTCCACGGCATCCCCATGGGCGTCCCGCACACCCGCCCCGTCGGTCTCACCCCCCACGGCAACCGCCCGGACCTCACCCCCGTGCGCCAGGGCCCCTTCGAGGAGGCCCAGGTGCCCGGCAGCGCCGCCGCGCTGCTGGAGCTGCGGCTGGCCGAGTCCGGCCACGACGTGCTGGGCTTCGCCGCGCACGTGCCGCACTACGTGGCCCGCTCCACCTACCCCGACGCCGCCCTGGTGGTCGTCGAGTCCATCACCGCGGCCACCGGCCTGGTCCTGCCGGAGGTCGCCCACACGCTGCGCTCGGACGCCCACCGCGTCCAGGACGAGATCGAACGGCAACTGGCCGAGGGGGACGGCGAGCTGGTGGCGGTCGTCCGCGGCCTGGAGCAGCAGTACGACGCCATGGCCGGGGCCGAGACCCGCGGCAGCCTGGTCGCCGAGCCCGTGGAACTGCCGTCCGCCGACGAGCTGGGCGAGGTCTTCGAGCGCTTCCTCGCCGAGCGCGAGAACGGCGACGGCGCCGATCTGGACGGCGGGAGCACCGCGGACGGACCCGAGGGCGGCGCCCGCCCCTGAGGAGCGTTCCGGGCCGGGGCCGTGGCCCCGCAGGCCAGGGCGACCGCCGCCGGGCGGCCTGCGGGGCTCGGATAAGGTGAGGGAGGCCGTGGCGGGCGGGGTCCGCCGCGGCGGACCGCCCCGCGTACGGAGCGGGGCGCGAGCGGGCACCGGACGGGTGGAGGCGCGACCATGCTCTCCGTGGGGCTGACGGGCGGAATCGGCGCGGGCAAGAGCGAGGTGTCCCGTCTCCTCGCCGCGTACGGTGCCGTGATCATCGACGCCGACCGGATCGCCCGCGAGGTCGTGGAGCCCGGCACCCCCGGGCTCGCCGCCGTGGTCGCCGAGTTCGGCGAGGAGGTCCTCGCCCCGGACGGCACGCTCGACCGTCCCCGCCTCGGCTCCATCGTCTTCAACGACCCGGAGAGGCGGAAGGCCCTCAACGCGATCGTCCACCCGCTGGTCGGCGCCCGTTCCGCCGAACTCCAGGAGGCGGCCGGCGAGGACGCGGTCGTCGTCCACGACGTGCCGCTGCTGACCGAGAACGGCCTCGCCCCCCTGTACGACCTGGTGATCGTCGTCGACGCCTCCCCCGAGACCCAGCTCGACCGCCTGGTGCGCCTGCGCGGCATGGACGAGGCGGACGCCCGCGCCCGGATGGCCGCCCAGGCCACGCGCGAGCAGCGGCTGGCCGTCGCGGACATCGTCATCGACAACGACGGCCCGCTGGAGAAGCTGGAGCCCCAGGTCGCGGAGGTCTGGCGGCGGCTGGGCGAACGGGCTCGCGAGACCGGCCGCGCTTGACCCGGCGGCGGGGCGGGAAGACTCCCCGCACGGGGAATATGCCCGCGCGTCGGGGCGTTCCCGTGGGGCACCACGACGTCCGCGACACCTTTCCGGACACCTTTCCGGGGAAGTCGCGTGGCGCCCCGGAACCACAACCCGTACCCGAGGACCGCGGCCCGCGGCGGACACGAACGCGGAGGGACGCGGACAAGGAGGCGCCGACGTGCCCGAGGCCACGCCCGAGACCCATGTGATCCAGTTCCGCGCCGCCGAGCAGCTGCTCGCGGCCCGCGACCCCAGGGGCGCGCTGAAGCTCCTGGAGTCGGTGGTCGCCGCCTTCCCGGAGAAGACCTCCGTCCGACTGCTGCGGGCCCGGGCCTTCTTCCTCAGCGCCCAGCTGCGCGCCGCCGAGGAGGAGTTCCAGGTCGTCCTGGAGCGCGAGCCGGACAACTCCTTCGCGCACTACGCCCTCGGCCGCACCCTGGAGCGCGCGGGCCGGGACGACGAGGCGCTGCGCCACTTCCGCCTCGCCGCGGCGCTGGACCCCCGCCCGGACTTCTGGGAGGCGGCCCGCTTCGGCGACCACGCCGCCTGAGGCCGCCCCCGGCGGTCCGCCGCCCCCGACACGGCCGGGGCACGGCCGGGGCGTGATCAGGGCATGGTCAGCCCCAGCGAGCCGGTCGTGAAGAACGCCCCCTCCACCCACTGACCGGGCGCCGGATCGTGGGGGAGCTGGGCGTCGGCGGCGGCGACGTCCACCTCGATCCCACCGAGCGTCCGCACCCGCAGCCGGTGGAAGACCCCGCCGCCGACCTCGTTCTCGGCGCGCTCGGCGGCCACCACCTCGCCCGCGAACAGCGCGTGCGCCGTCGGCCGCCACTCCGGTCCGGCGTCGTCCGGGCGGAACAGCCCGGAGGGGACGAGGAAGTTCGGCGCGAACCGCGGCCTCCGGTCGCCCTGCGCCGCGTCGTACGCCGCCGCGTCCGCGTGCAGCTCGATCCGCTCGGCCAGGGCGCTCAGCCGCAGGTGCCCCTCGGTGGGCGCGCCGGCCTCCCTCCGGCCCAGCGCGCGCAGCTCCGCGCGGTCGATCAGCTCCACCGGCAGCGGACACAGCATCTCCCCGCCCTCGCCGTCCAACAGCTCCACGTGCGCGGTCCCGTCCGGCGCCGCCGCGATCCCGCGCACCGGCACCGGCGTCCCCCGGGGCACCAGGCACGGCAGGACGTACGTCAGCGCCCCCTTGGCGTCGATCTCCAGTTCGACGCGCGTGCCGCCCGCGCCCGTCCACACCACCCGCACGGCCCCGCCGCCGACGGGCTCGGCCCGGCCGAGCCCGTACAGTCGGCGGAGCAACGCGCCGTACTCCCGCCGGTCGCGCACCTCGAACCCGATGGCACCGAAGCGACTGGCCATGACGGACCACCCCCGTGAAGAACGATCACCGTGACGGTCGTCCACCGTCCCGCTCGCTCCGCCGGGCGGCAACGGGTTTTCCGTCGGGCAGGGGCGGAATCATGGGCATGGGCGGGCGCCGACGGCCCGCCCGTCCCTCCGACCCCCTGGACCGCCCGTGACATCCGAAGCCCGCCGCCCGTCCCGCCGCGCCGCGCCGGCCGCCGCCCTGGCGCTCCTGCTCGCCCTGACCGGCTGCACCGGGGAGGGAGGCGGGACCGCCGACGCCTCCGCGGAACCGGGCCGGGAGGGCACGGCCCTGGAGGCGGTCTCCTCCCTCACCGTCAAGGGCCGCGCCCCGAGGACCGGATACGACCGCGACGACTTCGGATCGGCCTGGATCGACACCGACGACAACGGCTGCGGCACCCGCGACGACATCCTCCGGCGCGACCTGACGGACGTCTCGCTGCGCTCCGACGGCTGCGAGGTGCTCTCCGGAACCCTGGAGGAGGACCCGTACACCGGCCGCACCGTGACCTTCCGGCGCGGGAGCAGCCGGGTCGACATCGACCACGTCGTCGCCCTCTCCGACGCCTGGCAGAAGGGCGCCGCCGACTGGCCCGAGAGACGCCGCGTCGCCTTCGCCAACGACCCGCTCAACCTCCTCGCCGTCTCCGCCGCCGCGAACCGCGGGAAGGGCGACGGCGACGCGGCCACCTGGCTGCCCGCCGACAAGTCCTTCCGGTGCCCCTACGTGGCCCGTCAGGTCGCGGTGAAGGAGAAGTACGGGCTGTGGGTCACCCGCGCCGAACGCGCGGCCATGGTCCGCGTGTTGACCACCTGCCCCGACGAGCCCCTGCCGGTCGGGTGACGGGCGCCCGCCCCGACGGCACGGAAGCGGGGCACCGCCCCTCCTCCCGGAGGAGGTCCCGGGCCTCAGGAGACCGCGGGAGGCACCGGGTAGCCGCACAGCCGCCGGCAGACGACGGCCCGGCCGGAACCCGACCGGTGACCGGCTCCGACCACCGGTCGTCCGGCGTGCTCCCTCCCGCGTGCCGGACGGCACCGGGCCCGGTCCGGCCGTGGACGTGACGACTCGTTGAGGCGGCAGAGGCGGGGCGGCGCTTGGGACGCGAAGCGGGGGGATGGGAACACCCTCACACCGTATCGGCCCCGCCCCGTTCGGGGCACGCCCTGTGAGCACCCGCACATCCGCCTGACGCCGCGACACCTCGGCCGCGCGCCCGCGCCTCGACGCCCGCGGAGGTCACGGGTACCTCCGCGCGCCGACGGCGAGGACGGTCGGGGCGGGGGAGCCGCTCTCCGCGAACCGTTCGAGGGTCAATCCCGCGTCGAGGAACGTGTGGAGCAGGTCGGGCAGGGGGCGGTGCGCGGTGCCGGCCCCGCCGGCCTCGGCCCGCGCGTCCCGGTCCGTCCGCCGGCCGGGGCGGGGCACCACCGCGCCGGGCACGGCGCGGTCGGCGGCGCTCCGGCACGAGCAGGGGTGCGCGCCGACGTGGACGAGCACCCCGCCGGGCCGCAGCACCCGGGCCGCCTCGCGCAGCAGCGCCGGACGGTCGGGCGCGCGGGTCGCCACCGCGAGCACGGCCGGGACGGAGCCGGAGCGCAGCGGCAGGCGCCCGGCGTCGGCCCGCACGACCGGCAGGCGGTCGCGGGCGCGGCGCGGTGTCCCGGCGGAGACGTCGACGCCGACCGGGGTCCAGCCCAGCGCGCGGACGGCGTCGGTGTGGAAGCCGGCGCCGAGGCCGAACTCCAGGCAGACGCCGCTGCCCTCGCCGAGGAGGTCGTGCAGCAGACGGCCCAGGGCGTCCGGGGCCGGGCCGTCGCCGTCGCCGTCGCCGGGCTCGGGCAAGAGCCGCCGCGCGGCGGGGACGTCCTCCTCGTACCGGTCCGCGATCTCGTCGTACGCCGCCGTCGGCGTCATCGGCCTCTCCCCGGGTCGTTCCGTCCGACCTCTCTACGTGCCGGGGAAGTCGGGACGCTCCGGATTCCGCTCACGGCGGAACCGACGGACGTCCGGCGCCCCGGATCAGCCCGACGCCTGGCCCCCCGGCCGGGTCTCGCTCGGGCGGACGATCACGAACCCCTCGCCGTCCAGCCGGAGTTGGGCGGCCTCCCCGGAACCGCCGCGGAGCATCGAGCCGAAGCTCTGCGAACGGTGCAGGGACGTGGCGAGGTGGGTGCTCCAGCCGACGACCGCGTCGGTGTCGACGAAGACGGGCTGCTGCGGGGAGACGGGGATGACGACAGGGGCGCCCTCGCAGACCACGCCCAGCCTGCCCTGCCCGGTGAAGACGCTGTTGAACAGGCCGCCACCGGCCATGCCCGCCCCCTTGACGACCCTTATCTCGTAGCCGAGGCTCGCGTCGAAGCACAGCACGTTGCGCCCGTTGAGGGTGAGGCTGTCGCCGGGCTCGAAGTCCACGACGAAACAGTTGGCGGCCTCGTGGGCGAACCACGCCTCGCCCCGGCCGCGGACGGTCATCAGGGGCAGCCCCTCGCCGGTGACGGTCCGTTTGAGGAAGTTCCCCACCCCCTGCCCCTTCTTCTCGAACCGCAGATCGCCGCGGAAGGCGATCATCGACCCCTGCCGGGCGTAGCACTCGCCGTCCACCACGTACCTGATCGACTTCGGGTTCTGCAGGGACATCCCCGGCGCGTCGGCCGGCCGGACCGTGTTCTCGGAAGCGAAGAGATCACTGCGCATGGGCGTATGCTCCCGGAACCCCACCGGCCCGCCAAGGCACCACACGCGGGACCGCGCGGCGGCGGGGGACGTCTCCGGGCCGCCCCGTCCGCCGCCGACGGCCGGGCGCACCGCGTGGGACGCGGGCGGTACCGCTAGCGTGGGCCCATGGCGATGGACGAGGTGCGGACGGTCGACGGACTCCGGGAGAGCCCGGGGAGGTGGGGCCCGACGGCGACCGTCGAGGTGCGGGCGGACGAGGTGGGGCCCGTGCGGACGACCTACGCGCCCGACCCGGACGGCGACCCCGACCCCGGCGAGATCGTGTGGACCTGGGTGCCCTACGAGGAGGGGGACGGGCGCGGCAAGGACCGGCCCGTCCTCGTCGTGGCCCGCGAGACGACCGGCACCCTGCTGGCCGTACAGCTCTCCAGCAGACCCCGGGACGGGCGCCGCGACTGGCTGCCGATGGGCTCCGGGCCGTGGGACCGGTCCGGACGCGACTCGTGGGTGGACCTGGACCGTGTGCTGCGGGTCCACCCGTCGGGGATGCGGCGCGAGGCGTGCGCGTTGGACCGGGCGCGGTTCAACGCGGTCGTGCACCGCCTCCGGCAACTGTACGGCTGGCACTGACCCGTCCACGCCCGACGGACCGTCGACCCACGACTCAGGAGGCACCTGTGGAGGACCGGCTCAGCCCCATGCCCGAGGACTGGCGGCGCGCGCTCGCGATCGTCGCCCACCCGGACGACCTGGAGTACGGGGCGGGCGG
>NZ_BAAASZ010000020.1:720611-728168 GCF_039533145.1 Streptomyces macrosporus
GCCGTCGCGCACTGGACGGCGGCGGGGAAGGAGGTCGCCTACCTGCTGGTGACGCGCGGCGAGGCCGGGATCGACACCATGGCACCGGCGGAGGCGGCGCGCGTGCGGGAGGCCGAGCAGCGGGCGAGCGCGGCCGCGGTCGGGGTGGAGAGCGTGGAGTTCCTGGACCATCGGGACGGGGTGATCGAGGAGGGCGTCGCCCTGCGCCGCGACCTGGCCGCCGCGATCCGCCGCCACCGGCCCGACCTGGTCGTCACCCTCAACCACCACGACACCTGGGGTCGGAACTGGTGGAACACCCCCGACCACCGGGCCGTCGGACGCGCCACGCTGGACGCGGCCGGCGACGCGGGCAACCGCTGGATCTTCACCGACCTGGCCGAGGCCGGACTGGAGCCCTGGAGCGGGGTGCGGTGGGTGGCGGTCGCCGGGTCGCCGGAGCCGACGCACGCCGTGGAGGTGGGGGAGGAGGACGTCGAGCGGGCCGTCGCCTCGCTCGCCGAGCACCGCGCGTACATCACGGCGCTCAGCGACAAGGACCCCGTCGCGTACGCCCGCGAGGTCGTCACCGGTGCGATGGACGAGATCGCCGGCCGCACCGACGGGCGGCGCGCCGTGGCCTTCCAGCTGTACCCCAGGGGTTGAGGGGGCCGGGCGCCGGCGCCCCTCGGCCCGCCGCCGAGGCGCCCGGCGCCCGTGTCCGCCGCGCGGCCGGCCGCGTCACCCGCCGTCCGGGGCCGGCCGGCGGAGCCGGGTGAGGAGGGCGAGCGCGGCGACCGGCACCAGCAGGGCGGCCCCCATCGCGTTGAGCGCGCCGTAGCCGGCCTGGGAGACGACCAGGCCGGAGAGCGCGCCGCCCGCGCCCGCAGCGGCGTTCATGGACAGGTCGGACAGCCCCTGCACGGCCGCGCGGGCCTCCTGCGGCACCGAGTCGGTGAGCAGGGTGGAGCCGCCGATCAGCCCGGCCGACCAGCCCAGGCCGAGGAGGAACAGGCCCACGGCGGCCCGGGTGTGGTCGCCGTCCGCCGTGCCGGCCGTCAGCGCCGCGCACGCCGTCAGCGCGACGCCGATCGAGACGACGGAGATCCGGCCGAGCCGGTCGCAGAGCCGGCCCATCAGCGGGGAGAAGGCGTACATGCCCGCGATGTGACCGCTGATCACCAGGCCGATCAGCTCGATGTCCGCGCCGTGCCGGCCGAGGTCGACCGGTGTCATCACCATGATCGAGACCATGGCGGTGTGGGAGCACACGATGGCGGTCAGGGCCAGCCGGGCGTGCGGCGAGGCGGCGACGGCGGCCACGCCGGCCCGCAGCGACCGGCCCTCCGCCGACGCGGGGGAGGCCGCGTCGGCGGAGGCCAGGGCGCGGGCGGTGAGCAGGGGGTCCGGGCGCAGCAGGACGAACACCAGCGCGGCGGCCAGCAGGAAGACGGCCCCGCCCCACAGGAAGGGGCCCGCGGCCTCGGGGACTCCCAGACCCGCCACACTGCGCCCGGCCGGGGCGGCGATGTTGGGGCCCAGGACCGCGCCGACGGTCGTGGCCCACACCACCGTGGAGATGGCCCGGCCGCGGTGGGCGGGCTCGGCGAGGTCGGCGGCGGCGAACCGGGCCTGGAGGTTGGCCGAGGACCCCGCGCCGAAGGCGGCCATGCCCAGCAGCAACAGCGGGAAGGCGCCGGCGACGGCGGCGAGGACCACGACGACGCCGCCCACCGCGCCGACCAGATAGCCCAGGGTCAGGCCCGCGCGGCGACCGCGCGCGGCCGTCAGGGCGGCGAACGGCAGGGACAGCACGGCCGTGCCCAGGACCGTGGACGTCGTCGCCAGCCCGGCCAACACCTCGGAGCCGCCGACCTCCTCGGCCAGCACGGCCGCCAGCGCGATGCCCGTCGCCACGCCCAGCCCGCCCAGGATCTGACTCGCCACGAGCACGGCGGTGGTGCGGCGGCGCAGCGCGGCCAACGCGTCCCCGGAGAGGGCGGGGAGGGCGCCCCGGGAGGTTTCCGAGGGGGTGTCGGCCGTCGCGGAGGTGTCGGTCACGACGGGCAGTCTGCCAGGGGCCGGCCGGCCGGGAAGGGGTGGGGAGGCGGATTCTTCCCCGGGGCCCGCCCGGTGCGCGCCGGGGCCCACTCAGAACAGCGGCGCGGGAAGGACCCCCTCCAGCGCGAGCAGCGCCCGCTTGGTCTCCAGCCCGCCGCCGAACCCACCGATCCCGCCGTCGCTCTCCACCACCCGGTGGCACGGCACCACCACCGGCAGCGGGTTGGAGCCCATGGCGACGCCCACCGCGCGCGCCGCGCCCGGCTCGCCGACGCGGTCGGCCAGGGTCCGGTACCCCACGACGCTGCCGTAGGGCACGGACTCGGCCAGGACCCGCAGCACCCGTCCGTTGAACCCGGAGGTCAGCGACCAGTCCAGGGGCACGGAGAACTCCCGCAGTTCGCCGCGGAAGTACGCGTCGAGCTGCCGGGCCGCCTCGGCCGGCACCGGATCGCCGTCGCCGCGCACGGGCTCGACGCCCAGCCGCCCGGCGAGCCGGGCCAGGGACCGGCGGACCGTCGGCCCGTCGGCGTGGAAGACGACGGTCACCAGCCCCCGCTCGGTCGCCGCGAGCAGCAGCGGGCCGATCGGGGTGTCCCGCACGGTCCAGGCCAGGGCCGCGGCGGAGGGCCCGGCCGCCGGTGCCGCCGGTGCCGTGGGTGTCGCCGGTGTCTCGGTCATGTGTCGAGCCTACGGGCCGCCACCGACGACGGCCGCCGGTTTCCGGCACCCGGCCCGGACGGCTCAGCCCAGGACGATGCCGCGGACGAGGTCGCCGACGTCCGTCAACCCGGCGGACAGGAAGGAGTCCTCGGTGTCCTCGGCGTCCCGGTCCTCCTCGGCGTCCCGGTCCTCCTCGTCGGGAGCGCTCCGGGTGGCGTCCCGGACGACGTCGGGATTGTTGGAGATGATCCCGTCCACGCCCGCGCCGGCGACCCGGCGGGCCGTCTCCGCGTCGTTCACCGTCCAGGTGAAGACCTCCAGGGGCTTGTCGTGCGGCCCCTTCAGCGCGTGGACCTCCCGCACGTACTCCGCGGACAGGTTGGTGTGCGGCGGGTTGATCTGGTCGACGAACTCCGCGTAGCGCGGCAGGTCGCCGACGGCCGGGGTGCCCAGGAAACCGGTCTTGACGGCCGGCGCCAGCCGGTGCACGGTGCGCATCGAGTCGGCGCCGAAGCTCTGGACGATCAGCTTGTCCCGCACGTGCCGCCGGTCCAGCCAGCCCGCCTCCCGCAGCTCCCGCAGGACGTCGGCCTCGATGCCCGGGTACAGCTCGGGCTTCTTGATCTCCAGCAGCAGGTTCTGGCCGGTGCGGTCGATGTGCCGCAGGTACTGCCTCAGGGTGGGCACCCGCTGGCCCGCGAACCGCGGGGCGAACCAGCTCCCCGCGTCCAGCCGGGCGATCTCGGCGGCGGTGAAGTCCGCCACCTTCCACGGGGCGCGGTCGGGGAAGAGCTGCTCGACGTTGGTGGTCCGGGCGAGGTTGTCGTCGTGGAGGACGACCAGCCTGCCGTCCTTGGTGCGCTGCACGTCGTTCTCCACCCACGCGATGCCCCGCTCGTGGGCCGCGTCGACGGCGGCCAGGGTGTTCTCGGGGGCGTAGGCGGAGGCGCCGCGGTGCGCGACCGGCACGGGGGCCTGCGCGTCGGCGGCGCGCGGGGCGTCGGCGCGGGAAGCGTCGGCACGGGGAGCGGCCTGGACGGGGACGGCGGCGAGGACGAGCGCGCAGAGGCCGGCGAGTGAACCGGTGACGGCGGCAGCGGGGCGTAGGGACACGAGGACTCCTCACGTCTTCGGTGCACTGACTCCAACTGACTCCAAGAGCATTCCGGCATCCGGGAGCGGATACGTGGGCGGGAAGTGGACAGAACCTGAACGCCCCAAGGAAGACCCTCGCCCGTCGGCCGTCCGGTGCCGGCCCCGGATGTCGGTGGGGAGCCGTACGGTGGGGACATGCGGCCCGTGACTCAGATCGAACGCAAGGTGGCGCCCTTCGAGGTCGTCAGCCCCTACCGGCCCAGCGGTGACCAGCCGGCTGCCATCGACGAGCTGGAGAAGCGCATCAGGGCGGGCGAGAAGGACGTCGTCCTGCTCGGCGCGACCGGCACCGGAAAGTCGGCGACCACCGCTTGGATGATCGAGAGGCTCCAGCGGCCGACCCTGGTGATGGCGCCGAACAAGACGCTCGCCGCCCAGCTCGCCAACGAATTCCGCGAGCTGCTGCCGAACAACGCCGTCGAGTACTTCGTGTCGTACTACGACTACTACCAGCCCGAGGCGTACGTCCCGCAGACGGACACCTACATCGAGAAGGACTCCTCCATCAACGAGGAGGTCGAGCGGCTGCGGCACAGCGCGACGAACTCGCTGCTCACCCGGCGCGACGTCGTGGTGGTGGCCTCCGTCTCGTGCATCTACGGCCTGGGCACCCCGCAGGAGTACGTCGACCGAATGGTGCCGCTGAAGGTCGGCCAGGAGATCGACCGGGACGAGCTGTTGCGCCGCTTCGTCGACATCCAGTACACCCGCAACGACATGGCGTTCACCCGCGGCACCTTCCGGGTGCGCGGCGACACCGTCGAGATCTTCCCGGTGTACGAGGAGCTGGCCGTCCGCATCGAGATGTTCGGCGACGAGATCGAGGCCCTCTCCACCCTCCACCCGATCACCGGCGAGGTGGTCTCCGAGGACGAGGAGCTGTACGTCTTCCCCGCCTCCCACTACGTGGCGGGCGCCGAGCGGATGGAGCGGGCCATCGCCGGGATCGAGGCGGAGCTGGAGGAGACCCTCGCCCGGTTGGAGAAGCAGGGCAAGCTGCTGGAGGCCCAGCGGCTGCGCATGCGGACCACCTACGACATCGAGATGATGCGGCAGATCGGCACCTGCTCCGGCATCGAGAACTACTCGCTGCACATCGACGGCCGGGAGAAGGGCTCCCCGCCGCACACCCTGCTCGACTACTTCCCCGAGGACTTCCTGCTGGTCATCGACGAGTCCCACGTCACCGTCCCGCAGATCGGCGCCATGTACGAGGGCGACGCCTCGCGGAAGCGGACGCTGGTCGACCACGGCTTCCGGCTGCCGTCCGCGATGGACAACCGGCCGCTGAAGTGGGAGGAGTTCCTGGAGCGCATCGGGCAGACGGTCTACCTGTCCGCCACGCCCGGACCGTACGAGCTGTCGCGCTCCGACGGCGTGGTGGAGCAGATCATCCGCCCCACCGGGCTGGTCGACCCGGAGGTCGTGGTCAAGCCCACCGAGGGGCAGATCGACGACCTGGTGCACGAGATCCGCACCCGCGTCGAGAAGGACGAGCGGGTCCTGGTCACCACGCTGACCAAGAAGATGGCCGAGGACCTCACCGACTACTTCACGGAACTGGACATCCGGGTCCGCTACCTGCACAGCGACGTGGACACCCTGCGCCGCGTCGAGCTGCTGCGCGAGCTGCGCGCCGGCGAGTACGACGTGCTGGTCGGCATCAACCTGCTGCGCGAGGGCCTGGACCTGCCGGAGGTCTCGCTGGTGGCCATCCTCGACGCCGACAAGGAGGGCTTCCTGCGCTCGGGCACCTCCCTGATCCAGACCATCGGCCGCGCGGCGCGCAACGTCTCCGGCCAGGTGCACATGTACGCCGACAAGATCACCCCGGCGATGGAGAAGGCCATCGAGGAGACCAACCGGCGCCGGGCCAAGCAGATCGCCTACAACGAGGCGCACGGCATCGACCCCCAGCCCCTGCGCAAGAAGATCAACGACATCGTGGCGACGATCGCGCGCGAGGAGGTCGACACCCGGGAGCTGCTGGACACCGGCTACCGCAAGGCGGGCGCGGGGGAGGACCGCAAGGGGCGGGCCCCGGTCCCGGCGCTCGGCCGCGAGGCGCGCGGGAACGGCGGAGGCCCGGGCGGGAAGGGCGGCAAGGGCGCCAAGCGGCCCACCGACCGCCCCGCCGCCGAACTCGCCGAACTGATCGAGGAGATGACCGAGCGCATGCGGGCCGCGGCGGCCGAGCTGCAGTTCGAGGTGGCCGCCCGACTCCGTGACGAGGTGGGCGAGTTGAAGAAGGAGTTGCGGCAGATGAAGGAGGCGGGGCTGAGGTAGCGGGAAGTGTTGCAAGACCGACACAAAGCCGCTCGACGCCGCTCGGCCCCCTCGGCGCAGTGCGTAGGGTTCGTGACAGCCGTCGGCGATGACGGCCGATCGCAGGGATGGAAAGAGGGGAACGCGCGTGACGGTCAACTTGTCCAAGGGGCAGGCGGTCAGCCTGCGGAAGTCCGACGGGGGCACCCTGACCGCGGTGCGGATGGGACTCGGTTGGCAGGCGGCTCCCCGCCGGGGCCTGTTCGGACGGCGCACCCGGGAGATCGACCTCGACGCCTCGGCCGTGCTCTTCGCCGACAAGCAGCCCGTGGACGTCGTCTTCTTCCGCCATCTGGTGAGCGACGACGGCTCCGTGCGGCACACCGGCGACAACCTCGTCGGCGGTGCCGGACAGGGCGGTGACGACGAGTCGATCCTGGTGGACCTCCAGCGGGTCCCGGTCCACATCGACCAGATCGTCTTCACCGTGAACTCCTTCACCGGCCAGACCTTCGCCGAGGTGCAGAACGCCTTCTGCCGGCTGGTGGACGAGACCAACGGCCAGGAGCTGGCGCGCTACACCCTCACCGGAGGTGGCGAGTACACCGCGCAGATCATGGCCAAGGTGCACCGCCAGGGCGACGGCTGGCAGATGACCGCCCTGGGCACCGCGGCCAACGGCCGCACCTTCCAGGACCTGCTGCCGACGATGCTGCCGCTGCTGTAGGCACGGCGGCACGGCGGCTCCCGGGCCCGGCGGAGGCACCACCTCCGCCGGGCCCGTCGCCACCGCGTGCCGCGGAACGACGGAGCGCCGCGGAACACCGCGGAGCACGAGGGAACACACCAGGAGGGGGCGCGGCGATGACGGCCGAGCTGGTCCGCGGACAGAACCACCCGTTGTCCGAGACCCGTCTGGAGATCCGGGTGTCCGCCGGAAAGCCGGTCGTGGCCGGGGCGACGCTCAACGACGAGGCGGGGCGGCTGCGCGAGCCCGGCTGGATCGCGCACCCCGGCTCCCCCCGCCTGCCCGGGCTGGAGGTCTCCCGGCAGGCCGCCGCCGACCACCGGCTCGCGGTGGACCTGGGCGCCCTCCCGGACGGTGTGCACCGGGTCAACGTGCTCCTCGCCCTGCCCACCGGGATCGGCGGACCGCCGTCCTTCGGGGCCCTCGCCGCCCCCCTCGTCGCCGTCACCGGCCCGGACGGCACCGAGGTCGCCACCTACACCGTCACCGGCCTCGACGCCGAGTCCGCCGTCGTCGCGGTGGAGCTCTACCTCCGACAGGGCGTCTGGAAGGTCCGCGCGGTCGGCCAGGGGTACGCGGGCGGCCTCGCCGCCCTGCTGGAGGACCAGGGCCTGCCCCGGGCCGGCGAGTTGGCCGCCGTCATCGAGGAGGCCGTCGGGCAGGGGAGGGCCCGCTCCGTGGCGCCC
>NZ_BAAASZ010000021.1:0-4242 GCF_039533145.1 Streptomyces macrosporus
TGTGCCGCCGTGACGGATTTCGTGGTTCCTCTCGCCATCGCAGTGATCGGGTTAGTAGTGCTCCGTTAGGTCGTTGTGGACCTCGGTGAGCTTCTGGGGACTGGTTGGCGACAGGTGATGCAGGTGCCGGTCCAGCAGCTCAGGAGGCTTTGGAGGGCGTCGAGGATCTGGTAGAGGGTGAGTCCGGTGTGTGGGCTTTTGGGGCCAACCGGTGTTCGGTGAGGAAGGCATGGGCGGCGGTGACGAGGGTGACGTGATGGTGCCGGCCGGGCCAGGAGCGGCCTTCGAAGTGATCCAGACCCAGGCCGTGCTTGAGTTCCCGGTAGTCGTGCTCGATGCGCCGGCGCATCTTCGCCCACCGGACCAGGTCTTCGACCGGTGTGGCGGCGGGCAGGTTGGAGATCCAGTAGCCGGTCGACGCCGGCTGGTCGGCGGGCCATTCCAGGAGCAGGGTCCGCAGCGGCAGGGTGCCGTCCCATGGGTAGTGGCCGCCGCCGGCTTCCTGAGCGGCCCGCAGAGCCTGCTTGCCCGCGGGCCGCACGCGCAGCACGGCGAACCGTGAGGTCATCGGCCCTCTGCCGCCTTCGCGCCAGGTGACCTCGGTGAAGTGGGAGACCGGTGCTTGGGCGGCCAGGTGAGCCATGGACTGCGACCGGGTGCGACAGCGTGGCAGCGTTGGTGGTCCCAGCCCGCCATAGGCGGGCCGGTGCGGCTCGGCCGTCTCGGGGTGGGCCACTTCCTTGCCCGTCAGCGCGAGCACATAGGACAGGTGTCGTTCCTCCAGCGCGAGCCGGAAGGGTGTGCTGGTGCCGTATCCGGCATCGGCCACGACCACCGGCGGGGTAAAACCCCAGCCGGCCAGCTCGTCCATGGCATCCAGCGCCAGCCGCCACTTCTCCCGGTGCCCGACCTGTTCGGGTACGTGGGTGACGCGACGGCGTTCGGTGTCCTGGACCCATTCCTCGGGCAGGAACAGGCGCCACTGCAACGGGCAGGATGCGGTGTCACTGACCGCGTGCACGCTCACCGCGACCTGGCAGTTGGCCCGCTTGCCCAGCGCACCGCAGTACTGACGGGCCACCCCGACCGACATCCGGCCGTCCTTGGGGACGGACACGTCATCGATCGCCCAGGCATCTGGGCTGATCAGCGGCACGATTCGTTCCACGATCCGCCGCTGCACCGGCACCGGGCCCCAGGGGGACTGATTCACGAACTGCTGCAGATTCTGCTCGCTGCCGTCCGGCAGCCGCTCGGCCATCGGCTGGATCGACGTGCGCCGCCCGTCCAGCATCAAACCCCGCAGGTAACAGTCCCCCTTCGCCTGCTGGTCCTTGCGCGGCACCGAAGCGAACACATCCGCCACGAATCCCGCTAACTCAGCCCGTAACTCCGCCACTTGCCGCATATCCATCCGTCCACCGTGCCTCGCACACCACGACCCGGCAAACAGACCTAACGGAGCACTACTATGGGAACTCCTCGCAACCCGCATCGGCGACGGCCAAGCAGTCCTCGTCGAACCCGCGGCCAACGAGCAAGGCTGGGCTGTCCGCACCGCAGGCCGCGACCGCCGGCGTCCCATCGACTACGGCGGCCTCATCCTCTCCGCACGCAACCGCCGATGAGATCTCATTCCGGTTCGGTGAAGCCCCACCCACATGTCTCGTCTCGAAAACCAACCGCATGAAAACACGGCCCAGCCGGGATATAACCCCAGCTCAGCAAGTGTCGGCCCCGCACCCGCGGGGATGGCTCCTCGGACATCGGCATGTTCTTGATGTCCTCGCCAAGTACGGCGCCCCCTGGAACTGGGCAAAGGGCGCCAAGCTGGCCAAACGTGTCTGGGGGCTCCTGGACGACCTGGTCGGCGGCGTCCGAGGCATGTGGAAGCACTCCAAGGCGGTCGACAAGGCCAAGAACGCACTCGCGGCGGCCAAGGAGAAGGCAAGGAAGGCGAAAAACAAGGACGGAAGCAAGCCGGGCGAGAAATGCGAGACTTCGAACAGCTTCCTGCCAGGCACGAAGGTCCTGATCGCGGACGGCTCCGCCAAGCCGATCGAGGACGTGAAGATCGGCGACAAGGTCCTCGCCACCGATCCGGAGACCGAGGGGACCCGCGTCGAGACCGTGACGGCCGAGATCATCGGCTCGGGAACCAAACACCTCGTCAAGGTCACCGTGGACCTCGACGGCGAGCGGGGTGAGCGGACAGCGAGCGTGACAGCCACCGACGGACATCCCTTCTGGGTGCCGGAGTTGGGCGAGTGGCTGGACGCCACCGATCTCCAGCCCGGCCAGTGGCTCCAGACCTCCTCCGGCACCTGGGTCCAGATCACCGCCGTGAAGCGCTGGACGGCGCACGCCACGGTCCACAACCTCACCGTCAGCGACCTGCACACGTACTATGTGCTGGCGGGGGCCACGCCGGTCCTGGTTCACAATTGCAACAAGAATCAAGGCGTCTATGTATTCGACGATAAGTCGAAGCCTGGCCACGTGTATATCGGCAAGACCAACAACTTCAACGTTCGACTGAACAAGCATGCAGACTTGGGCAGGCGAGACAAGGATTGGGCCTGTCATTTGCATCCATGTGTGCGGAGACGACACGGCTCTAAGAATCCGAGAGCACATCATGAAGGTTCAGTTCGAAAAAATGGGCTTTAAGCTCAGTAGCGGCATTGAGGGGTTTGGTCGAAACCTCTACAACAAGCGCCAGGCGACTCATCCTGAGCTCCCGTTCGAGTAGGGCGATATGGAGAAATGGGGATACGGGCCATTCGATAACGATGGCGCCGCGGACTTTGCTGGCGACTTGGATGCCACTCCGCTGTCTGGGCGAATTCAGGCGATCCGAGTTGCCCTCGCCTCGGTGGCGGGCGACGGCAGCCCGCATATCGATGGTGGTAGAGCAGAGCTGGCAATCGCTGCCGCTGCGTTGACAGTCCGAGGGGTTGAGGGCGGCGATGAATTTCAATCTGCGGTGTGGGGGCCGAGTGGTGAGATTCCGCAGATTCCGAAAGAGCTGGTACCCCTGGCACTCGAAGCGATTTCTCGCCTACTCGCCACAAGCAATGACTTGCGGGACGACTGGAGCGCGGAGGAGGAAGGTGCTGGATGGCTTGCAATGCTCCGAAGGCTGAAAGCAGTGCTTGACGGAGAAAGTACTGCAGGGGTTCCCCTCTACGCTCCAGGCGCCGAAGGTCAAAAGCAAGGGCCACAGAGGGCTAGACGAGCTGCGCATGAGGATGAATCCATCCAGGAAGGTCTTTGGTAATATCTTCAAGGTGGCTATCTGAATCAACTGAATTAAGAGCGTGTCTCATGTGGCGGGTTCGGTGCGGCATGATGGGTGACCGTGAGTGTGAATCTGCCGCAGCGGCCGGTTCCCGACGGGCTGTGGGAGCCGGCAGCTCCGCTGCTGCCGAAGTTCACGTCCCGGCCGCAGGGTGGCGGGACCGCTCCGGTGGACGAGCGGGCCGCCTTCACCGCCGTGGTGCACGTGTTGACCAGCGGGTGCGCCTGGCGGCATCTGCCAAAGACCTTCGGGGTCTCCCCGGCCACCGCGCACCGCCGGTTCACTGCCTGGACCGAGGCCGGGCTGCGGCGCCGACTGAACCGGGCGGTGCTGACGATCTCGGGGCCCAGGGCGAGGTGGACCGGGCCGCGACGATCGTGGACGCGGCGAGTGTGCGAGCGAAAAGGGGGGATCTCTGACCGGGCGCAATCCGGTCGACCGGGGCAAGAAAGGCAGCACGCTCCACGTTCTGTCCGACGCCCAGGGCCTGCCGCTCGCCCTGGGCGTCTCGGGCGCGAACGTCCACGACAGCCAGGCGCTCCTGCCGCTGGTGGCGGGCATCCCCGCCGTCCGCTCCCGGCGCGGCCCGCGCAGACGCCGCCCCGGCAGGTTCCGCGCCGACAAGGCCTACCACTCCGCCGAGAAGCTGGCGTGGCTCTGCGAGCGGGGCATCGTCCCGCGCATCGCCCGGCCCGGCATCGAGTCCAGCGAACGGCTCGGGCGGCACCGCTGGAAGATCGAACGGTCGATCTCCTGGCTGTTCGGCTACCGGCGCCTCACCGTCCGATACGAGCGCAAGGGCAGCCACTTCCTGGCCTTCCTCGGCCTCGCAGCCGCCCTGACCTGCTACAAGAAACTCGCCCAACTCACCACATGAGACAAGCTCTAACAAGTCATCTCATTTGGCGAGTCGGCGGTAGCAGATGAGAGTGCAGGCGATG
>NZ_BAAASZ010000022.1:0-35079 GCF_039533145.1 Streptomyces macrosporus
TGTGCCGCCGTGACGGATTTCGTGGTTCCTCTCGCCATCGCAGTGATCGGGTTAGTGGCAACCGGCTTGGGAGCGGTTGTTGGGGCGCGGGCAGCTAAGTTCGGCGCGGAAAAGAGCGCCGAAGCCGTCCGGCGGCAAGTACAGGACCAAGGTGCCGTCGAGCACGGTCACTGGATGCGCCAAGAACGCCTCAACACCTACGAGAGCTTTCTTGAAGCCTGGGATGAGTGCCTGCGCCTCTCCCAAGGATCTGCTGACGCCGACTCCAAGTCGCGTCAATCCGGGCCAAGTTCTTTTCCTGAGGGCGATGCCGAGTGCTCGGCTGCCTGTTCCAGTAGTGCCCGTGCGGAGTCCGCGTAGCGCATCGCGGTCTTCTCGTCGAGCCCGAACACCTCGGCGAGGTGAAGCGGATCGGGCCCGTGGGTCAGGGCCTCTTCGAGCTGCCGGTCGACGCGGAGCCGCTCCAGCGTCGCGTCCTGGCTGCGCATCGAGGAGCTGATCCAGTGGTTGCTGGCGCGGCTGGTCTTGGCGGTCTGGTTGTTGATCAGCAGATGGAGGTTCGCGGTGCTCGGCCACCGGTTTCGCCGGTGCTCCAGCCAGTCCAGCAGCAGTTTCAGGGTGAGGTCGTCGAGCGGGCGGACGCGTCCGGCGATGGTCAGCCGTCGGTTGCCGAGGTCGACGTCGTCGAGCATGAGCATGCCGATCTGGGCGACCCGGGCGGCGTGCACCGCGGCGAGGGCGAGGATGAGTCGTGTTGCCGGGGTGGTGGCCGCCGCGACGGACCGGCCGACCTGGGCGGGGACCAGCGGCTGGAGCACGCCGTACTCGTACTGGCCGACCTTGATCCGGCTGGTCGGGTTGCGGAAAAGCAGCCCATTCCGCTTGGCCCAGGAGAACAGCGAGCGCAGGGCCACGAGTTGGTCACGCCGGTGGTGGCCGTGCAGTGTCTTAATGTAGGTCCGGACGTCGTCGCGGGTCACTTCCCGCAGGTGGTCATAGCGGTCCGACCATTCCAGCAGGGCCGGCCGGACACGGTTGAGGTAGAGCCAGACCGTGCCTTCCCGTCGCGGGAGGCTGCGGGGGCCACCGTCACGCAGGACGCGGGTCCAGCGCTCGGCCTCCGAGCGGATGCCGGGTGCGAGACCCTGCAGACGCTCGGCGAGCCAGCCCTCGAAGGAGGGTTCGCTGTCGTCCTCGAAGATCCCCATCTCCTCCAGGACCGTGACGACGTGGCCGACCGGGAGGTCGCGGGACCGGAGCGGGGTGAAGATCTCGCTGTGCCGGATGGCGTCGCCCTCGACGTATCCGGTGAGGACAAGGGCCAGGCCGCGGTTGACGGCGAAGCGGATGTTGCGTCCCCAGCCCCGTGCCTCGGCGAACCGGTGAGCGAGGTACTTCGCCCAGGTCAGCCAGGGGCTGGTCAAGTCGACGCCGGAGGGGGCGAGGCGGCCGTAGTCGCGCGGGACCTGTCCGAACAGCGGCAGCTGTCTCCAGTCGGCATTCGGCCGCCAGGCCGGCGCGGGCGGCGGCTTGCGAGGGGCGCCCCGCCGTCCGCCGCGCCGCCGAGGGGCGGGTGCCGATCCGTTGCGGTGGTGCATGCCCATGAAGAACAGTTGATGGTGCCGGACCGCGTTGAGGCGCGCCCTCACATCGGCCTCCGCGGCCAGCTGGTCGACAGCGGCCTGGGCCCCCAACCGGGCCTGGCACCAGCACGGACGACAGAAATCCCACTTCAGCGGCTGGACACGGCGGCAGCCGGTGCAGACGGCCGTCGCGTGGCTGCGGCCGAACATGTAGCAGGTCGGACAGAGCCGTCCGCTGAAGTCGCCCCAGGCCAGGCAGCCGTCGCAGGAGTCGGTGGGCTTGTAGTAGGCCTTCGGATACCGGCTCATGCAGGCGGCAGCGACCGGCCGTCGCGACGCTTGGGCACCACCGCCGGAACCGGTGCGGCGGCACCGACAGCGGTCCGGCTGATGTTCTCCTCGCCGGGGCGGGTAACCTTCTGCGGTTCCGGGATCAACAGGTCGCCGATCTCGCAGCCCAGCACGACGCAGATGACGTCCAGGTCGTCCAGCTTGAGGGAGACCGGCTGGCCGGACCACAGCCCGGACATCTTTCCGGCCGAGATCACCAAGCCGTGCTCGGCCAGGCTCCGCTGGAGCTCGGACGCCTTCCAGATAGCCTTGTTCGCGGCGGTCAGCCGCAGGTTCCACCTCATCGGGCCAGCCCTTCCAGCCGCTTCGCGGCCCGTTCCATCCCGGCGACCCAGGCGTCCTCGACCCGGGTCTGCTGCACGTGGATATACCGCATCGTGGTGGCAATCCAGGAATGTTCCAAAACCTCCTGGATCGCGAGCAAGTCCAGCCCATTCCCATAGAGCTGGGACGCGCAGAAATGCCGCAGGACGTGCGGCGCCAACCTGTCTGTCCAGCCCGGCAGATGAGCCTCGACGGCGTTGTCGAGACCGTTGCGCAGGGCGTCGTCGCCGACCCGGCGTGCGGAACCGTCGGTGTTCTTCCGCTCACTCGGGAACAGCGGGACACCGGGCCGTGCGTGATCGTCGTCGAACTGACCCCACACGTCCTCGATGAACCACCGCAGCGTCCGGTCGGCACCGTTGATCAGCGGCACCATCCGCTCACGCGGCCCCGAGCCGCGGGCGCCCTTGCCGTGGCGGACGTGGAGCTTGCCGAAGCGGCCCAGGTCCCACTTGATGTCGTCCAAGTCGAGGCCGCATGCCTCGCTCACCCGCAGGCCGACCTGGGACATCAGCTTCGAGGCGGTGTAGCTCCGGGCGGTCGGGGCGAACTTCCTGCAGGTCGCCAGCTCGCCACCCCAGCCCGTGAACAGCGCCCCGACCTCCGGCTCGCTCGGCGGGATCCGCAACTGTGCATCCTTGGCCCCGCGCGGCCGGTTCATCTCGTCGATCGGGCACTCGACCACCCGGCCGGTCATCCGGTGGATCTCGACCTTGTGCCGCAGCTCCAGGAACATGAAGTACGTACTCAGCGCCTGTGACCGGCCCAGCCGGGTGCCGCTGGGCGAGTGCCGCAGTACCTTCCCGAAGTACGCATCCGCGTCGGCGGGCTCCATGTCCCACAACGGTCGGCCGAACCAGGACCTGATCTGATCCAGGTGACCGACGTCCCCGCGAATGGTGCCGTCCGCCAGCCCTGCCGAGGCCCGCGCGAGAACGAACCCTGACAGCACGTCGGTCTCGAACCGCTCCAGTTCCTCCGCCGACGCGGGCGCCCAGTGCTCACGCAGGTCCCGTACGACTGCCAGCGCCGCCAACCCGAGCCTCCTCGCCTTCGGTCCGACTACAGATCGGTCGGACGAGATGAGAGCGCTTCAGAAATCCCGAAGTTACGTCACAGGCCACCAGAGCACACGAAGGAGGAAGAACCCCCCGGCCATGGGCCCAGGGAGTCAGCAGAGCTCAGGGGAACTCACGGGATGTCGCACACACTCTCCAGGGCGTGCGCAAGCTGCTGGTGCGCAACGGCTGGTCCTGCCAGGTCCCGACTCGCCGGGCCGTGGAGCGGGGTGACGATGCCGTGGCCGGATGGGTGAAAGAGGTGTGGCCGTGCGCGGAAGGCTCGCGGCGACCCGTGGAGCCTGGCTCGTCTTCGAGGACGAAGCCGGCTTCTCCATGACGCTGCCGCGCTCCCGCATCGGGGCCCGGCGCGGGCACACCCCGATGGTGCGGGCCCGCGGCCGCTCCCGCCGACGCATCTCCATCGCGGCCCTGACCTGATACAAACCCGGGCAGCGGTCGAGGCCGATCTACCGGCCCCGCAAGGATGACGGCCGCCGCGACGGACGCAAGAGCTTTGCCTGGACCGACTACCGCGACCTGCTGATCGCCGCCCACCACCAGCTCGGCGGCCCGATCGTCCTGGTCTGGGACAACTTGAACGTCCACAAAGCAGCGGACTGCGCGCGTTCGCCGCGTCCTGGGATTGCTGACCATCTACTATCTGCCGCCCTACACACCCGACCGCAACCCCGTCGAAGGCATCTGGTCCCTGCTGCGGCGCGGCCGGCTCTCCCACTGTCGCCTTCACCGCTCCCGAGCACCTCATCCGCCGCATCCGACGGGGCCTGCGCCACATCCAGTACCGCAGCGACCTCATCGACGGCTGCCTCGCCGAGACCGGTTTGACGATCAAGCCTGACTGACCGCGCACGACACCACGAGTTCAACCTCAGTGGTGGTAGGAGGCGTCAAGACCGAGCCGTACGCCGCGACGGCCCGGGCGCTGATGCACATGTTCAGCCGTCCCGTCCATGAGCTGATGGGGCCGGCCGATGCGGTGCCCAGGACCAGCAGCCGGCCACGACCGTGCCTGTGCTCGACCAAAGAGAACCAGAGATGACTGCTCGCGATGCCGCCACCCACGCGCTGACCAATCCGCAGACGGCGGCGGCCCCTCCTCTTGGAGGGGCCGCCGCCGTCTGTGGCAGGGCTGGCCAGTCAAGACGCCGCGGTGACCGTTGCGCCGGGCACGCCGGCGATGGCCAACTCCCGATCAGTTAAGGGCGGACCGCCGAGCGCGTGCCTCCCGAAGAGCTGAGCATCTGCTGTCTCGAGTCGCGCATACAGAAGCAGGAATCGACTGGTGATGGTCGGAGGTCTCTCTCAGGAGACACTGGAGCACACGGACGTCTCGCGGTGAGAAACCGCAGGGGCAACTCCCCGGAAACATCAGGCAGATCGCCCACGCGCCTCGGCAGGAGCGGCCTGCGGGGGCAGGAGCATCCGTCCAGCCATGTCCACGAGCTGGCGCAGTACCGGTAGGTGCTCCTCGTGGCCGCCCAGTCCGTCCAGGATGCGGTGCGCCCGGGCGCGGAACCCGTCGAGGTCCTCGTGGAACCTGCGAAGGACGGCGGGTGCCGAGAGTACGGCGGTGAGCTCCGCCCTGGCCTGTTCGGAGCACCGCGCCGCGGTGTGCAGGCTCAGGACGTGTTCCCGGCCCACCGGGGCCTCTTCCAGGGCGCAGGCGAGTAGATAGGTCACGGTGCCGTTGCGCAGATCCTCGTTCCGTCCGGAGAGGAGGTCCTCCTGGTCGTTGAAGAGCTGCCACAGGATGCCGAAGACGCTGCCGAACTCCCGCCACCGCTCCGTCCTTCCGTCCTCCGCGCCAGCCAGGATCGCGGCCATCGCCGTGATCATCCCGAACGGCGCGCTGGACTTCCCTTGGTCCGCGGCGAGGACCGAGTCCCGGGTTGCGCTCCCCGCCGTTCCCTGCAGGTCCTTCAACTGTCCCTCGGCGGCGAGAATCCCGCAGGTCACGATCTCGTCCGCCAGCGCGCTGCGGACCGGTGCCGGGACGGGCAGCGACCGGACGATTCGGAGGGGGAGCAGGTGTCCGCCGACGACCGAGGCGAGTATCGCCTCCTCCGGGCCGATCCGGCCCCCGGCGGCCGTGCCGTTCCCGTCGGCCAGGTCGTCCAGGTAGCAGGCCGAGGTCCACCACAGCGTGTGTACGGTCGCGAGGGGAACGGCCGGTTCGGGGTCACCCGCCTCGGCGCCGTGCACCAGTAGCGGCAACACCGACAGGGGGTACTTGAACGTCTGGTGCCGCAGAAGCGTGGCCACCGCCGTTCTGACGCCGTCCGCCGACGGCCCGAGTCTGTCCAGGGCGGCTTCCGTCTCCGCCTCTATCCGCGGAGAGAATCGCCGGTGCAGGTCCAGGTAGGACACGGAGGTCATCTGATGTCCTTCGCTTCGAAACCAAGTGAGCACGACTGCCTGAGTGGGCTCCCCGGCTCGACCTCATGCTTGTGTACGCCGGCAGCAGCCAACTCCTCTTCCGTTAAGGGCGGGCTGCCCAGTTGGGGGAGTCGGGGGCCGCGCAGCGCGGCGAGGACGACGCGGGGCGCCAGAAGGGTGTACGCGCCGTGTTCCATGGAGGTGACGCGGGTGACCGCGTGGGCCACCTTCTCATCGCCGGTCGAGGCGTACATCAGGCGGCTGACGTAGGCGGCCACCACCCGATCCCGGAAGGTGGGGCCTTGCTCGGCGGCGCCGGAGTAGAAAATGTCCTGCCCGGCGGCCATGTCCCAAGCCGCGGCCGCCGGCCGCGCCACCGCTTTTTGGAGGCGCCGGGCCAGGCCGGGTTTCCACCCGTGTCGTGTGATGGTGTTCCGTAGTGCGCGGGCGCTTTGGGCCGCCACCGACATGCCCTGCCCGTAGACGGGGTTGTAGGTGGACAGTGCGTCTCCGACGACCACGAACCGCTCCGGCCACCGACGGGCCCGCTCGTAGTAGATGCGCCGGCTGGCGGTGCTGCGGCTGCGGGTGATGGCCACATCGGACAAGGGGGTGGCATTGGCTATCAGCTGACCGATGATGGGATGGCGCAGACGGTTCAGCGCGAACCGCATGAACCCGTCGGGGTCGCCGGTGGGTTCCCCGCCTCGGGTGCCGGAGAGCGTTACCAGCCATCGCCCGTTCTCGATGGGGGCGAGCGCACCGGCCGTCCCGGGACCGTCGGCGCGCGGGTCGGCTTGGACGTTGACCACCGGGTACCCGTTGCGGACCTTCTCGGGGGCTTGGAAGACGCGACTGGCATAGACAACGCCGGGGTCGATGGTCCGCTGGAGCGGTGCGGGCAGGCCGAGGTCCTTCAGCCAGACGGTCGCCCGTGATCCGCGGCCGGTGGCGTCGACGACCAGATCCGCGCTGCGTTCCTCCTCGACCTCGCCGGTGCGGGTGCGGACACCGGTGACCGCGCGGGCGTCGCCGACCAGGCCGAGGACCTGGGTTCTCTCCAGGACGGTGATGCGGGGATGCGCGAGAACCTGTCGCCTGACGACCGAATCCAGCAGGGCACGGCTGCACAACAGCACGTAGTGCGATTCCCTCCAACGAGGAAACCACCCCCGAGGGCTGAGCGCCACCATGTCCTGGGGGATCGGTACGTAGTGGGTGCCGTGGGCCTTCAGCGCGTCGGTGGTCCCCGGTATCAGCTCCTCGATCGCTTGGGCGCCGCCGGACCACAGCATATGAACGTGCCGGGCCTGGGGCAGTCCTCTGCGGTGCTCGGGCCCTTCGGGCAGGACGTCGGACTCGATGACGGTGACACGTGCGTGGTCGGCCAGGGCGCGGGCCGCGAGCAGCCCAGCCAGGCTGCCGCCACAGACGATTGCAGACCTCGCCGGCTCGGCGGGGACTTTGGCAGTCATGAGGTGGAGGTGCTTCCTGTGCTGGTCACGCACCGGCGGCGGACCTTCTCGATGGTGCTGGGATGACGTCGCAGGGCGTCGGCGATGAGGTGGAGAGCGCCGAGGAGTTTCTGGGGAGCCAGCGCGTCGTCCCGGGGCGAGGAGGTGCTGCGGGCGTCGAGTGCCGCGAGGAGGACCACCGCGCTGGCGATGCCGTCCGCGTCCTCGCCCGCGACGCCATGGCGGAAGGTTTCCTCACGGGCGCTGTCCCACAGCGCCGCGTCCAAGTGCGGTGCCAGTTTCAGGATGCTGTCGCGGATGCGCGTGTCCCGATGGGCCAGGGCGAGGTAGACGTCCGCCCGGCGAGTGGAAGAGAAGCCGACCAGGGCGCCGGCCTCGGTCAGCGTCCGGTGCAGCGGCTCCAGTCGCCGGTAGGCGGCTCTGGCCTTCCACCGATCCTTGAGGTCCTCTCCCACGTGGGGGAGGAGGAAGCCCAGACTGCCGAGCACGACGCTGCTTGCGCCGACGGTCGGGGCCGCCTTGGTACTGAGCCAATCCAGATCGTGGCCGGTCCACCGCGCCACGATCGCCGTCAACTTGAGCGCGTCGAACGCGAGGTTCAAGACGTAGCAGATGCCCAGTAGGACCAACCCGCCCCGCAGCCAGCCCCGTACCTCGTATCGCCCGGAGAACAGCCAAATGCCGATCAGGCCGGAGGTCACCATCCCGGCCACGGCGTGGGCCAGCAGGTACAGGACGATCAACTCGCGCGCGTACGGGGTGTTGGCGTAGTAGGTGTCGAAGTCGCGAACTCGCTCCACTGGGGTGTCCGCGAGTACGAACAACACCCAGAGCGCCACGACGACCGCCGCATAGACGGCAATCACCCACCGCACCGCAGGCCGGGCCCGCTCCGCGCCCAGCTGCCACACCAGGACCAGCAGCAGGCAGGCGGTGGAGAAGATCGTCAACAAGGTGTAGACCCACGGCGCGGCGAGATTCGGTACCCCCGTGGTCTGGTTGACCCAGACGATCATCGGCGGCGTGACGAATACGCACACCGGAACGGACAGGATCAACAAGCCCATGACGGCCCGCAGCAGTGGGTCTGTCCACAGCCTCGTCCGCAGCGGGTTCGTCCAGAATCTCGTCCGGGTGAGGAGCCGTGTCGCCAACGCGGCGACGACAAGGGCCGCCGGCCACCGGTAGTCGACGTAGTCCTCGTAGGAGTCCATCTCAGCGTGGCCCGAGCGAGGTCTGTATCCGGCCCACGAGCCCGTCACGCGGGCCGGGACCGAAGTCCTGCGCGCCATCGGCCACCCACGGCAGGAGTAACCCGCCCACGGTCAGACCGAAACGCTCGGCGTCATCCTCAAGATCGTTCGGCGCGTGGTTGCGTGCCGCCGCGTGCAGCACCTCGTCCAGGACGCTCTCCATGTCGCCGTTCTCGCCCAGCAGCCGGGCGGCGACGTCGGCACCGTCCACGCAATAGTCGTGACCGTCCTGCGTCAGATGCCGCAGCTCGTGTCCCACGGCCACCACCTGCTGCACACCAGTCGTGCCGCTGTGCACGAGGACCATGTCGCTGTCCTCGCGGATCAGAGCGAGCCCGGTGACCGTACCGGGAGGGAAGTCGATGAACCGCAGTTCGATGGGACGCCCGCCGCGCTGCCGGCCCATCGCGCGACACAGTTCTTCACACAGCCTTCGGGAGGATACCGGCCCGCTGAGCCGATCGGTGACGGCGCCGGCAAGCTTCCTCGCCGCTCGCCGCGTACCCCACGTCGTGCTCACCACTGCGACTCCTCCTCACCGATAACGAGCCGGACGATGGCGGCGATGCGCGCCTTCTGCTGCTGGCTGAGAGGACTTCCGTCGTCGCTGCGGGCATGGACCTCCCGGATGCCGAACTCCTTCATGAGTTCGGCCAAGGGGTCGGGGTCTTCCCACTTGCTGACGATCGGTCCGAGTTCCCGGGCCAAAGCGTCGGGAGCGCTGTCGGTGAAGAAGGTCACCGGCACCCCGAAGTACGTCGACAGCGCCTTGAGATGTGGCACATTGGGGCATTTATCGCCTTGTAGCAGTTGGCGGGCCCAGACCTTGGAGACGCCCAACCGGTCCGCCACCTCGGCGATGATCACGGCTTTCTTCCTGTCGTCGCCCTCGTGACGCTTGGCGTACAAGGAGTTCACCCGGCTACGGGTGATCTTCTCCACCGGCCGTTCCCGCAGCCTTCCGCCCTTGAGGAGGGTATGGATCTCCCTCTTGGTCAGGCCCGTGGAGGCCGACAGTTCGTCCAAGTCCAAGGCGTCATCGTGGGAGAGCCCTCTGCTGCTCAAGAGCGGTTCCAGGCGCCCCAGTATGTCGCCCAGGGGGCGATAGGGGGACTCGGTCACCGGTGCCCTCCAGGTGATCGTCTTCCGTGTGATTGCCAGCCAGAGTACGACCCGACGAGCGGACAAGGCCATCCGCTCGAAACGATCGTTTACCAAACAGCAAGCATCGTTGGTTGATTTAAGAACGGAAACCGGCCCCTGAATAGGGATTTCAGCGAAACGATCGTTTGCTTCAGGGAAACGCTCGCTGACATGCCCGTCAGAGGCGTAGCAAGATCCGGCCACCGGAGGGAGCACTGTCTGCACACGCAGCGGCGCGTCCCCCTTTTGCACGACCATGCCTCTGCAAGGTGTCGCCCGGCGAGTTGACCGCCCGCCGGGACCTGACGAGGACAACACCGCAGAGGACCATGCACCACGAGGACGGGGGAGCCGAACATGCTGATGCTGGAGGAGATCACCACTACGGGGGCACACGTCGTGCTGCGCAGGATCGAGGCTGCCGCGGACACTGCACGTCGAACCGCGTCAGCGAGCGACGGCAGACCCGGACCTGAGAACGGTGCAACCATGTCGGCGCCGAAGGACACCTCCGGCGCGATGGACAGCGCACCGACAGATCGTGTGATCGAGCAGGTGGAGGTATGCGATGCCACCTGGAGCCTGCGCGCGGACCTTACCCGTGCCCGGAACGTCCTGGCCGTCGTACCGACCACGGGCTGGCACCTGGCAGGCGACCCGCGGCCGGCGCTGCGGGCCCTGATGAGGCAGGGAGTCGTCGCCGTCGCCGTCGCGGCACCAGGAGCCGGGCCGATCTCCGACACCCTGCTGCGAGCCGCACGAAGCATGGGGCTGCCGCTGCTCACCCCTACCGCCCCGTGTACGGCGCCGGAACACCAGACCCGCATCCTGCGAGTGCTGGCCGCCGCGCTGCGCACCCATGCCGAGCAGCGCGGGCAACTACTGGGACTGGCCGGCCGGCTGTACCAACAGGGAGAGGGACCGGGGCCGCTGCTGCACTGGCTGGGGGTACAGACATCCAGCCAGGTCACCGTGATCACCGGACGCCACACATGGGGCGATCTGGCCCAGCACGCACGGCTGCTGGACGACATCATGGCCGGACAGATCCACAGCGCGGCGTTCCAGACGGGCACCCGCCACGTCCAGCTCCACGGCATCGGCACCACCCCCCGCCAGGTACTGGCCGCAGTACGGGACACCCCATGGCCCCGTCCCGCCGGCGAGCTGATCGCCCAAGCCGCCGGCCAAGTGGCACTGCTCCAGCACCCGCAGATACTCAAAACCCAGGCAGGGCGGCTCCAGCGGACCGAGACGACCGTACGTATCAGCGTCCTCCAGCACCTGATGACCGGCGAGACGGTGCGAGCGGCCCGTGCTGCCGAGCCGCTGCTACCCGGCCTGCTTACCGCCGACGGGTGCCAGGTGGGCGTGCTGGAGTGCGCCCCCACGGAGGATCGGACTGCCGTCGCCACCGCATGCGAAGCCGAACTCGGCCCATCGGCGCTGATCGTGCTCTGTCCTGCCGAGGCCCGTCCCGGGCGCGCCCTGGGCGTCAGCCGACCGGTGGCCTGGACGCACACCTCCTGCGGCTACGGGGCCGCGATCCAGGCCCTGGCCAGAGCCCGCGAAGAAGAGATCCCGGTGTGTGTCACGACGGAACCACGTCGCTGGCGCATCACCTCTCCCCGGCCGCCCGCGCCTGGGCCGCCGAGCTGCTGGCACCGCTGCGCCCCGACCAAATGAGGCTGCTGACTACCTGGTTCGACCACGGCTGCCGCGCGACCGAGGTCGCCGAGGCCCTGGGCCTGCACCACAACACGGTGGCCGCACGCCTGTCCAAGACGTCGGCCGCACTGTGCCGCCAGTTGGGTGAGCAAGGCAGCGGCACCCACGAGGTGCTCCTCGCGCTGTGCGCAGCCGGGGTTCTGCCGCTCGCCACCCTGCCCCCGGCCACGCCCGGCCGCATCAATGAACTCCTCATGCCCTACGCCTCGTAAGCCCGCTCTCGACCGAACTTTCCTCCTGCCACAGCACCTGCGGACTTCGTGCACCACTGGTTACCGGTCGGGCGAGTCCGGCCGGCGCTGCCCCCAGGTGTCGCGGCTCGCCGGTGGAGTGCCTTCCCGTAATGGCACATGCGACCGTGCCGCCCGACGTCCCGCCGCCCCCAGCAGCGGCGGGGCGTTACTGCTCATTGTCGCCGGGGGAGTCCCGGCACTAGGTGTATTGCCCTGAGAGGTTGGGGACGCGGCTGGCGGGTGGTTGGCCTTTCAGCGCGGTGTGTCCGCGGTGGTGATTGTAGGCGTGCAGCCAGGCGGGGAACGCCGCGCGTCGTTCCTGCTCGGAACGGTAGGGGCGGGCGTAGGCCCATTCGTCCAGCAGGGTGCGGTGGAATCGCTCGACCTTGCCGTTGGTCTGGGGCCGGTAGGCGCGGGTGCGCTTGTGAGTGATGCCGGCGGCGGCCAGAGTGTCGCGCCACAGACGGGAGCGGTGGCAGGAGCCGTTGTCGGTCAGCACCCGCTCCACCGTGATCCCGCAGGAGGTGAAGAACACCTGCGCCCGGGCCCAGAAGCCGGTGGCGGTCTCCTTGCGCTCGTCGGGCAGGATCTCGCTGTAGGCCAGGCGGGAATGGTCGTCGACGGCGGTGTGCAGGTAGCCGTAGCCGGCGTTGGTGCGGTTCTTGCGGCCCGCCGGGCGGCCGAGGACCTTGTGACCGCCGCCGTCGGGGATGTTGCCGAGTTTCTTGATGTCCACGTGCACCAGCTCGCCGGGCCGGTCGCGCTCGTAGCGGCGGATGACGCGGCCGGTGGCCCGGTCCAGATGCGCGAGCCGGGCCAGGCCGTAGCGGGGCACGCGGTGCACGGTGGAGGGCGCCAGGCGCAGCAGGTGCGCGATGCGGGCCGGGCCCCATCGGCGTGCCAGGCGGACCTTGATGATGCGCCGCTCGGTGCGGATCGGGGTCCGGCGGGGGCTGCGGCGCGGTCGGCTGGATCGGTCGGCCATGCCCGCCTCGCCCAGAGCCCGGTAGCGGCTCGCCCAGCGCTGGGCCGTGGTCACGGAGACCTGGAAGCGTTCCGCGGCTCGGCGCAGGGGCCAGCCGTCCTCCACGACACAGCGGGCCAGGCGCAGGCGCCCGGTCTCGGTTAGGGGTGCGTTACGGTGCGGCATGAGGGCCTTTCTGGTCGCCGGTGCAGATGTGGCAATCCACACCGAGCCAGAAGGCCCTCACCCGTTTCAAGATCCCTCAGCCGAGAGCTCCGTCACCAACCTCTGTAGACAGAACACCTAGGGCGCAGGCGTGGGCAACTTCCGCGGCACACACGCTGAGGAACGGCCAGCGGCTCACCGGGCAAACTGGGATGCCTTGGAACGGCCGTGCTTACCCTGGCCGGCTCGCGGACCAGGGCCAGGACCGCGGTGGCGATCATCCAGGTGGGCTCCCCGCCAGTCGGTGGTGCGTCGGCGCGGCGCCGGCCGCGCCGAAAGCGGCAGGCATCCGGTAGGCGGCGTCCGCGATGACACCCGCCAAGTCCCGCACCGCAGAGACACAGGCGACCGTCCTCCCTCGTAGTGCCGACCAGCCGCTCAACGGCTCCAACAGCAGGCCGCCGAACAGGCGCGCGGACTTGCCCCCTCAGCGGTGCGACGGAAGGACGAGTACGGGTAGACGCGGCTGGACACGGCCCGCCGCGCGCCTCATGCAGCCACACCGTCGTGGCCCGTACCACCGGGTTTCGGCCCAGACCGAAAAGGGGCGCGGATTTCCCCGCTGGTTGGCAAGCTGCAGTGCAGGGCCGAACCAGAGGGAGGGAAGCGTCTGATCAGCGACCAGTCGACGAAAAGGGACCGTGAGGGACCGGCAGCGCGAATCCGCATACGAAAAGGACCTGGGATGCGCCGAAAACACATCGTGTCGAGCATGGTCCTGGTATCCGCGGGTGCGCTGCTTGCGATCACGTTCGTCGGTTCACATCCGGGAGGATCGATCAGGGCAACTCCTCGGCACAATGCCTCGGCCCTGTTGGACGCGGAACGCGTACTGCTCGAACGCTGTCTCAAGTCAAGAGGGTTTCCCTCCGTCGACCACCAAGCGATCAGGGAGCTCCCCAGAGAGCGGCAGCAGCAGTTCGACCATGCGCTCAACGGCCCCGCAAACGCCAAGTCCGTATCCGTCCGTCTCGCCACCGGCTACACCGTCAGCCGGAGCACGTCCGGCTGCCGCTACGAGGCGCAGCGGAAGCTGTACGACGATTTCGCCCGCTGGTTCCGGGTCTCGACGATCGTCAACAACATTCCGGCCGAGGCGAACAAGAAGGCTTCAGGGGATCCCCGGTTCGCCGAGGCGAAGACAGCGTGGTCCTCCTGCATGAAGCACGCTGGGTACTCGGCCCGGGAACAGCTCGAACTGCGGGCCAAGCCCCCGAGCAAGGCCGCCAAGCGTACCGACGTCTCCTGTGCGCGATCCTCGGGCCTGTCCGTGATCACCGAGCGCTACACAGCGCAGATCACCCGGGAGCACCGCGCTCGGATCGATGAGTACCGAGATCTGCAACAGGCCGCCTTGCGGAAGGCGGAGGAACTGCGTCTCCTGCCCTGACCAGCGGCACCCACGAACTCCTGACCGGGGCGAAGCAGTCGTTCCGGCAGCTCTGTGCAACGCGGACCGAAGGGAAACACATCATGCGAAAGACCCTGGCATCCTTTGCCGCGGCCGGCAGTCTGGCCCTGGCGGCCGTCATGGCCCTGCCAGGATCCGCCCATGCGGCCCCGGACTGCAACTACGGCGACTTCTGTGCCTGGACCGACGCCAACTTCGGGGGTCAGCGCTTCAACTGGAGCGGCAACGACCACTGGTGGGAGAGCAACATCGCCGATGAGGACTCCTCCTGGGAAAACAACGGCATCCCAGGTTCCTACTCCTTCGTCGGCGTGTGGGCGAGTGCGGGCGAGTCAGGAGGAATGACCCTCTGCCTGGCGCCCGGCGACGAGATCTCCTATGACGCCTGGGCCAACGACAGCGGCGACTCCCACTTCTGGTACAGGTACTTCGACTGCACGGACTGAGCCGTCACAGGATCCCTCCCCTCATGTGCCGCCGCCCGAGAGACGCTGGGCGGCGGCACAACGGGATGGGCGAGTCTCCTACGACCCGGTTCATGAATGCGGCGAGAGACGCCTCACCCCCTGAGCCGGGCACATTCAGCCCCCTAAGTAGCACGGAGAAACCCGCGCACAACAGAGCGCGCGGTCCCCATACATCAGTTCAGGTGATGAACAAAGCATTCTGCACCGAGTGGTCCAGGAGCGAAGCCGAGAATGGCCGATGCCGTTATCCGGCGACCACAAGGAGAAACGTTCATGACCAAGACGACTGTCTTCCGCCTTCTGGGTCCCGCCGTGCTGGCCGGCCTGATCGCTCTGCTGCCCACCGCGGCAGTCTCGGCTCCGCCCGTGCCCGTTCCCACCGGCCAGGAGGTTTTTATCGACCACACCCAGACCGGGGAGCACATCACGCCCAACGGCTTCGCCCGGAACCCCACGACGTACGTGGACATCTGGGAGGACCACAACGGTGTCATCCACGACACCGAGAAGTGGACCTATCAGGCCGTGAACGACACCACCACGTTCCTCATCAAGAACGTGGGAGGCGACGACATCTGCCTGCAGCCCGCCAGCGTGGAGAGCCGCCAGGTGATCTCCACCAAGACCTGCTCGGCCACCAACAAGCAACAGTGGTGGCACCTGTACGCCACCGACACCGGCATCGCCGGCGGCTTCACCCTGCGCCCCTACAACGACACCTCCCTGGCCGTCACCCCCGTCACCGCCCCCAGCCACAACGACCAGTACCTGGTCCTCTCACCCGCGGGCGACTACCTCAACCAGGTCTTCCGCAACCGCCCGGCCTGACCCCCTCCCGGGGACGCCAGCGCCTGACGAGCGGTGACCGGGGCCCAGGCAGGCCGGCCCCGGTCACCACCGCGTTCCGTCCCGCCCGTAACCTCCGCGATCACCGCCGCCTCCGGTGGCACCACCCTGGTTGGCCCGGCCCACAGCTACGCCCCCAGCGGCCAGACCGGGGACGGGCGGTGGCTACCCTCAAGGCCTGGTGGCTCCTTCCCGAACTGCGGTGCTCGACCATGCGGGCCACCAAACTCGTTCAGGCTGTCCTCGCTCTTCGTCTGGCCAGCTCAGGGTGAGGATGGAAAAGGTTCAGCGACGGTGAGTCCGTAGCCGCGGCCGGTCTCTCTGTGGGTGACGGTCCGCACGGAGGCCGGGGGAAGTCCCTGGAGCGGCACCTGGAGGCGGATCACCTGGGATCCCAACGTCGACTCCACCGTCGCGGTGCCGCGGGCAGGTCTCCAGCACGCCGGGCGGATCCACGGCGACTCGACCGGCCACCGCACCGCCGTGGCCAGCGCCCGCAGACGATCTGCGATGTCCACGGCGTTACCGCCGGTGGGTGCCGGCGGGCGGAGGAGGGTCGGGCACCCGGCTGTCGGAGTTCCCCGGGGTGCCTCTATGTGTTTCGTCAAGCGAGTCGAGGGGGCCTCGGCTCGTAGAAGGTTCCGTCGCGGAGCATGGCGAACAGCACGCTGATGCGGTGGCGGGCCAGGCGGAGGAGGGCTTGGGTGTGGGTCTTGCCGCGGGCCCGGCAGCGGTCGTAGTAGGTGCGGGAGGCGGGATCGTGCAGGGTCGCGAACGCGGAGAGGAACATCGCGCGTTTGAGCTGCCGGTTCCCGCCCCTGGGGGCGTGTTCGCCGTGGATCGAGCTTCCGGACTGCCTGGTCGCGGGGGCGAGGCTGGCGTAGGAGGCCAGGTGGGCGGCGCTCGGGAACGAGCTGCCGTCGCCGACGGTGACCAGGAGGACTGCCGCGGTCCTGACGCCGATGCCGGGCATCGAGGTCAGGACCGGGGAAAGAGGGTGGGCCTCCAACAGGGTCTTGATCTGGGCCTCCAGGGCTCGGCGTTGGTCGTGGACAGCGGCCAGGGTTCGGGCCAGGGAGGGGATCACGACACCGAGCGTGCCGGTCCCGGGAACGATGACAGTCTGTTCGTCGAGGGCGTCGAAGATGTCGTCGACGAGCCGGGCGGCCATGCGCGGGGCCTTGGGTCTGATGAGGTCGACGAGCTTGCGCCGGCCGGCTTTGCGCAATGCAGCCGGGGAGCCGTAGCGCTCCGGCAGCCAGGTGACGGCCGGGTGGTCCAGGCGGGGGCCCAGGACCCGTTCGAGGCTGGGGTGGAACTGGGTGAGCAGGCCGCGAATCCGGTTGGAGGTGCGGGTGGCCTGGGCCGCCAGGTCTTGGTCGAAGCCGACCAGCACGGTCAGCTCGGCGGTGATCTCGTCGGTCAGATCCAGGGCACGCAGGGTGTGCGGCATGGTGCGGGCCGCGTCCGCGATCACTGCGGCGTCCTTTGCGTCGGTCTTCGCCTCACCCGGATACAGGTCGGCGATCCTGCGCATCGCCAGTCCGGGCAGGTAGGCGACCTGGCAGCCGGCGTCGCGGGCGACGGTCAGCGGCAGGGCGCCGATCGAGGCGGGCTGGTCCACGACCACCAAGACGGTGCCGAACTTGGTGATCAGTTTGTTGAAGACGGCCCGCAGCTTCGGTTCGCCGTTGGGCAGAGGCTTGTCGAGGACCTTCTTCCCGGCCGGGGTCAGTCCATGGCCGTGATGCGCCTGCTTGCCGACGTCCAGGCCGAGGAACACGCCCACATCATCGGTGTCGAACATAGCGCCCCTCCGCAGGGGGTTGAACGTGCCGGCCTCGGCGGTGGGGTCGTTCGCGCGCATCCACGTTATGCAGACCTGCCGCCCGCAAGCAGCCGGGCATTGCGCCGGGCCGGGCGGTGGTCGGACCTCTGATCAGCGTCTCCGACGGCACCCCTCGGGCCCGGTGACACCCCCCCAGGTCATCGACTTCGACAGGGGGCAACAGTCATGCCGGGCCCGGAGGCCAGCGGCCCTCTTGCAGGACCGCGAAGAGGATAACGGGGCTTGCCCTGGGACGGATCGGGATCCGGCTTCCTGTGTTCACCCAACGTGACCTCCCGTACCGATGTAGTGACGCCCTATCATGGCCCGGCCTCCGCCGGCGCGTCCGGCGTATTCCGCCGACCTGGCCGAAAATCCCCGCCGCCCCGGCTCGGCGCCCCGCTGCCCCGGCTCGGCGAAGTGGCCGCGAGCGGTGCCCACCCGCGCCGCCCCCGGCATCCTCGGCCGCCGAGGGGGGCGGCGCGGACCGCTCTCCTTTCGCCCCGTCCTCGGTGGCCAGGCCACAAGCCGTGCGCGGCCTCCGCCCGAAGACCCCGCACCGGCCATTGTCTTGAGTGCTCCTCAGGTCTCCCGCAGCGGCCGCGTCCGCCAGGCCAGGCATGCCGGGCACGGGCGCGCATGGCCTGCAACCGGGCGCGGCGCCCGGTGATGGAGGTCGCCGGTATCCCGCACGAGCTGATCGCCTGGACCGCCACCCGCGGCGCGCAGATCGCCGCCTGCCGCACCGAGCTGGAGCTGGAGTACACCACCGCCACCGGTGACGACGGCGCCCCGCGGTTCTTGCCGGTGGTCTCTGAGCGGGCCCGGATGAAACTGAACCGGATCGCCGCCCGCACCACCCGCCCCGCCAAGCCGCGGCCCCGGCCGCTGGCGCAGCTGCGCCAGGAGTGGAAGACCGGTGCGCGCGCGTTCCTGGCCGCCGGTGCCGGCCTCGTCGACTTCCTGCTGGAGCGGGCCCGCGCCGCAGCGGGCGCGATCCGGGCCCGCGTCCCGGCGGTGGTCGATGTTGGTCTGGCGGCCGTGGACGTCGCCGCGACGGTGTTCGTGATGAACGGCGGCGGGTGGTTCCACCGCCGGCACCTGCTGGCCGAGGCCCGCCGCCACCTTGCCCTGGTCCTGCGCGGCAGGCGCCGCGCGCCGGGCCTGGATGAGGTGATCGTGGATGCGGCGCTGGCCGTGTACTGCCTGGACATCACCGAGGTCCGCACCGCGCGCGGCGCGCTACCGGAGTACCGGCTGTTCACCGCCCGCTGGGCCCTGTCCGACTTTCCGCCCGCCCGGCGCCCGCCGGCCGCCCTTCCCGCTCCAGGCCGGCCCCCTTCGGCCGGTCCGGCCGCGTCCCGGCTGCCGCTGGCGGTGGGGGAGTGGGCGGTCCCGCGGGTGCCGCTGAGCCATGACCGCGCGGTCATCGCCGCCGCCGTGGTGCAGACCCAGACGCGCATCGCCCGCCGCGCCACCCGCCGACAGACTGTCCGGCCCGAACAATTCGCCCTGTTCGATACCGGCCTCGGCGGCTCGCCGGTGGGCACGGCCTGCCGTCGGGGCGTCGACCTGGACGCGCTGCGCACCAGCCTGGAGGCCTTGGAGCTGACCGCCGAACAGCTCCACCACCTCGGGCGCGCCGGTCAGCGGTTCGCCGCGCTGCGGAAGGACGCGCACCAGGAGCAGCAGCATGCACACCGTCGGCCTTGGCGAAATAGGCGGCCGCCCGGCGCAGGATGTCGTGCTCCAGATGCCACTCCTTCTCGGCTTTCAGCAGCCTGGCGTTCTCCTTCCGCAGCCAGGCCAGCTCATCGGCCTGACTTTCCGGGCCGCTCCTGCCCCGGACTGCCGGCACGTTCGCCCCGGTGTCCTTGCGGACCCATGTGTGCAGTGTTCCCCTGGTGATCTCGGGCTCGGCGGCCACGGCCGCGTACGTGCGCTTGCCGCCGCCCGCGCGATACAGTGCGACGGCGTCCCTTTGGAACTCCTCCGGGTACGGAGACCGGCGTCCCACCTGGACATCCCTCCCTGGACCATCAAGATCCATTGTCGGGGTGTCCACTCCAAGGGAGCAGCCTCAGACACCGTGTGGATGGTCGTGCTGCCGGCGCCTGTGTCGCTCGCGGTCAGTTGGTGGCGGGGTGGTCATCCCACCATTCGCGTTCACTCTTGCGGGGATCTTCGACGACCTGGTTGGTGGACGCGCTGTTGTTGTGGGCGTAGATCATGACGGGGCGGTTGCTGGTGTTGTAGGAGGCCCAGGAGACCTGCCCGGTCTTGGCGAAGTCGGCCCAGGCTTGGTGGAGGGCGGTGGCCAGGGTCTGGGGCGGGTTGGGGCCGGTGAGCTTCTTGCTGTCGGGCAGGGCGAGGGTGTCCCAAGCGAAAGGTAGGTTGACGCTGTGGCAGGCGCCGACCTTGACTTGCAGGTCATTGGGGGTGACCGGGGAGCGCCAGCCGAATTCGTACAGGTGGGTAGGTGCGGTGCCGGCGGTGGCGCGGGCTTCGGCGACGCGGTAGGTGGGGATACGGAACATGCGGTCGCTCAGGAGGGCACAGGCCACGCCGGAGGCGGATTTGCGGGGATAGGCATTGGTGTCGCCCTTTTTGTATTCGTCCCATGAGCCGTCGGGAACGCTGTAGGCCGCCAGGTGCTTGCTATACAGGGCAGGGAGGTTCCAGCCGACCAGTGCGGTGGTGACGATGAAGAGGCGGAATTCCTCGGTGGTGGTGCCCATCAGCAGAGGAATGCTGCTGCCTGCGCCGTCGGTGATGGCATCGATGGGGCGCCGGGGCAGCACGTCGCCGTCGATGACGGGCACGAAGGACAGACCGCAGGAAGCCATGGTGCTCGGGCCGTATTTGACGGCATCCGGGCTCTGGCTGATGGCGGCGCTTACGGTGTTCTGCGCTTCGAGCAGTTCCTTGGTGTCGACGTTGGCCAGGGCCTGAGCGGTGGCCGCGACGCCGAGTTCGTCGGCGACGGCCTTGAGGACCTTGCCTGCGTCGGTGGGGGTCTGGCCGAGGTGGGCGGTGCCGCTCTGCACGATCGCCTTGTGAAACAGGCCGTCGTCGCGGGAGAGGAGCGCGAGGATGCTCATCGCGCCGGCGGACTCCCCGGCCACGGTGACGTTGTCCGGGTCGCCGCCGAAATGGGCGATGTTCTCACGTACCCAGGTCAGGGCAGCGATCTGGTCGAGCAGACCGCGGTTGGCCGGCGCGGGCGCATCCGGCAGGTAGCCGAAGCCGTACACACCCAGGCGATAGTTGAAGCTCACACACACCAGGCCGTCGCGGGCGAAGGTGGCGCCGTCGTAACTGGGCACGGCCGAGGAGCCAGTTGTGAACCCACCGCCGTGGATCCACACCAGGACCGGCAGCCCGGACGCGTCGGGGTCGGGCGTCCAGACGTTGAGGTTCAGCCACTCATTACCCGCGATGTCCGGGTCGGAGGTAATCTCTCCCAGTCGGCCGCCCAGTGGCGGCTTGGGCGCAGTGGGGCCGAAGGTGTGGGCGGCGCGCACACCCAGCCACGGCTCCGGCGCCACAGGGGCGGCGAAGAGGAGATCACCGCTGGGAGCGGCGGCATAGGGGATGCCCAGAAAACGGGCGCCGTCTTCGCTCACCAGCCCAGATACCTTGCCGTGGGCGGTCTCGACTTCGACGGTGTTCAGCTCGGACACTCGACTCCTTCGGGCGGGACATGACGCGCGCCGGGGTCATCCCCGTGCAGCGGCCCCGGCCGCAGCCCGACCGGGGCCCTGGCAACTTACCCCGCCCTGTACACACTGTAACACTTGATGACAGAAAGTAATCGAGTGTGTTGTCGGTTGACTGGTTTGCCATGATGTCGCGACGGTTTGAGTGGCCATCACACGGCCATCCCTGCGAGGATCCGCCACAACTACCACTACTCCAGTTGGATCGTGCTCTGAACTGGTTTTCTTCGGCAGTGGCGGCAGCGGGCCGTGGCCTGGTGGCGTCTGCGCCAGCGGGACCAGCTCAGGGATGCAGGCGTCTGTCCTGGTGAGGTTGGGGATGTGACAGGAGAACGTCCAGCAGGCGCCTGATTTCCACCACGGTGATCGGGACGAGGGCTGATCCGTTTCTGCAGCTCCCTCGGCGGCCTCTTCGGCCTGGGCGGCGAGTGAGGTCAGGACAGCGCGAGCGAGCATGACCCGGGTGATCTGCCGGTACCGGCCGATGTAGCGGACGGACCTCGTACTCATCGGGGCCATACCCGTTCGCGGCCTGCAAGCACCCCCGATCGCCCAGCGGGAGCCGGCGACGCAGGCCGGCTCGACCGGCCCGATACCGACGGGTGCATAGACGAGCTCGCTGGGAGCGGACCCGGTTGCGTCAGGTCGGCAAGGGCTGGGGCGGCGCATGGCGGCCCGGCCGACCCGCGACGTTCGCCGGCCTTGACCTGCTTCCGCTCGGCCATCGACCTGCGCGGCAGGTCGTAGGTGGGCCGCGGGACGCCCCGCCGCTTGCCGGGCCGTCGGGCAGCCGGTCTCGATCTCGCGGATGTGTCGCTGCCAGCCAGGACCCACTCCCGTTCGGGCACTGTCTCCAGCCCCCGCGACGGCACGCCGATGGCCAGGAAACTCATCACGGCGAAGGCGGGGTCGGCGAACAGCAACGAGGAGAAGATCGACGCCGTCTGCCCCCATCACCGTGAGATGATCGACGCGATCGCGTTCACGTACCGCACCAGGACACCCTGAATAAATCTGCCAGAGCACTTCGTTTCATGGAAGGGCGTCCATAACCGACTGCGGAAGTGGGCCGCCGACGGCACCTGGGAGAAGGTCGTCACCGCGCCGCTCGCCCAGGCCGACGCGGAAGGCGGCCTGGACTGGGTCGTCACGGTCGACTCCACTGTCGCGCGCTCAGCAGCACGCCGCCGGGTCCCGTCAAAAGAAGAGGGCCCCGGTTCGGCGCGGAGCATCATGCCCTCAGCGGTGCGGCGGCTCGTGATGTTCGAGACCCCCACGCCCCGTCACGGGCTCGGTCTCGCCGTCGACCGCGATCTCCACGACGGCGCCGTGCGGGACCGGCCGGGCGCAGGCTGTCGGCGTGAGGCAGCGCGTCGATCGCCGTGCACCGGCCCTCTCCAGTCCAGAGGCCCGACCCAGGGGTGATGCCGGCACAGCGCGAGTCCCCTGTAAGCCGTCCGGGTGAACGGTGATGCCCGTCTGAGGGGTGTCTGGCCTGGGGAACTAGGCTCGGGGCCGTAGAGCCTACGACGGTGGTCGAACAGCAGACAAGGTGCGCATGGCCGGCACCACCGCGCACGTCATCCGGCGAGGGAAGGGCAGGCCCATGGCCGCGGAGAACAACGAACCAGTGTCCGGGCAGGACCAGGAGGGACTGATCATGTTGGGGGAGGGAGAAGGGACCGGCTGGCGCCAGGACCCTCACGGCCCGCACACCGATGATCTGCTGCAGGGCAAGCGTGAGGTTCAGGCCGACGCCGTCGTGCCGGTGCCGGGAAGCCCCGGCGACTACTACGTCGTCGTCGGTGACCAGTACGCCCGTATCACCCCTGTCATTTCCTTCGTAGCCCACACGCCTTCCAGCGGGCCGGAGGCGTCGCCGCAGACCAGGTCCGGCCGGCAGCAGGTGGTCTTCGTCCAGCCCCCCTCCTACCACTAGGCGCTTTCGGTACGGGCTGGTCTTCACGACGACCGGCCGTCGTGGAGTGGGCCGGCCGTTTACCGCCTGGGGTCCTGCCGGAGGATGGCAGGACCCCAGGCAGCGCGTCGCCTCTCAGCAGCCGTGGGCCCATCGGTGGGAGTCACCGCGGTCGTTGGCCACGCCGTTCCAGTGGACTTCCTGGCCGGGGGCGAGGCAGATGGTCATGTCCCCGCCCTGCCAGGCGTCTTCGAAGACCTGCACGAAGGCAGGGATCCCCGGCCCCGCGATGCCGTGGTTGGCCCAAGAGGAGTCGGCGTCGGCGATGTACCCCTCCCACCAGCCGTCGTCACCGTGCCAGTTCGCCCGCTGGCCCTGGAAGTCGCGATGTTCCCAGGCGCAGAACTGGCCGGACGGGCAGTCGGCCGCGCCGGCCGGCGCGGCCGCGGCGAGGCTGCCGGTGAGGGCGAGGAAGGCCGCAGCAGCGGAGGTCAGGAGCCTGCTGAGGGTCATGAGGGCGGGTTGCCTTTCCGGTAGGGGGTGGGGCGGGCGGCCAGGAGGCCGGCCGCGCGCTGCACTGCGCGGTCGCGCAGGCGGTTGTAGGTTTCGATGTCGTCGCGGTGTGCGGCGCGGACCTGTGCGAGCCGGACTGGCTCCAGGCGGTCCCGCAGGCGCTGAAGGCCGCTTGCCCGGATGCATCCGGTGTCGTGGTCGTCGCAGGCGGCTCGGCGGGCCAGCGCGGCCCGGTAGGCGGGATCCTCCCGAAGCCGGGCCTGGGCCTCGGGGCGCAGGTTGTTGACGGCGACCTGGGCGCGGAACCAGCGTTCCTGCTCGCCGTAGAGGTGGCGGTGGGCCTCGGCCAGGCAACCGTCGGTGTGCGCACGGACGGTGTAACCGGTGGCGAGCGTGACCGACAACTCGGCAGGCCCCGTCCCGAACAGCACCTCCTGCCGCGGCGGCGGCCCGGCGGCGCCACGAGCCTTCAGACACTGGTTCACCAGGATCTGCTGAGCGGCCGCGATCAGATCAGTGCGGCCCTGCTCCGAGGCAGGCAGCGCCGCTCGCGGCCGTGCCGTACACGCCGCGGCGAGCAGCACCGTCAGCGCGACGGCCACCACGGTCCGTCTCGCGGCCCGCAGCGACGGAACGTTGATCGTCACACCATGTCAAACGACCGCGCGGCGTCGAGGACACGGAGGGCAGCCGAGTTGACCACTGACGTAATGCAGTCGACTCGCCAACTGCGCCGCCGGGACACCACCGAGGCAGTGCTCGTCGCGATCACCGGTGCCCTGTCTTGCCCGTGATGGAGGACGTGCCGACCAGGACCAGCAGTCGGCTGCGGCCCTCCGCGGCGTCTTGCACCGCCTGGTCCAGGGCCCGGTCGTGGTCCCGCCGCACGTAGCCGGGCAGTACGCGCTGCGATGCCGGGCCGGGGCCGGGGGTGGGCCCGGCGGGGTGGACCTCCAGGTCGTGCGGATCCCACTGGCCAATTGGCCGGCCCGGCCCCTGGTCCGCCCCGGAGCCGGGCAGGCCAGCCTCTCCGGTGGCGGTCCGCCGCAGCTCCAGCAGCTCCTTCTCCGGCAGGCGCAGCACGCGCGCCAGGGCCGCGACCGTTCCGGCCGACGGCACGGGCGCGTCCTGCTGGAAGGCCTGCTGCACGGTCGTGCGGCCCAGCTTCGCCCGCTGGGCGAGCTGGGTCTTGGTCAGCCGGGCACGGGCCAGCCCGTCGGCCAGCCTCTCGCGGAGTTCGGCCAGCGCCGTCTCACGCTCCCCCTGCCCCTGCCCTGGTGCACGCGCCCCCGAGCCCTGGTGTGTTTCGGTGTGTTCGCCGGTGTTCATCTTCGCCCGGCCGGACCATGGCGCACAGCACTTCCGGCACCTTCGGTCACAGCATCGTTCCCACCGATCCGTCAGGAGCCTGCCGTGCCCGGTCTCGCCGTTGTCCTGCTCACCGCCGCGCTGCTGGCCGCCGCCGGCGCGGGCAAGCTCGCCCGCCTGGACGGCGCCACCTACCCCGCCGCCCTGGCCCGGGCCGCTGCCGCCTTCGCCGCGACCCTCACCCTCGCCGCCGCAGCGACCGCAGCCCTCGCCGAGATCCTGTCCTGAACCACCCCGGGGTCCGGCAGTACTGAGGAGACGCCTCGCGACCCCTGCCGCGCGTGGGCGCACCACGCCGACCCGGGGCCCCGCCACCGCCGGTCCCACCGCCTCTGTCTCACATGGATCCGGTAGAGCATCCCCTGCGGGGCCTTGCGGTGCCTGGCTCAGCGGAGCTGGGCCGATCCCTGCTCGGTTAGCGGAGGCCGCGGCATGAAGGCCCCGGGCGCGTCCTCGCCCGAGGCCTTCATGCCGCGCACCGTGTCCGGCCGGTTCCATGACCGGCCGGTGGTGGTGTCACGCCCATTCCACACCCTGGCTTTGTCCACCACTACACATGAAAGAAGCCAGTCTGGTCTACGGCCACGAACACCCTGGCTTCGTTCACTTCAAGCGGCAGCGTTTGTCCATCAGTCTGGGAGGCAGTTGGTGATCCACTGGCTCGCTGATGTTCACGAGAAATGAAGGCAGCTGATGTCCGAGCGTCCGGGATGATCGGGAGGAGTTCGGATCCGCGAGGGAAGGAACAGCGCGATGGCGATCAGAGGGCTGAGCCCGGAGAGGACGGCCCGCCTTGAAGTGCTCGTCGACGAGTGCCGGCCGCTGTTGGCAGGGGACGGCGGGATGGCTGCCGTGCAGCGGCTGCTGAGTGAGCGCCGGGTCGAGGTGCTTGATGCGGTGGTGATCACGCGTGAACTGCTTGGGGCGGGTCCCACGTCGCTCGCGGAGGCGAAGACCATCGTTTTGACGAGCCCAGGCAGAGGGCGTGAGCTGAGGGTGCACGAGCAGTTCATGGACAGCTTGGAGCAGAACGGTGCCCTCGGCCAGTGACAACCGACTGGTCGGCGCCCCGCCACCTGTGAAGGGTGGCGGGTTGAGAGGTAGCCGTCAGACGGCCTTGGCTGGTTGTTCGGCCCGGGCCCGGGTGGAGGCGAGCCGGTAGGAGTCGGTGCCGGTCTCGATGATCGTGCCGTTGAAGGTCAGGCGGTCCACGATGGCCGCGCAGAGCCGGGGATCGGTGAACGTCTTGGTCCAGCCGCCGAAGGACTCGTTGGAGGCGATGGCGACGCTGTTCTTCTCCTCGCGCTCGGTCAGCACCTGGAAGAGCAGTTCGGCGCCGTGCCGGTCCAGTTCCATGTAGCCGAGCTCGTCGATGCAGAGCAGGTCGACGCGGCCGTAGCGGGCGATGGTCTTGTTCAGCTGCTTCTCGTCGGCGGCCTCGACCAGCTCGTTGACCAGCTTTGTCGCCAGCGTGTAGCGGACGCGGTAGCCCTTCATCGCCGCCTCCGTCCCGAGGGCGATGAGCATGTGGGACTTGCCGGTGCCGGAGTCGCCGATCAGACAGAGCGGCTGCCCCTTCTTGATCCACTCGCAGGAGGCGAGGGTGTGGATGGTGGCCGGGTCGATGTTGGGATTGGCGTCGAAGTCGAAGGTCCGCAGCGACTTCTCCTTCGGGAATCCGGCCGCCTTGATCCGCCGCTCCGAGCGGCGGCGGGCCCGGTCGTCACACTCGGCCATCAGCAGTTCGGCCAGGAAGCCGCGGTAGGTCATCTGGTCCTTCATCGCCCGGTCGGCGATGTCGGCGAACTCGTTGCGGATCGACGGAAGCCGCAGCAGGCGGCAGGCGGAGTCGATCGCGGCGTCGGCGGCCTGCTCGGTCAAGCCTCGCCGGCGGGGCAGGGTCACTGGGCTTCTCCCTCTCGGTGGTCACCGCCGCTGGCGCGACGACGTCGGAGCAACTGGTCATAGGGGGTCACCGAAGGCAGCGGCCTGGTGTCCGGCGGCAGGTGGGCAAGACGCCATTCGTGCAGAAACGTCACGTTTCCTGGAGTCTGTCCCGGACCGGTGACGGGCGGTTCGTCCTCGGCCTGGGCGGCCTTGCGGGCCTCCAGCGCGACCGCGTCCGCGGTCAGGGCCCCGGCCCGCAGGGCCGTGGCCAGCCCGGCGACGAGGTGCTCGTGCGGGATGTGCCGGCCCAGCAGAAGCACCTCGATCAGGGCCCGGGTGCCGTCCCGCTCGCCGTGGACCTTGCGGGCCTGGTCCCACCAGGCGTCGTGGACGGGCGTGAACTTGCCTGCCGAGCGGGCCTGTTCGAGAGCGGTTGAGCCGGGGAAGGTGCCCGGCTTGCGGATCAGGGCTTCGAGGTAGTGGTCCAGCTTCAGGCGGCAGCCGGCCTTGGCGATCAGCCGCTCATGCCGGGCAACTTCCACATGCTGGTCGTAAACCACCAGGTGAGAAGCGTGCAGCACGACGCGGACCCGCTTGCCGATCAAGCGGACGGGCACCGAGTAGCGGTTGGTGCGGACAGTGATCTGGCTGTAGCGGTCGACCCTGGGGGTGAACACCCGCCCGGTCTCGAACGGCTCATCCGGCAGCGGCAGCAACAGTGGCTGTTCGACGGCGAAGTACTCGTCGATGGTCCGCGGCCGCGAGCCAATCCGGCGCCGGCCGTCGTGCAGGTCCCACTGCTCGACCATCTCGTTCAGCTCCGCCAGCGAGGAAACCTCTGGTACCGGGGTGAAGTGGTTGCGGCGGAAGTAGCCGATCTGTCCCTCGACCCCGCCCTTCTCGTGGGCGCCGTCGATGCCCGGACGGTAGTAGAAGCTCTCGATGCCGAAGTGCGACCGGAAGGCGATCCACCGGTCGGTCTCCACCCTCGCCCGGCTCAGCCCCAGCACCTGAGCGACGGCGGCCTTGAGGTTGTCGTAACGGATCCGGCCCCGCGGGACACCGCCCAGCACCCGCAGCGCGTGCACGTGGCCCTCGAAGAAGGCTTCCTGGCCGGCGGAGGCGAAGACCCGGTGGACGCGGCCTTGCCCGAATACGACAGGCGGAAGGAGAACAGGTAGCAGGTCACCAGCTCGCCGGCGAGCCGCACGGCCACATCGCCGAAGTCGACCTCCGCCTCCATGCCGGGCGGGTGGGTCTGGGGGACGAACGCCTCGATGGGCGCCTTGCCCGCCTCCACCGCGATCTGCGGCTTCCGGTCGGCGACGTAGCGCCTGACCATCGGATACGACACGTTCGCGCCGTGTTCCTCGACCAGCCGATGGAAGATCCTCGTGACCGTATGCCGCTGCTTGCGCGGCGCATCCAGGTCCGCCCTCAGGATCCCGTCGATCACCGCCTTGTACGGATCCAGCGCCGACGGCCGCGGCGGCAGCGGCTTGCGCGGCTCCGGCCACGCATTGTTCAGAGCCTTGCGGACCGTCCGCCAGCCGACGTTGTACTTGCGCTCCAGCTCCCGCATCGTCATGCCGGCCCGGTGGCCCCGCCGGATCGCCGCGTACAGCTCGACCTTCGACATCTGCGGCATGACCAGGACCTTTCACCGGAAACACCCCGATGCTGTCCTGGCAAGTACCTCGGTGCTGACAAAACTCGTGAACATCACCCGACCGTGGATCTGGGCGCCTCCCAAACCCATGTACAACCGCCGTCACGACTCGTGAATAAAGCCAACACCCCGTGTCCGCAGACGAGTTCGGCTCCGCTTGCGCGGAAAGGCGGCCAAGCCAGCCTGTGGAGAAGACAGCGGTCGGTCGGCGCCGCCCCAACAAGGCCGCGCCTGACGGCTGCCGTCCGTGATCCGGGTTTGACGACGCTTGCCGCGCCGCAGGGATGAGAGGAGCACCCCGGCACACAGCGCGAGGACCCAACCCCTGTAGAGGAGAAGCCGTCGTGAGTCAGGTCCATCCGGTCGCCAACGGCCTGCGCACCGATCATCCTGTTCCGGGCCTGCCGTTCATCAACGACGAGCGACTGCCCCTGGACAACCCGGACGCGATCGAGCGCACCGGCCGGAACCAGGGCGCAGGCCTGTGGGGCCGCACCGACTCCTTACCCGACGGCGGCTGGGTGGCGTTCACCACCGAACCGAAGAACCCCGCCTACGCCTGGGCCGTCCACCACCACCCCGAACACGGCCGCACCGTGCTGCTGATCCACGACTCGGACTTGGCCTCCCTCCACCACCACTGGGTGTACGGGCGCAGCGGATTCCTCTACCGGCACGGCGGCTACTGGTGGGACGGCACCGCCTGGCACCGGCCCGGCCAGGTGGTGGACCGCGCCTTCGAACGGTTCGACCCCCGCCTGGTCGACGACGCCATCACCATCACCGCTGCGGACCTCCTGGCCCGCCCCGGCACACCGGACAAGGCCTGGATCGCAAAGATCGCCGACTTCACCGCTTCGAAGGAGCCGCTGCCCAACTGGCGTGACCACCTCGCCCTGTGGGCCCAGCGGCGCCCGCAGGACTCCCGGCCGCTCGATCGGTGCGTCGTCGACCTGCGGGCCCCGGAACTCGAGCCGGCCCGCCTGGTCGACCGGGCCGGGCTGGCGAAGATCGCGAACATCGCCCCGGACGATCTGCCGCACCCGAAGTACGGAGCCCGCGACCTGCCCGCTCCCCAGGCCGAGGCATCCGACGGCCCGCGCTGGTCGGAGCCCGTCGCCCGGGACTGGGCCGAACAGCACCACAGCATGCACGGGCCCAAGGCCCTCCTCGCCGCCACCACCACCTTCGGCACCGCCCACCCCCGCGGACTCGTCGCCGACCACACCCGCCTGACCGAGATCATCCGCCACAGCCTCGAGGACAGCAGGAGCGGCAAGCGACGCTTCGCGCTCACCGGCGGGAGCCACACCGAGGAGACCGCCGCCACCCTCGCCTGGTGGCCGGCGGTCGCCCTCACCGAAGGCACCGACAGCCTCTTCCCCATCACAGCGCTGCGCACGACTCTGATCGAGGCCGTCCTCGGCGGCCTCGCCCAAGACGTCGAAAACGCCCGGGAGTGGAGGAAAGTCGAGCCCTCTCTGGGGGACATCAGAACCGACGTGGTGAAGCTCCTCGACTGGTACATCCAGCGGGACCCGGGCGCCACGTCCGGGCTCTTCGGCGAGATTTGCCTGCTTGCCCGTATCCGCTTTGCCCTGCCTCTCCAGGAGGTCGGCCGCCTCATCCGACGCTCCTTGCATCTCGACAGCGAGCTGGACGGCGAGACCATCGACACCCTGCTCGATCTGACCCTGCCGCCCTCCGCGAAGAGCACACAAGACGGCTGAGCACCGCCGGCCCCACGCCCCGCGCCCCGGCGGTCCTGCCGGGGAGAACAGTGAGACGGTCGCACCGGTCGGCCGAGCGCGGCCCGACCACCGCCCGCGTCCTCCGACCGCCTCGCACCCGGACAGCCGAAGCCCTTCACTCGGTGCGAAGAGGTACAACGCGCCCGCGAGGAAGAACAGCGCCGCGCCCTGGCCGACTTCTTCGGCGGCTGGGGCGCGGCGGGTGGGATCACCGTCTGAGCGGCGCTTGGGCCGGGGTGGGCGGTCTCGCGGGGAGCGGGGAGCACCGGCCTTTCCCGGGTTTCTCTGTGTGTGCTGGGGTGTCCGACCGGCTCAACGACCTGTCGGCGAGAAGTGTCACGCCCACTCCATGCCCAGCTCCCGCAGCGCGTTCAACTGCTCTTGGGTGAGCTTGTCGCGGCGGCTCTTGGTGTTCGAGATCCACACGCCCAGCTTTACGACCACCGGCGCACCCTCGCCCTCCATCGCGATCTCCTCGGCGTGGCTCCTGGGGACGCGGTGGTGGCCCTCGCGGGCGATGTACTGGGCCAGGGCTGCGATGCCGCGCTGGAAGGCGGCTGACGGCTTCCCCGCCTTCTTGGCCGCGTCCTTCCCGACCGGGGTGGGGGTGGGCTGCTGGGCGGGTTTCAGGCCCAGTCGGGCGAGGCGTTCCCGCTGTTCGGCGGATAGCAGGTTCCAGTCTCTTTGCTGTCGCTGGAGCCATGTGCCCAGGTCGTCGCCGTCGACCATGACGCCGGGCCGGATCTCATCAAGGATGCCGGGTCCGTCGGCGTCGACGAGGTCGGCGAGGACGCGGTAGTGCCGCTGCCAGTTCAGCGGCCACGGACAGTTCCAGTCCGGGGCGATGGCCCGCAGCTGCTCCGCCCGGGTCTTCGCGCGTTCGGGGTCCTTGCCGAGGCCGCCTTTCCGTCTCAGGTTGGCCATGAGCTGTCCGATCGCCACCGACCGGCCGTCGGTGTCGTCCCACACCGCGTCCTGCCGGGGGGCCAGGTGGGCGTGGACGCGCCGGTAGGAGCGCAGCACCGCGAGTTTGTTCTCCCAGGCTTCTTCACCCGGCTCCCACACCATCCCGGCCTCGTCCAGCAGCTGTCTGCGGTGGTCGTCGAGCTGTCCGACCCGCAGCGCCTTCCGCTGCTGGGGCACCCATCGCCCCAGCGGAAATGCCTCGGTCGCCCCTACTTCGACCTCGACGTCATACGGGACGGCATACAGCCCGGTGATGCCGTTCTCGTCCCGCCACCGCTGGAGGGCCTGGTAACCCTCCAGCCACACCAGCGATTCGGGCCGATACACCCGCGTGCGCAGAAACGCGGCGATGGTGGCCGCGTCCTTGGGGGTGGAGAAGTGCAGCAGCGCCGGCTCGGCCGCGCCGTCATCTCCGTCCTCGTGGTCCTGGCCCTCGCCGCCGGTGCGGGCACCGATGATCCGGCCCTCCTCGTCCCGCCGCACGTGCACGCGACGCTCATGCCGGCTGCGGGACAGGGCGCGGGAGGCGAGCGCTCGATCAGGCGCTCGTCGTGCGAGCGTAGGCCCTGCAAGACGGCGACCAGGGGTGCAAAACTGGCGGAGGCGACCATGTCGCTGGGGTCCTCACCCGGGGTGAGGAAGACGGGGACGATGATCCTGGCGGTCTTCGCGGTGCCGTCCGGGTTCGGGCGCAGCGCGCGGCCGATGTTCTGCACGATCTCCACCTGGGAGGCGCGGGTGTCAGCGAAGCAGACCGCCTCGACACCGCGGGTACCCACGATGTCGACGCCTTCGCCGAGCACGCGAACGCTGCCCAGAAACGCCCGGTGCACCCGCCGGTTGTTGGCGTCGACGCCGTTCGCGAACTGGCGGATCACCTCGCGCCGCTCGGCCACCAGGTGGTCGCCGCACAGCCACGCGGCCCACACCCGCTCCGGCGGCACGTGACGCCCGGGCTCCAGGTCGTAGAACTCCGCGCCGATCGACGAGGCCGGCAGCTTCTCCGCGGCCGCCAGATCCCCCGCCGAGGCCTCGATGGCGTACAGCTCGGCCGCCGTCTTCGGCAGCTGCTCCGCGAACGCGGCGGCCTCCTCCACCCGCTGGTGGAAGACCATGACGGTCTTGAGGTTGTGGGCCGCGGCGTGTTCCAGCAGGGCGGTCTGCAGCAGCGCCAGGCGCCGGCCCCGCTGTGCTTCCTCCGATTCCCCGAGGACGGGGGAGGGGTCGTGGATCTCCAGCACGTCGATCTCAAAACCCGCGAGGATGCCCCGCTCGATGCTCTCCGAGAGCCCGAGCTCGAAAATCCATTCGCCGTACGGGCCGTCCGGGTCGGAGGTCATGGAGGCGATCTCCACCTCCTTCCCGTCCCTGTCCTTCTGCGGCCGTGCCGCGGCGAGGATGCGGGGGGTGGCGGTGAGGTAGGGCTTGGTCAGGTCGGTATCGGTGCTGGTATGTCGCGATGACAGGTCGGGCAGGCGCCGGTCCAGACCGCGAGCAGGGTCTGCAGCTCGCGGACGAGCCGGTAGAGGCTCAGGCCGGCGCCGTCTCTTTTGGGGAGCGAGCCAGCCGTTGCAGGGTGCAGAAGGCATGCGCGGCGGAGACGAGGGTGACGTGGTGGTGCCAGCCGCTCCAGGTCCGGCCCTCGAAGTGAGCCAGCCCCAGGGCCTGCTTCATCTCCCGGTAGTCGTGCTCGATCCGCCGGCGGAGCTTGGCCATCCGCACCAGGGTGGTCAGCGGAGTGTCCTCGGGCAAGTCGGACAGCCAGAACTGGACCGGCTCGGGCGCGGTGGCGGGCCACTCGGCCAGCAGCCGGCACGCGGGCAGCTCCGGACCGCCGGCGGCCTTGCGGATCTCGCGTCCGGCCGGCCGGATCCGCAGCGCCATGAACCGGGAGTACATGCGCTGGAAGCCGGAGCGGCCGGTACCGGGCCGGGAGCCCTGGCGCCACTGCACCGGCCTCGCCGCCTTCCGGCCCGCCGCGATGACCAGTTCTTTCACCGACCGGGCAGAGGTGGGGTACTTCGGCACCGGTGGTCGCCCGGTTCCGGAGTACGGCTCGCACACCGGCACCGCGTCGCCGGGTTGGGCCGACAGGGTGGTGGAGATCCCGACCACGTAGTGCAGGCCGCGCGGTCAGGCCCAAGCGGAAGGCCGCCGCGTCGCCGTATCCGGCGTCCGCGACGGCCAGCGGCACCTGGATACCCCACGAGCGGGTCTCGTCGATCATGTCCAGGGCCGGCTGCCACTTCTCCACATGCCCGACATCCTCGGGGATGCCGCAGGACCTGCGGCGGGCCACCTTGGCCGGATCGGCCTGCGGCGAGGCCGGATCCCAGCTTGGGGGGAGGAACAGCCGCCAGTCGACGGCCGCCGAGACGGTGTCCGAGGCCAGGTGCAAAGACACGCCCGCCTGGCAGTTGGTGACCTTGCCCGCGGTGCCGGTGTACTGCCGCGACACACACGCCGACGCGTCGCCGTCCTTGGGGAACCCGGTGTCGTCGATGATCAAAGCGGCCGGTTTGATCACCGGAGCCATCTTCCACACCAGCCGGGCCCGCACGTGCGCCGCGTCCCACGGACTGGAGGTGATGAAGTGCGCCAGCGCCTGACGGTTGCCGTCCTCGCCCAGCCGGGCGGCCATCGGCTCCACCGATTTGCGCCGTCCGTCCAGCAGCAGCCCTCGCAGATAGACCCCGCCCCACCGACGCTGGTCCGCTCTGGCGAACGACTCGAACACCTCCGCCGCGAAGTCCTCCAGATCACACCGGACCGCGGCCAACTCCCCAGCCAACACATCAGATCAACGACACAGCCGCTCAACCGGACACGCCACCAGCGAGCGAACCTGACCAAGCCCTACTAAGAGTTCGCGCGGATAGGGCACGGGCGGCGGGCGGTCCGTGTGTCCCATCGGTAGGCCGTCCATGCTTTGCGAATCAGACGCCGGATCACGATGACCGCGCCGGCGAGCGCTACCCACGCGGCCTGCACCACCGCACGCCGGTCCGTGACGATCGCCGGCGACTTGAAGCCCCGTGTGTGCCAGGAGTTCGTCCGTTCGACAACCCATCGGTGGGTGTGGTTGATCGGCAGGAACGTGCCCTTTGGGGTGATCCGCCATCCGCAGCCCAGTTCGGTCAGCAGGTTGCGGGTCACGCGCGAGTCGTAGCCCGAGTCCAGGTGCACCGTGATCCGGTCGGGCAGATGGAAGCCGAAGCGCCCAAGGATCTCCAGGGTGGGGCGTAACAGCGGCGAGTCGTGCCGGTTGGCGCCGGCGAGCGCGCACCCGATCGGGAGCCCGCCGCCTTCGACCAGCAGCGACCGTTTGGTCCCCGATTTCCCGCGGTCCACAGGCGAGGGGCCGGTGTTCTCCCCTCCGCCGGGGGCTTTCACGATGCACCCGTCCACGGCGAGGTTGTCCAGGTCCAGGCCGATGGCCCGGTCATAGGCCTCCAGCGCGGCCTGGTGCAGGGCTTCGAAGACTCCCGCGGCGATGACTCCCGCGGCGATCCACTCGTCCCGCCGGGACCGCAGCGTGGTCGCGGAGACCTGGTGGTCGGCGTGCTGCTGGTAGGTGCCGCCCAGCACGAGCCGGGCCAGGAGCTTGTCGAACACGACCCTGTCCGGGACGCGGGGTCGATGACAGCCCAGCGGATGGACGATCTGGCGGCGCGGGATCAACGCGTGGAACTGCTCCCACAGAGGGTCGGTGATGGAGGAAGGCAGGACGGGCACGTGACCTTCTGCTTGGCCGGTGGTGATCGTGGACCTGTTGTTTCCAGGGCTGCGCCCGGCCGGACCGCCGGACGGGCGCAGCCCTGCCCAAGATCACCCGAGCGTTTCCTCCGTCACCGCGGTGGGCAGGGAGATCCGCCAGGCGACGAACCCGGCCGCGGCGAGTCCGGCGACGGCCAGGAAGCTACTGACGAGGAACGGGTCGATGCCGTCCAGGGCGGGAGCGAACCCGATGCCGACACAGAGCGTGATACCGGTGGAACC
>NZ_BAAASZ010000023.1:0-118136 GCF_039533145.1 Streptomyces macrosporus
GGGCGCCGGCGGGCGGCGGTGCGTGCCGTGTGGGGGCCGGGCCGGGCGCGGCCGGACGCGCCGTGGTGGTCGTCGCGTGCACCAGGGCCTCCCGCGCCGGCGCCGGGACGTCGCGCGGCCGGTCCTGCCGCTCCGGCCGGGAGGGCTCGGCGGGCGGGGACGGCAGGTCCGTCCCGGCTGGGGGACCGCCGGCCACCGTCACGCAGCCCGAGGTCCCCGAGACCACGGCCAGGGCCGCCCCGGCCAGGAGCAGGGCGTGTCTCACGTGTCGCACCCGGACCACTCTGCTGCACGCGCCGGCCGCCGGGAACTCCCCTAGGGAGTGACGCGGGTGGTTCCCGTGCCCTCAGTGACCTCCGTGCCTTCCGTGACCTCCGTGGTCTCCGGGACGGAAGGGGCGCGTCGGGAGGGGCTCAGCCGCCCACCATGCCGCGCAGCAACTCCCCGAGACCGGCCCGCAGTTCCTCCAGGGTCGGCACCGTGGAGTGGTAGGAGCCCGCCGTGCAGGAGAACATCACGCCGTCGCACCAGGCGACCAGCGACAGCGCGTGCCGCTCGGGCTCGGTCGAGCCCGCCGCCGTCAGCATCGCCACCAGGGGCTCGCGGAAGGTGCCGGCCCCCTCCCGGTCGTAGAGGGCGCGCAGGGCGGGCCGCCGGGTCGCCTCCAGGGCGAGTTCGTAGCGGGCGACCGCCAGGTGGCGGTGGCGGGTCAGATAGCGGTGGAGGGCCCGGGCCAGGGCCTCGACCAGCGCGTCCGGGCCGGCGTCGGGGCCGGGCATCTCCCGCGGCCCCAGCACGCGCGCCTCGCGCACGGCGAGCCGGCGCACCGCCGTCTCCAACAGGGCCTCACGGGTGCGCGCGTGGTTGGACGTCGACCCCTGCGGCAGCCCGGCCGCCTCGTCCACCGCGCGGTGGGTGAGCCCGCGCAGGCCCCGCTCGGCCAGCAGGTCGATCGCGGTGTCGGCGATCAGTTCGCCGCGGGGGGTGGGGCGGGTCGTGCTCGGGGCCATGCCGGTCAATCTACCGTCCTCACTACATCTGTAGTAGCGTGTGAGGTGCCACTACAGATGTAGTGACAGCATCGCGACCGCCGACACCGAGGGGGCACCGCCCATGAGCCGGCCACGAGCCTTCGTCATCGGCGCCGGAATCGGCGGCCTGACCGCCGCCGCGGCGCTGCACCGGCGCGGCTGGGCGGTCACCGTCGCCGAACGCGCCGCGGCGCTGGAACCCGTCGGGGCGGGCATCGCCCTGGCCCCCAACGCCCAACGCGCCCTGGACGTCATCGGACTCGGCGACACCGTCCGGGCCATGTCCGCCTGGCAGGACGAGGGGGGCCTGCGCACCCCGTCCGGCCACTGGCTCTCCCGCACCACCCAGGACGCCGCGGCCGAGCGCTTCGGCGGTCCCGTCGTCGTCGCCCACCGCGCCGACCTCGTCGCCCTGCTCGCCGCCCGGCTCCCCGAGGACGCCGTCCGCACCGGCACCCCCGTCGAGGTGACCGACCCGGGCGCGGCCGGACGGCCCGCGACCGTGCGCACCGCGGACGGCCGGGAACACACCGCCGACCTCGTCGTCGCCGCCGACGGCATCCACTCCGCCGCCCGGCGGACCCTCTTCCCCGACCATCCCGCGCCCCGCTACGCCGGCTACACCGCCTGGCGCTTCGTCGTCCCCGCGCCCGAGCGGCCCTTCAGCCCCCACGAGACCTGGGGCCGCGGCTCGGTGTGGGGCACCGTCCCGCTGCACGGCGGCCGGGTGTACGCCTACGCCACCGCGACCGTCCCCGCCGGGCTGCGGGCCCCGGACGACGAGCGGGCCGAGCTGCTGCGCCGCTTCGGCCACTGGCACCACCCCGTGCCCGACCTGCTCGCCGCCGTGGACCCCGCCGCCGTCCTGCGGAGCGACGTGTACCGCACCGCCGCCGCGCTGCCCGCCTACCACCTCGGCCGGGTGGCCCTGCTCGGCGACGCCGCCCACGCCATGGTTCCCAACCTCGGCCAGGGCGGCTGCCAGGCCGTCGAGGACGCCGTCGTCCTCGCCCACCACGCCGCCCCCGATCCGGAGGGGACGCCCGCGGCCCTGGCCGCCTACACCCGCGACCGACTGCCCCGCACCATGACCGTCGTACGCCGCTCCGAACGGGTGGGCCGACTGACCACCCTCACCTCCCCGCCCGCGGTCGCGCTGCGCACCGCCGCCGTCGCCCTCCTGGACCGGATCGGCCCGCGCACGGCCCTGCGCAGCCTCGACGGCATCGCCGACTGGCGGCCACCGGAGCCGTACGCCGCCGGGACGCGGGGGAGGGAGGCCCCGGCGGACCGGCGACACACCGGGGGACACACCGGGGGACACACCGACGGCAGCGGCCCGGGAGACCCCGGCGCGCTCGAACGGCGCGACCGAACGGCGTGACCGGGCTCGGCGGCACCGGGCGGACCGCCCCGGCCCGCCGCGACGCCGTACGCGCCGGGAGGCAGCCGAGCGCCGGGGGCGCCCCGCGCGGCCACGAACCGTGCGAAGAACCGCGCGGACGGGCCGTCACCACCGCGCCGACGCGGTCCGGGTGAGCGGCGCCCGCTCCGGCCCCGCGTCCCCCCGCGCTCCCCGGGACCCCCGCCGCGCCCGGCCGCCCGCCGCGACGGCGGCCGACACCAGCAGCGCCGCGAGCGCGGCGGCGACCACCCAGTCGCCGAACCGCACGTAGGGGCTGGTGCCCGAGGCGAGCGGCACCTCGTACACCGCCGACCCGCTCAGATCGGTGCCCAGCCGCTCGCCCACCGGCTCGCCGCGCGGCCCGTGCACCGCGCTCACCCCCGTCAGCGTGGCGTGCACCATCGGCCGCCAGGTCTCGGCCGCGCGCAGCGCCGCCAGGGACGCGTGCTGCTCGGGCGCCCAGCTCTCCTGGAAGGAGGACGTGGCCGACTGGGCCACCAGCATCCCGACGCCATCGCGCACCAGCGCCCGGCTCATGTCGGGGAAGGCCGACTCGAAGCACACCAGCGGCCCGACGCGCACCCCGCCGGCGTCCATCACGACCGGCGCGTCGCCGCGCCGGCGGTCCTCATCGGCCGCCCGGCCCACCGCCGTCGCCCAGCCCAGCAGGGAGCGGGCCGGCACGTACTCGCCGAACGGGACCAGGCGCATCTTGTCGTAGCCGTCCCCGATCGGCCCGTCGGGGCCGACCAGCACCGAACTCTTGAAGATCCCCGGCCGGTCCGAGCGCCGCGCGTCCACGTTGACCAGCACCGGCGCCCCGACGCGCCCGGACAGTGCCGCCAGCCGCCCCCGCAGGTCCGGGCGGGCGTCCAGGTCGTAGCCGACGCTGCTCTCGCCCCACACCACCAGGTCCACGTCCCGGCCCGCCAACTCGCGGGTCAGCCGCTCGCCGGTGTCGAAGCGCACGTCCGGCCCCACCACGACGCTCGGCTGCACCACCGCGATCCGGACGGTTCCCGCCGGCCGCGGCAGCGGCGCCCACGCCCAGGCCGCGGCCGGGACCAGCGCGCACACCACGGCGGCGGCCACCGCGGGCACACGGGCGCGGGGCACCGCGACGAGCAGCGTCAGCACGGTGTTGACGGCCACCACCCACACGGTGACCAGCCACACCCCGCCCAGCGAGGCCAGCCGCAGCGCGGGCGGCACCTGCCACTGGCTCGTCCCGAGCAGCGCCCACGGCCCGCCCAGATACTCCCAGGAGCGCACCAGTTCGATCATCAGCCACGCCGAGGGCACCGTCACCACGGCCGCGACCGCCCGTCCGGGGCCCGGCGCGCCCCCCAGCAGCCGCCGCACCAGCCATCCCCACGGCGCCCACAGCAACCCCAGCAGGGCCGCCATCACGACGATGAAGACGTGCAGGTTCGGTGCCAGCCAGTGGTGACCGGCCAACAGGAAGCCCGCCCCGCCCAGCCAGCCCTCCACGGCGGCCCGGCGTCCGCCGTCCGCCGTCCGCAACAGCAGCAGCCACGGAATCAGCGCGACGTAGGCCCACCACCACAGCGACGGCTCCGGAAAGGCCGGAGCGGGCAGCGCGCCCGCCGCCACCGCGAGCGCCCCGCGCCGCCACCGCGCGTCCCGAGCCACCCGCATGCCGCGCCTCCTCGTCTCGGCCAGGACCAGTGTGCGGGACCGCCGTTCCGCGGGACAGGACGCCGCGCGTCCCGCCCCGCGAGCCGGTCCCGGACCGCCGCCCGGGAGGACGGCCGACCGATGACCGCCCGTTCCGGGTTTCGGTGGTCCGTATGTGGGTCACCGTTCCCAGGAACCGGCCGGTGATGGCCCGGACGGGACACGAAAAGGGAACGGGCCACGGCGGAAGCGGAACGGGAGACGGAGGAGGCGGTGGTGGAACTCCCCCTGGTGGTGGGTGTCGACGGGTCGGAGGCCGCTCTGCGCGCGGTGGACTGGGCCGCGGACGCGGCGGTCCGCCACGGGATGCCGCTGCGCCTGCTCCACGCCTCCACCGAGTGGACGGACGACTGGGCGGAGGAGGAACCCCGGCCGGACGACGTGGTGGCCGGCGCGGCGGAACGCGCCCGTCAACACGCCCCCGACGTGCGCCTGACCACCGACGTCCTCGCCGAGGAGCCCGCGGACGCCCTGGCCCACGCGGGCCGCAACGCGTTCGTCCTGGTCGTCGGCGCCCGTGGCCGGGGCGGGATCGCCGGGCTGCTGCTGGGCTCGGTGAGCCTGTCGGTGGCGGGCCGCGCCGACTGCCCGGTGGTCGTCGTCCGGGGCGGGGACACCGCCCGCCGCGGCGAACACGGACGGATCGTCCTCGGCGTCGGGGACCTGCCGGAGGACGGGGTGGACGCGCCCGCCGCCCGCTTCGCCTTCCGCGAGGCCACGGCCCGGCACTGCGAACTGCACGCCGTCCGCGCCTGGCGCCGCCCCGTCCTGCAGGCGCAGCGGCACCCGTTGCTCCAGGGGAACCCCTCCCGGGCCCGCGAGCGGGAGGCCCTGGAGTACCTGGACGGCGCCCTGCGCGCCACCGCACGCGAACACTCCGGGATCGACCTGCGCATGAGAGCCGTGGAGGGCCCCGCCCGCGCGGTGCTGCTGGAGGAGTCCCGCGGCGCGGACCTGCTCGTGATCGGGGCGCACCGCCGCCGGGGCCACCTGGGCCTCCAGATGGGGATGGTCGACCACGCCCTCCTCCACCACGCCGCGTGCCCGGTCGCCCTCGTACCGGAGCACATCTGACCGACCACCGGACGGAGACCCATGTCGTCTGCCGCCACCGAACCAGAGGAGACCGGCCCGGGAGAGGGCGAGGACGCCGTCGGCACCGGGACGGCCGCGCACCGGGCGGAGACCGCCGTACCGGTCCGGTGCCCGCACGGGATCCGGGCCGTGGTCTTCGACACCGACGGAGTGATCACCGACTCCGCCCGGGTCCACGCCGCCGCCTGGAAGAGGGCCTTCGACGTCTGCCTGGAGACGTGGCGCGCACGCTCCGGCGACCCGGGGACGGGCCCGCGCGACCGGTTCCGCCCCTTCGACGCGGACGAGGACTACCGACGCCACGTGGACGGGAAGTCGCGCATCGACGGAGCCGTCGCCTTCCTCGCCTCGCGGGGCCTGGACCTGCCGCCGGGCACACCGCGGGACCCTCCGGGGGACGACACCGCCTGGGCCGTGGCCGCCCGCAAGGAGAAGCTGTTCACCGACGCGCTGCGGGACCACGGCGTCGACACCTGGCCCGGCACGCTGCGACTGCTGCGCGCCCTGCGCCGCGCGGGGACGCCCATGGCGGTGATCTCCGCCTCCCGCCACGCCCGGGAACTGCTCTCCGGCGCCGGGATACCGGAGGTGTTCGACGCCGTGGTCGACGGCCACGAGGCGGCCCGGCTGGGCCTGCCGGGCAAACCGGACCCCGCGGTCTTCCTGGAGGCCGCCCGGCGCCTGGGCGTGCCCGCCCCGGAAGCGGCCGTCGTCGAGGACGCGCTGGCGGGCGTCGAGGCCGGACGCCGGGGCGGTTTCGGCCTGGTCGTCGGGGTGGATCGGACGGCCGGCCCCACCAGCGCCGAGGACCTGCGCGAACACGGCGCCGACGTCGTCGTGCGGGACCTGGCGGAACTGCTGACCGAGCCCGGGGACGGCCCCGGCGAGCAGAACACCGGCCGACGGAACGCCGGCCGCCGCGACGAGGAGGGCTGAGAGCGTGGAACAGTGGGTGTGGGGATACGAGGGCTACGACCCCGCCGAGGAGCGGCTGCGCGAAGCCCTGTGCACGCTGGGCAACGGCTACTTCGCCACGCGCGGCGCGGCGCCGGAGACGGACGCCGGCGAGGTGCACTACCCGGGCACGTACGTGGCGGGCTGCTACAACCGGCTGGTGTCCACCGTGGGAGGCCGCGAGGTCGAGAACGAGGACATGGTCAACCTCCCCAACTGGCTGCCCCTGCGGTTCAGGATCACGGACGGCCCCGGCGCCCCCGCCGACGGCCCCGACCCGCCCTGGTGGACCCCCGACGAGGACGGACTCCTGGAGTACCGGCAGGAGTTGGACCTCCGGCAGGGCGTCCTGAACCGCTCGTTCCTCCTGGCGGACCCCCAGGGGCGCCGGCTGCGCGTCGAGCAGAGCCGCCTGGTCCACATGGGCGAGCCGCACCTGGCGGCCCTGCGCACCACGTTCACCGCCGAGGGCTGGTCCGGGACGATCGAGGTCGAGTCCGCCGTGGACGGCGGCGTCGTCAACGCGGGCGTCGCCCGCTACCACGCCCTCGACGGCCGCCACCTGACCGGCCACCGCGCCGGCGCCGCGGAGCCCGACACCATCTGGCTGCACTGCCAGACCAGGACCTCCGAGGTCTGCGTCGCCGTGGCCGCCCGCACCCGCCCGGCGGACGGGGAACCCGAGACGGTCCGCGACGACCTCACCGCCCCGCGGCCCGCCCGGCGGCTGACCGTCGCCGTCGCACCCGGGCGGTCCGTCACCGTCGACAAGGTCGTGGCCCTCCACACCTCCCGCGACCTGGCGATCAGCGACCCCCTGCAGGCCGCCCTGGAGGACATCGCCCACGCACCCGGCTTCCCCGACCTGCTGGAGACGCACCGCGCCGCCTGGGAGGAGCTGTGGCGCCACGCCAACCTGGAGGTGCCGGGCAAGGCCGGCCACATCCTGCGGGTGCACCTCTTCCACGTCCTGCAGACGCTCTCCCCGCACACCGCCGACCTGGACGTGGGCGTTCCGGCCCGCGGACTGCACGGCGAGGCGTACCGGGGGCACGTCTTCTGGGACGAACTCTTCGTCCTGCCCTACCTGAACGTCCACTTCCCGGAGATCTCCCGCGCCCTGCTGACCTACCGGTACCGACGGCTGCCCGAGGCCGTCCGCGCCGCCGAGGCCGGCGGGTACGCCGGAGCGATGTACCCGTGGCAGAGCGGCAGCGACGGACGGGAGGAGACCCAGACGCTGCACCTGAACCCGCGCTCGGGCCGCTGGCTGCCGGATTTCTCCCGGCTCCAGCACCACGTGGGCTCGGCCGTCGCCTACAACGTCTGGCAGTACTGGCAGGCCGGCGGCGACACCGACTTCATGCACGCCAAGGGCGCCGAGATGCTGCTGCGGATCGCCCAGTTCTGGGGGAGCGCCGCCCGGTACGACTCCGAGCACGAGCGCTACCGCATCCTCGGGGTGGTCGGCCCCGACGAGTACCACGAGGCGTACCCGGACACCGACCGGCCGGGCCTGGACGACAACGCCTACACCAACGTCACCGCCGCCTGGGTGCTCGCCCGCGCCCTGGACCTGCTGGAGGCGCTCCCCGAGCCGCGCAGCCGCGAACTCCGCGAGGAGCTGGGGGTGGCCGACGAGACGGTCGAGCGCTGGCGGGACGTCTCGCGGCGGCTGCGGGTCCCCTTCCACAACGGCGTCATCAGCCAGTTCGACGGCTACGGCGACCTGGCGGAACTGGACTGGGAGGGCTACCGGGAGAAGTACGGGAACATCCGCCGCCTGGACCGGATCCTGGAGGCCGAGGGCGACACGGTCAACCGCTACCAGGCGTCCAAGCAGGCCGACGCCCTGATGCTCGGCTACCTGTTCCCGCCCGCCGAACTGGCCCGGCTGTTCCGGCGGCTCGGCTACGCCTTCGACGACGACCTGTGGCACCGCACGGTCGACTACTACCTGCGCCGCACCAGCCACGGCTCCACCCTGAGCTCCCTGGTGCACGGCTGGCTGCTGGCCCGGGTCCGACGCCCCGAGGCGTGGACGTACGTGCAGGAGGCGCTCGTCAGCGACGTCGCCGACATCCAGGGCGGCACGACCGCCGAGGGCATCCACCTGGGCGCCATGGCCGGGACGCTGGACCTGGTGCAGCGCGGACTGACCGGCCTGGAGCCCCGCGAGGACGCGCTGGGGCTGGACCCGGCGCCGATCCCGGAGCTGTCGGAGTTCGGCTTCACCCTGCGCTACCGGCACCACTGGGGAGTGGAGGTGCGGATGCGGTCGGACGAGCTGCGCATCGCTCTGCCCGCCTCCGCCGAGGCCCCCGTCCGTCTGGCGCTGCCCGACCGGACCGTGACCGTCGACCCCGGCGAGTCGTGCCGGCTGAGCCTGCTCGGGGACCGGGCCGGAGTCTGAGGGCCGCCCGCCGGCGCGTCCGGCCGCCCCGGCACGCGCCGGCCCGGGACGGGGGTGGGCCGGCGGCACGGGGCGTCAGCGCCTGCCGGGGCGGTCCCCGCGGTGGTGGAGCCGGCTCGCCATGGCCAGGGCCAGGACGGAGACGAACAGCAGCGCCCCGAGCCCGGGGTGCAGGATCATCAGCGCCGGAACCAGGAGCACGCAGACACCGAAGAACACCCACAGGCGGCGCCGTGTCACCGGGTCGTCCACGGGCGGTTCGGGCACGGGCTCGCCGAACTCACGGAAGCGCGCCGCGAGTTCGGCGTCCTCGCCCAGCGCCCGCTCGGTCTCGTGCAGGATGCGGAGCTCTCGAGGGGTGAGTCGGGATTCGTTCATGGTCTCGGATCAGCGTGGACGTCGGGGAAGGTCTTCTGCGGCCGGGTACCCGCTCCGCGCGGGTCATCCCCGTTTTCCGGCGGTCCCCGAGAATCCGCGGACGGCTCAGCCACCGCGGTACCGCAGGAGCAGCATGGCCGCGTCGTCGTGCAGCGGCCTCCCGACGTGGGCCACCAGATCCCGGCGCAGGGACTCCAGCGCGGCGTCCGGGCTCGCCTCCCGCAGCAGGAAGGCCCGCCGGGCCAGCGGGTAGAAGCCGCCCTCCGGATCGCGGGCCTCGGTGACGCCGTCGGTGTACAACAGCATCTGGTCACCGGGGCCCAGGGAGAGGCCGTACGGCTCGGGGGGCTTGAGATCGAGCCCCAGGCCCAGGGGCGGCGCGGTGTCGGGCGGCTCCGCGAAGTGGGCCGACCCGTCCGCGCGGACGACCAGCGGCGAGGGATGGCCGTGGTTGAGGACCGTGACCGACCGGTCCTCGTGCGTCTCGACCAGGACGGCCGTGACGAACCGCTCCGCCGGCATGTGCCGGTTGACCGATCTCTCCAGCCGCGCGCTCACCGCCATCAGGTCCGGCTCGTCGTACGCCGCCTCCCGGAACGCCGCCAGGACGACCGCGGCCGTCTCCACCGCCTCCAACCCCTTGCCCTGGACGTCGCCCACGATCACCCGCGCCCCGGTGGGCGAGGTGACGACCTCGTACAGGTCGCCGCCGATCCGGGCCTCGGCCACCGCGGAGGTGTAGGACACCGCCACCCGCAGATGCCCCGCGGCCCGCGGGACCGGCCGCAGCAGCACCCGCTGGGCGACCTCGGCGATGGACCGCACGCTGGCCAACTCGGCCTCGTGCCGCTGCCGGACGGCCGCGGCGACCAGCCCGGCCGCCGCCACGCCGATCACCGACGCGGCCGCCGTGTAGCCGCGCGGTCTGCCCAACAGGTCGTCGTACGCGGCCAGGACCACGCACAGCACCAGCGCCGACAGCCCGATCGACGCCGTGCGGCGCATGCCGCCGACGAGGCTGGCGAAGGCGGGGCCGAGCGACAACAGCGGCAGGAAACCCACGTCCGGTCCCGCCGTCACGTCCACCAGGACCACGACGGCCATGGACACGTGGGGGAGGATGGCCAGCAATCGGTAGCTGTCGTCGTTGCGCTCGGCCAAGGTGAACTCCGGGGTCTCGGTGCGGACGGCCCCACGGCTGCCTGTACCAGCTTCCCAGCCCGGGACGGCACGGAAAAGCGAACGTCCGGCCGTACCGATCCCGCCGGGCGTGCCGTCCGGTCCCCTCACTCGGGCCGTTCCGGCCGCGCCGACCGGTCCGGCACCCCGCACAGGGCGTAGTACGCGCGCAGCGCGGCCTCGCCGCCCGAGCCCATCGCCGTCATGATCCGTTGGGCACGGGCCGACCGCAGATCACCGGCCACGTGGATACGTGGATGCTGCCGGTCGGGCGGGCACCAGCCGGTGGAGTCGGGCACGAGATCACCCGGAAGGAGTACGGGCGCGTTGCCGATGTTGAGGTACGCCCCCTCCGCCGTCCTCGACAGGGTGTCGCCCGCGGCGGTGGTGATCGTCACGGCGATCCGCCGCCGGCGGTCGCTCCCCAGGGCCACCCGCCGCACCGGCACCGGCTCGACGCGGGGGTCCGCGCGGACCTCGGCGGTCTTGTAGTCGTCCTCCGGCGGGTGCGCGACCAGGAAGCGGACCCGCGCCGTCGGGTCCGCGCGCAGCAGGGTGCCCAACGGGCGGTCGGCGCCCAGGACGAGCACGGTCCGGCCCTCCCACGCCGCCGGGTCGGCCTCCCACAGCGGGGCGCGGGCCAGGCCCTCGGGGTCGTGGAGCCAGTCGGTGTCCGCGGGGCCCAGCGGTCCCGTCCCGGTGGCGACGACCGCGTGGGCGGCGGTACGCGACCCGCCCGACTCCAGCGTGGCGACCACACGGTCGTCGCGGGCGTCGAGGCGGACGACCCGCGCACCGAGTTCGACCCGGCACCCGGCCGACCGCGCCACGTCGGCGGCGGCCGCCGCGGCGAACTCCGGCCCGGAGGCGAAACCGCCCAACACGTTCTCCAGGGACCGGACGTGGCGCAGCCTGCCGCACAACTCCGACCGTGCCTCCAGCAGCAGCGTGCGCATCCCCACGCCGGCCGCCATGACGACGGCGGCGCAGCCCGCCGGGCCGCCGCCCACGACGAGCAGGTCCGTCTCCGTGGTGTGTGCCGTCCCCGTCATGCCTCCCATTCCAGCATCCGGGCGGTTTGTCGGCCCGATCGGCCCAGCGGCGCCGGCCTCCGGAATGCCGCCCGTGTCCGCCCGCGCCCACGCTGCCGGAGAGGAGGGCGACGCCGCTCCGGCGGAGCGGCGCGCCGCGACACACGGGAGGCGGACGATGCGCCGGACGGAACGGACAGCGTCGACGGAGTCGGCGGAACGGGCGGAGTCGACGGAACGGGCGCGCGAGGCGGTGCGGGCGGCGACCCGGGAGCCGGCGCGAATACGACGGACCCTCCGGATACGCCGCACGGCCCCGGCCGCCGCGGTCCTGGCGCTCGCCGGTCTGGCCGCCTCCCTGGCCGCGTGCACCGCGCACGGCGGCACCGTCCGGGACGACGGGGCGCGCCCGGCGGACGACCGACGCCGGCCGTTCACCGTGCTCGCGACCGGCGACATCATCCCCTACCCCTCGATCATCCGACAGGCCGAGGAGGACGCGGGCGGCGACGGCCACGACTTCTCCCGCATCCTGGCGGGCGTCGAACCGGTCGTGGCCTCGGCGGACGTGGCGTTGTGCCACATGGAGACCCCCTACGGGGACGAGGACGGGCCCTTCACCGGCTACCCGATGTTCCGCTCCCCGCCCCGGCTCGCGGAGGCGCTGCGCGCCACCGGGTACGACAGCTGCTCGACGGCCTCCAACCACAGCCTCGACGACGGCTTCGAGGGAGTGCGCCGCACCCTGGACGCGCTGGACGAGGCGGGCGTACGGCACGCGGGCACGGCCCGCAGCGCGCGGGAGGCCGCCCGCCCGGCCCGGCTGAGGGCGGGCGGCGCCGAGATCGCCCACCTGTCCTACACCTACGGCACCAACGGCATCCCCCTGCCCGACGGCCGGCCGTGGGCGGTGAACCTCCTGGAGCCGGAGCGCGTGATCGCCGACGCCCGCGCCGCGCGCCGGGAAGGGGCCGACGTGGTCGTCGTCAGCCTCCACTGGGGCACCGAGTGGCAGCAGGCCCCCGACGACACCCAGAAGGAGCTGGCCCGGCGGCTGACCGCCGCGCGCACGGACGGCCGCAAGGACATCGACCTGCTGATCGGCACCCACAACCACGTCCCGCAGCCGTACGAGAAGGTGAACGGCACGTGGGTGGTCTACGGCCTGGGCGACCAGATGGCCAGTTTCGTCCCGGTGGAGAAGCGCAGCGGCAACGAGGGCTCCATGGCGCGCTTCACCTTCACCCCCGAGCGCGGGGGCGACGGTTGGACCGTCTCCCGGGCGGAGTACCTGGTCGGCCACTCCGACATCGGGCCGCCCTTCCGCGTCGTCCGCGCCACCGAGGAGAACTTCCCCGAGGTGCGCGAGCGGGTGCGCGAGGCGGTGCTGAGCCGGGGCGCCGCGAAGGACGGCCTCGTCGAGGGCCGCTGACGACGACCGCTCCCGGGGGCGACCGCGCGGCCGGCCCCGGGAGCGGTCGCGCTCGGCGCCGTCTCAGCCCACCGACTCGCCCGCGTGCGGGGAGACCACCCCGGCCGCGACGAGACCGAAGATCAACAGGCCCAGCAGTATGCGGTAGACCACGAACGGCATGAAGCTCTTGGTGGAGATGAACTTCATGAACCAGGCGATGACCGCGTAGGCCACCAGGAAGGCCAGGCCGGTCGCCAGCAGCGTCGGCCCCCACGAGACGTGCCCCTCGCCGATCTCCGTCAGCTCGAACAGACCGGAGGCGAGCACCGCGGGGATGGCCAGCAGGAAGGAGTAGCGGGCCGCGGCCTCACGGCTGTAGCCCATGAACAGGCCGCCGCTGATCGTCGCGCCCGACCGCGACACGCCCGGAATGAGCGCCATCGCCTGGGCCATGCCGTACAGCAGGCCGTCGCGCACGTTCAGGTGGTCGAGCGTCTTGCGCTCCCGCACCGCGCGGTGCCGTCCGCCGGAGGCGTCGCGCGCCGCGAGGCGGTCGGCCACGCCCAGGACGACGCCCAGCACGATCAGCGTCGTGGCGATCAGCCGCAGGTCGCGGAAGGGGCCCTCGATCTGGTCCTTGAGCGTGAGGCCGAGCACCCCGATCGGGATCGAGCCCACGATCACCAGCCAGCCCATCCTGGCGTCGGGGTCCCGCCGCGCCCGCCTGTCGTGCAGCGAGCGGAACCAGGCGGAGACGATCCGCGCGATGTCCTTGCGGAAGTAGATCAGCACGGCGGTCTCGGTGCCGATCTGGGTCACCGCGGTGAAGGCCGCGCCGGGGTCCTGCCAGCCCGCGAAGACCGCGGTCAGACGCAGGTGGGCGCTGGAGGAGACCGGGAGGAACTCGGTCAGCCCCTGGACGAGCCCGAGGATGAGTGCTTCGAACCAAGACATGTCGGGGAGTGCTCGTCCTTGCGTTGTGATCATCGGTCAGGTCGGGCAGAGGCTATGGCCGCCGGACGACGGGAAGGGAAACGGCGGACGAACGTACCCCGTCGCCGTGTACCGGTCCGGTTCACCGACCGGCCCGGCGCCGAGGCCGGGGCTACCCCGCCGCCAGCGCTTGGCGCAGCCGTCCGCGTCTGCGCCAGGCGACGACCGCGGCGGCCAGCCCGGAGACCGCGATGAAGCCGAACGCCACCAGGAAGACGGGCGAGGTCGGCGTCGCGGCGCGGCTGCCCGCGACGACGTACGCGGCGGTGTTGGGCACGCTGCCCAGCGCGGTGGCCGTCAGGAAGGCCGTCCAGCTCATCCGGGAGACGGCGGCGCCGTAGTTCGAGACGGCGAAGGGCACGCCGGGGAACAGCCGGAGCGCCAGCATCGAGCGGAAGCCGTGGCGGCTGAGCTGCCGGTCGCCGGCCGCCAGCCAGCGGCCGCGCAGCAGCGGTCGCAGCGCGTCCTGCCCCAGGAGCCGGCCGAGGCCGAAGGCGATCCCGGCGCCGAGCACCGTCCCGGCCACCGCCGCGACCGTGCCCAGGGGAGCGCCGAAGAGGGCGCCCGCCGCCAGGTTCAGCACCGGGCGCGGCACGAGCGCCGCCGTGCACAGGCCGTACGCCGCGGCGAAGAGCACCACCGCGGCGGCGCCGGAGAAGCCGGAGAAACCGGGGAAGCCGCCGTCGACGATCAGGCGCTGGGGCTCGTGGACGGCCACCACCGTGGCGGCGGCGGCCAGCAGGGCGGCGAGCAGGGACAGGCGGAACCACGGGGAGAACAGCACCGCGGAGCATCGGGCGGCGAGTCCGGCGGGCCGTGGGGGAACGGGGACGAGCACCGGGGGAGCGTAACCGACGAAGATGACGAACGCCCCCGCCGGCGCTGTGACCTCCGCGACGCGCCGGCCCGTACGGGCGGGGCGGACACGGAGCGGGACACCGCGCCCGCCGCACCCGCCGCACCCGCCACAATGGACCGATGGAGGAGACGGTGGACGAGCCGGTGCCCGTGATCAGGGACGTGGACCAGGGCACCGCCCGCCTGCTGCCCGACGTGGACCGCAGGCGGGCCTGGCTGCTCACCGTGGACGGAGCCCCCCAGTCGTACGTGGACCTCGACGACCCGGAACACCTGGAGTTCGAGTACGCGCGCCGGATCGCCCACGTGCTGGACTGCGCCGCCGCCCCCGGGACGCCGCTGGACGCCCTCCACCTGGGCGGCGGGGCGCTGACCCTGCCCCGCTACCTCGCCGCGACCCGCCCCGGCTCGCGCCAGTGGGTGGTGGACTCCGACCGGGCGCTGCTGGAGATGGTCGCCGAGCACCTCCCGCTGCCCGCGGACAGCGGGATCACGGTGCGCGCCGAGGACGCCCGAGCCGCCCTGCGGAGCCGGCGGCCGGGATCGGTGGACGTGCTGGTCGCCGACGTCTTCGGCGGCTCCCGCGTCCCGGCGCACCTGACCACCCTGCCCTACGCCCGCGCCGCCGCCGAGGCGCTGCGCCCGGAGGGGGTCTACGCGGCCAACCTCGCCGACGCCGCGCCCTTCGCCTTCCTCCGCTCCCAGCTGGCCACCTTCGCCGCGGTCTTCGACCACCTGTGCCTGATCGCCGAGCCCGTCGTGCTGCGCGGCCGTCGCTTCGGCAACACCGTGCTGGTCGCCTCCCGCGCCGAGCTGCCCCTGGAGCGGCTGGAGCGGCTGACGGCGGGCGACCCGTTCCCGGCCCGGGTGGCGCACGGCGCCGCGCTGGGCAGGCTCATCGGGGACGCCCGCCCCGTTCAGGAGGCCGACGCCGCGCCCTCGCCGGAGCCGCCGGAGGGCACCTTCACGGTCGGCTGATCCGCGGCGGGCCGGTCCACGGACGGGCCGGAGGCGACGACCGCCTCGCCGACCGCCTCGCGCCGGGCGAGGTTCCGCACGTCCGGCACGCACAGCACCGCGGCCGTCAGCGACAGCACCAGGACCGAGCAGCCCCACAGCGCCGCGGGCCGTCCCACCAGCTCCTCGACCGGTCCGGCCGCGGCGGTGGCGACCGGCACCAGGGCGATGGAGCCCAGCCAGTCGTAGGCCGAGACCCGGGAGAACTTCTCCTCGGGCACCTCCTGGTGCAGCGCCGTCATCCAGGTCACCCCGAACACCTCCAGCGTGACCCCGGTCGCGAACATCGCCACGACCAGCCACCCCACCGGCACCGGCACCGCCAGCGCCGCCGAGGGCAGGGCCAGGGGGAAGACGCACAGCGTGCCGGCGAGCAGGATGCGGCGCGGCTTCCAGCGGATCATCAGCAGCCCGCCGAGGACCGTGCCCACGCCGTAGGCGGCCAGCGCGAGGCCCCAGGGCCGGGCGCCGCCCAGGTGCTCCTCGGCGACCTGCGGTCCGTACACCGCCTCGGCCGCCGCGACCACCGCGTTGACGACGGAGAACTGCAGGACGATCGCCCACAGCCACGGCCGTCCCACCACCTCGCGCCAGCCGTCCCGCAGGTCGCCGAGCAGGCCGCCGCCCGGCTCGCGCGGGGACACGCCGCCCAGGTCGAGGAAGGCGCGCAGCGCGCCCGCCACCGCGAAGGCGGCGGCGTCGACCGCCAGCACCCAGCCGGGGCCGACGGCGGCGATCAGCGCGCCGCCGAGCGCCGCGCCGCCGATGGAGGCCCCGTTCACGCCCATCCGGAAGACGGCGAAGGCCCGCCCGGCCTGCTCGCCGCGGACGCTGGAGAGCACCATCCCCTCGGCGGCCGGGGCGAAGAACGCGTGTCCGACGCCGCCCAGCGCGGACAGCACCACCATCTGCCACAGCTCCGCGCGGCCGGAGATCACCAGCGCCGCGAAGACGCCCTGGGAGAGGCAGTTGAGCGCGTTGGCCGCCACCATCACCCGGTGGCGCGACAGCCGGTCGGCGACGGCCCCGCCGACGAGGAGGAAGACGACCAGGGGAACGGTGCGGGCCGCGGCGACCAGGCCCACGTCGGTGCCCGAGCCGCCCGAGGCGAGCACGGCGAACGCCGCCGCGATCAGCGCCCCGGAGTTGCCCAGCCCGGTGATCACGGCGGCGGCCGTCAGCAGGGTGTAGTTGCGGCCCGCCCAGGCGGGACGGGTCGGCCGCGTCGCCCCGCCCGCCTTCCGGCCCGTCAGTCCTCCTCGGCGTAGGGCCGCAGGGTGGAGGTCATCTTGTCGATGGTCGACCGGGGCACCTCGTCCTTGACCCCGGCGTCGGTGACGATCAGCCAGATGCGCAGGTCGTTGGAGCCGTCGATCCAGGAGACGGCCACGACCTTGCCGTCGGACTCGCACTTGTTCTTCTTCTCGACGCCGGTGGCCGTGGCGGTGGCGATGTGTCCTTTGATGCCGTGCTTGTTGGAGAACGTCTCGGCCTTGGTGGACTTGACCGTCTCCTTCTGCTCGCCGTAGGCGAAGTAGACGAAGTTCTCCGCGGCGATCTTCGCGGCCTCGGCGGTGTTGCGGGAGCCCTGGCCGCCCTTGCTGCCGACCATCGCCCGGGTGTACTCGGAGCTGCCGTCCTTGCACCACCCCTCCTTGTAGAGGGCCGGGCCGCTGAAGGCGACCTGCGGTCCGGAGAAGGGGTCGTCCTTGTCCTTCTGCCCGTAGCCGATGATCACGGTCTCCGACTGCACCTTCCAGTCGGGCGGCACGTCGAAGGCGTTGTGGTGCTTGGCGTTGGTGACGACCTGCCAGCCGGGGATCACCGGATCGGGCTTCTCCGCGTCGAGGCCGTCACGCGGGTTGCTGGGGTCGTCCTCCCGGCTGCCGGAATCCTCCTCCGACGTGCTCTGCTCGGGGGAGGGCTCGGCGGTCGGCGACGCGGTGCCGTCGCCCTTGGCGGTGTTCGTCTTGTCGTCGTCCTTGAAGACGAAGACGCCGGTGACCACGGCGGCGGCGATCACCGCGACGGCCGCGACGATGGCGATCGCCGCGGTCTTCCCGCTCTTGCCCCCACCGCCGTCGCCCTGCGGCGGCTGCGGGGCGCCGGGCACGCCGGGGTGCCCCCACTGGCCGCCGGGCTGCGGCTGCTGGTACGGGTTGGGCGCCTGGTACCCCGGCGTCTGGTAGGGGTTGGGCGCCTGGTACCCGGGTGTCCGGTACGGGTTGGGCTGCTGCGGGTTCTGCTCGCCCCCGGGCTGCTGTTGTCCTGGCCACATGGCCAGAACATTAGAGGCGTCACCCGAACGGAGCCACGGCCACCCCCGTTTCGGTACCGAGCCGGTACACGGCGGGGGCGGGCGGCCCCGCCGCTCAGCCGTCGCCGCCCTCCTGCGCCCGCCGGTGCACGAGGGCCAGGTCCCGGTACATCGCCGCGTTCGCCCGGATGCCCTCCCGTTCCTCGGCGGTCAGCTCCCGCCTGACGCGGGCGGGCACCCCGGCGACCAGGGAGCCGGGCGGGATCTCCATGCCCTGGGGCACCAGCGCGTGCGCCGCCACCAGCGAACCGGCGCCCACCCGGGCGCCGTTGAGCACGGTCGCGCCCATCCCGATCAGCACCTCGTCCTCGACGGTGCAGCCGTGCAGCACGGCGTTGTGGCCCACCGAGACGCGCTCGCCCACCACCGTGGGGAAACCCGGATCGGCGTGCACGGTGCAGTTGTCCTGGACGTTGCTGTCGGCGCCGACGGCGATCGCGTCGCAGTCGCCGCGCAGCACCGCGTTGTACCAGACGCTCGCGCCCGCGCTCAGCGCCACGTCCCCGACCACCACGGCCGTCGGGGCCACGTACGCCCCCAGGGCGACCACCGGTTCCCTGCCGCCCACGCCCTCGATCATCGCCCGCCTCTCCATCCGTGCCGTCTCCCGTCCTCGATGCCGAGCCGTTCCCCGCACGCCGTCGCGTGCCGCCGTGCCCCGGATTCCCGCTCCCGGACGCGATCACCCCTCCACCGGCACGGTAGTCGGTGGGTGGGGCAAGGATCACAGCACACGGGGCGGTGCGCCGCACCCCGGGGCGTCTACGGTGAGCGGGTGCCGAACCGCAGGAACGTGTTCTCATCCCTGGCGTCCCGTGCCGTGTCCCGCGCCGTGCACGCCCTGTGGCGTCACGCGCAGCGGGCGGGCGCCGTCACCGCCGAGCACCCCGGTCCGTACGCCTTCCGCCGGATCGGGGAGGGCACCCGGCTGGCCTTCCCCCAGGGCACGCTGTTCGGCACCCGGTGGATCGAGCTGGGCGACCACTGTGTGATCGGCGCCGAGGTCACGCTGACCGCCGGGATGATGCCGGACCTCGACCTCGGCCCGGACACGGTGCTGCGGCTGGGCAACGGGGTGGTCCTCGGCCGCGGCAGCCACGTGGTCGCCGACACCGCGCAGGCGCGCGTGACCATCGGGGACGACGTCTTCTGCGGCCCGTACGTCTACATCACCTCCACCAACCACTCCTACGACGACCCCCACACGCCGATCGGCAGACAGTGGCCGCGGTCCGCGCCCGTGGAGATCGGCGCGGGCAGTTGGCTGGGCACGGGAGCGGTGGTGCTGCCGGGGGCGCGGCTGGGGCGGAACGTGGTGGTGGCGGCCGGGTCGGTCGTCCGGGGCGAGGTGCCCGACCACGCCGTGGTCGCGGGCGCGCCCGCGAAGGTCGTACGGCGCTGGGACGCCGAGGAGGGCTGGCTGCCCCCGCTGCGCACCCCGCCGCCCGTGCCGATCCCCGAGGGCGTCACCTCCGAGGAGCTGCGCGCCCTGGCGGCGCTCGACACGGCCGGGCCCGAGGCGGGCACACTGGACGCGGCGGCCGGTCGCTGACGGGGCCCGGCCGGAGCCGGAGAACCGACGGGGTGCGTGCGCGTGAGCAACCGGAACCTGCGACTTCTACTGCTCTTCGCCGTGCTCCTGCACGGCCTGGCGGTGCTGCTGTACGCCGCCCGCTACCACTGGTTCGTGTGAGGGTTCCCGCGAGGCCGGGCCGGGCGGCGCGGGTCAGCCCGAGGCCAGCAGCAGACCGCCGGCCATCGCCAGCCCGGCGCCCGCCGCCTGCACCGCGAGCAGTCTCTCCCGCAGCACGGCGCGTGCGGCCAGCGCGGTGATCACGGGGTAGAGGGAGGCGAGCACCGCGGCGATGGTGACCGGACCGATCCGGGCGGCCAGCGCGTAGGTGCCGTTGGCGGCGACGTCGGCCAACCCGACGAAGGCGAGCGCCGGGAGGGAGGAGACGACGGCCTTCCGGCCGCCCTCCGGCGGCAGCGCCGCGCCGCCGCGCCGCACCGAGACGTACAGGGCCGCCCCGCCGACCGCGACGTTGCACAGGCGCTGGACGAACAGGGCGAGGTACAGGCCGGTGAGGGTGGTGGACGCCTCCGCGATCAGCGCCATCACCGCTCCGAAGCCGACCGCCGAGGCCAGGGTGAGCACCAGCGCCCGCCGCTGCACCGGCGCGCCCTTCAGCTGCGGACCGCCCGCCAGCACCACCCCGGCGGTGGCGACGGCGATGCCCGCGTACTGCGGCAGGTCCGGCCGCTCGCCCAGGGCCAGGCCCACCCCGACGGGGACGACGACGGCCAGCGCGGCGAGCGGGGAGACCACGCCCATCGGCCCCAGGGCCAGGGCCCGGTAGAAGCACAGCATCGCCGCCGGGCCGATCAGGCCGGCCGCGACGGCGAACCACAGCCGCTCCCCGGCCTCGCTCCAGGCCCCGGTCGCCACGACGATCGCCCCGAGCACGGCCGCGGCGATCGTCTGGGAGACGACCACCACGGTCAGGGCGGGGATGCGCCGGGTCAGCAGCCCGCCGCCGAAGTCGGCCAGCCCCCACAGCAGGCTGGTGGCCAGAGCGAAGGCGATCAAGGAAGCACCTCACAGTACAGTGTCATGGACTTCGGGGTTCACCACACGATAGTTCAGTGTAGTGGACTCGACAATCAAAAATATTTGACCATCCGCATCGGAGTGGCGCTGCCCGCGGAACGACGGGACGCCGGGAGCACGAGACGGGAGACGCGCGTGACGGACCTCGACCAGCTCACCCAGTCACTCGCCCGCAACCTCAGGCGTCTGCGCACCGAGAGGGGGTTCACCCTCGACGCCCTGGCCGCCCGCGCCGGGGTCAGCCGCGGCATGCTCATCCAGATCGAACAGGCCCGCACCAACCCCAGCGTCGGCACGGTCGTCAAGGTCGCCGACGCGCTGGGCGTGAGCATCACCAGCCTGCTGGACTTCGACCGGGAGCCGGCCGTCAAGCTGGTCCCCGCCGACCAGATGGTGCGGCTGTGGTCCACCGAGGCCGGCAGCCACAGCACCCTGGTGGCCGGGGCGGAGGCGCCCGGCCCGCTGGAACTGTGGCTCTGGCGGCTGATGCCGGGGGAGGGCAGCACCTCCGACCCGCACCCCGCCGGGACCACCGAACTGGTCCACGTCACCGCGGGGGTGCTCACCCTCACCGTCGGCGACGCCGACCACGAGGTGCCCGCCGGGACCTCCGCCGCCTTCGAGTCGAACGTCCCGCACGGCTACCGCAACGACGGCGACGAGCCCGTGGAGATGACCATGGCCGTCTCGGTGCCGCCGCCCGCGCCGCCGCGCGCACCGCGCTGACCCCGGCCCCCTGCGCGGGCCCCGCGGGGCCCGCCCGGCGAGGCTGCTAGCGTGCGGGCATGCGTGCGCCCATCGGAGAGTTCACCGACGCCTGGCCGGTCGCCGACAAGCTCGACCTGCTCGCCCCGCCCGTGGCCGCCGCGCTGCGCGGCCCCGTCCCGACCGACGGCGTGGTCTACGTCGACAGCGACCCGGACGACGCCGACACCGCCCGCTTCGGCGAGGTCCACGGCATCCCGCCGGAGTTCTCCGCCAACTGCGTGGTCGTCGCGGGCCGCCGGGGCCAGGAGACCACCCTCGCCGCCTGCGTGGTCCTCGCGCACACCCGCGCCGACGTCAACCGTCTGGTCCGGCGCGAACTGGGCGCCCGCAAGGCGTCCTTCGCCCCCATGGAGACGGCCGTCGGCGAGTCCGGCATGGAGTACGGCGGCATCACCCCGATCGGCCTGCCCGAGGACTGGCCGCTGCTGGTCGACACGGCCGTCGCCGACACCGAGTACGTCGTGGTGGGGAGCGGTCGCCGCCGCGGCAAACTGCTGGTGCCCGGCAAGCTCCTCGCCCACCTCCCCGGCGCGCGCGTGCTGGAGGGACTGGGCGTTCCGGTGGCCTGACCGGCGCCGGAACGCCCCGCGGGCGCTACTCTGCCCGCATGTCGATCCACGATGACCTGCTCGTCGACATCGCCGAGAAGGTGGAGACCGAGCAGAGCAACCAGATGCCTCTGACCGTCGTGGTGCCCGGTGCGGTCATCACCGGCAGGCTGGCACCCGAGGCCGTCTGGAAGGCGCGGGTGGCCGAGGTCCTGCGGGACTCCGAACGGCTGAAGCCGTTCGCCGAGCTGTTCGAGCCCTCCGGGGCGGACGCCCGCCGCGGCGAGGACCGCTCCCGGCCCACCCACCTGCACCTGCACCTGGCCCGCATCCTCCAGGGAAGCTACGGCCTCCCCGACACCGGGGGGATGTACCGCGTCGCCATCCGCGAGGTGAGCAGTTGGACCCTCGGCGAACTCAGCTACTCGGACGAGTGACCCACATCCGGTGACCCACATCCGGCGCGGCGGCGGGACGGACGCGGACCGCCGCCGCACCGGTACCGCCCGGCACGGGCCCGCTCGGCCCGGCGGCCCGTTCAGCCCAGCCGCGGTATCTCGATCGCCGGGCAGCGGTCCATCACCATGTCCAGCCCGGCCGCGCGGGTGCGCTCGTACGCCGCCTCGTCGACCACGCCGAGCTGGAACCAGACCGCCTTGGCCCCGATCGCCACCGCCTCGTCCGCGATGCCGCCCGCCAGGTCGGAGTTGACGAACACGTCCACGACGTCCACGGGGAAGGGGATCTCGGCGAGGGAGGCGTACCCCCGCTCGCCGTGCACCGTCTCCGCCTTGGGGTGGACGGGCACGATCCGCTTGCCGAAGCGCTGGAGCACCCGGGCCACGCCCCAGGCGGCGCGGTCGCGGTTGGACGACAGGCCCACCACGGCCCAGGTGTCGCCGCTCTCGGTCAGGATCCTGCGGACTGTCTCTGCGTCTGCGTACATGTCCCGGTCAACCGGCGCCCCGGCCGGACCATTCCCGCCGCGTCACCGCCCGGCGCCCGGCGACGCGGGCAGACGCGCGTCCACCTCGATCTCGATCTTCATCCGGGGGTCGGCGAGCCCGCACACCTGCATGGTCGCGGCCGGACGGACGGCGCCGAAGTGGCGACGCAGGACGGGCCAGCACGGTTCGAAGTCCTCCCGGCGCGGCAACAGGTACCGCACCCGCACCACGTCCGCCAGGGAACAGCCCGCCTCGGCGAGCGCGGCCCGGATGTTCCGCAGGCACTGCTCGGCCTGCTCCACCACGTCGTCGGAGATGGTCATGGTCGTGTAGTCGAAGCCGGTCGTCCCGGAGACGTGCACCCGGTCGCCGTCGACCACCGCCCGGGCGTAGCCGATCTCCCTCTCGAAGGTGGAGCCGCTCAGGATCACTCTCCGTTGTGTCATGAATACGGACGCTATGCGTCCGGTGGCGGCGCGTCCAATTCCCCGGGGACGAACCCCGGAGGAGGGCGCCGGAGCCGAGGACAGGGAGCTGATCTAGGCTGGGCCGGGTGCGGGAGCAGTACGTGACGGTCGCCGCCGAGGGCGTCCACGAGACCGAGGTCAACAGGTCGCGTTTCATCTGCTCGCTCGCCCCCGCCGCCACCGAGGAGGAGGCGCGGGCGTTCATCGCCCGCGTCCGCGCCCGGTACGCGGACGCCACCCACAACTGCTGGGCCTACGTCATCGGCGCCGACGCCGGGGTGCAGAAGGCCGGTGACGACGGGGAGCCCGGCGGCACGGCCGGGGCGCCCATGCTCCAGATGCTGCTGCGCCGCGAGGTCCGCTACGCCGTCGCGGTCGTCACGCGCTACTTCGGCGGGGTGAAGCTGGGCGCGGGCGGACTGATCCGCGCCTACGGCGGCGCGGTCGGCCAGGCCCTGGACGCCGTGGGCACCGTCGTCCGGCGGCGGATGAGGCTGGTCACGGTCACGGTGGACCACCAGCGGGCGGGCCGGATCGAGAACGAGCTGCGCACCGGCGGCCGGGACGTGCGGAACGTCCACTACGGCGCCGAGGTCGCCATCGAGGTCGGGCTGCCCGAGGCCGAGGTCGACGACTTCCGCGCCTGGCTCGCCGACGCCACCGCGGGCACCGCCCGGCTGGAGACCGGCGGCGAGGCGTACGGAACCGGGTAGGACGCGCGGCGCCCGCGCTCCCGGAGGCACCCGCCGATCGCCGTCCCCCACGGAACCGACGCCCCGTCACGCACCGCCCCCACGGCGCGACACCCGGGCCCGCCAAGGGCGTTCGCGGACGGACCCGCCGCACCGGCCGCCCGGACCGCCGGACGTCCGATTCCCCCGTCCGGGGCAATGCGCCGTCCGGAACGTGCCACAATCCAGAGCACGACCCACGGGGGCGACGGAGGGAGAGACGTGCGGGGCGGAGCGGGCCGTTGAGACTGCTGCACACCTCGGACTGGCACCTGGGACGGAGCTTCCACCGGGTGAACCTGCTGTCCGCCCAGGCGGCCTTCGTCGACCACCTCGTGGAGACGGTGCGGCGGGAGCGCGTCGACGCGGTGCTCGTCGCCGGCGACGTCTACGACCGGGCGGTGCCGCCGCTGGCCGCCGTCGAACTCTTCGACGACGCCCTCCACCGCCTCGCCGCCCTCGACGTGCCCACCATCATGATCTCCGGGAACCACGACTCGGCCCGCCGACTGGGAGTGGGCGCCGGGCTCATCCGGCGGGCCGGCATCCACCTGCGCACCGACCCCGCCGCCTGCGCCACCCCCGTCGTCCTGGCCGACGACGACGGCGAGGTCGCCTTCTACGGACTGCCCTACCTGGAACCCGCCCTGGTCAAGGACGCCCTGGGGGTGGAGAAGGCCGGTCACGCGGCCGTGCTGGGCGCCGCCATGGACCGGGTCCGCGCCGATCTGGCCTCCCGCCCGGCCGGCACCCGCTCCGTCGTCCTGGCCCACGCCTTCGTCACCGGAGGCGAACCCTCCGACAGCGAACGGGACATCACCGTCGGCGGCGTCGCCTCCGTCCCGGCCGGCGTCTTCGACGGCGTGGACTACGTGGCGCTGGGGCACCTGCACGGCTGCCAGACCCTCGCCGAGCGCGTCCGCTACTCCGGCTCGCCGCTCGCCTACTCCTTCTCCGAGACCCACCACCGCAAGTCGATGTGGCTGGTGGACCTCGGGCCCGGCGGCGAGGTGAGCGCCGAGCGGATCGACTGCCCGGTGCCGCGCCCGCTGGCCCGCGTCCGCGGACGCCTGGAGGACCTGCTCGCCGACCCCGCCCTGGAGTGCCACGAGCAGGCGTGGGTGGAGGCCACCCTCACCGACCCGGTCCGCCCGCGCGAGCCGATGGCCCGGCTCGCCGCCCGCTTCCCCCACGTCCTCACCCTCGTCTTCGACCCCGAACGGCCCCCGGAGGACACCTCCCTCTCCTACGGGCGCCGCCTCCGCGACCGCACCGATCAGCAGATCCTGGAGGGCTTCGTCGCCCACGTCCGGGGCGGGGAGGGGCCCGACGACCGCGAACGCGCCCTGCTGAGCCGGGCCCTGGACGCCGTACGCGCCGAGGAAGCCCGCACGGAGGCGCCCCGATGAGGCTGCACCGGCTCACCGTCACCGCCTTCGGGCCGTTCGGGCGCACCCAGACGGTCGACTTCGACGCGCTGTCCGCCGCCGGGCTGTTCCTGCTGCACGGCCCCACCGGCGCGGGCAAGACCTCCGTGCTGGACGCCGTCTGCTACGCCCTGTACGGCGGCGTGCCCGGCGCGCGCCAGGTCCCCGGGCCGAGCCGGCTGCGCAGCGACCACGCCGACCCCGACACCCGCACCGAGGTGGTCCTCGACCTCACCGTCGGCGGACGCAGGCTGGAGGTCACCCGGCAGCCCGAACAGCTCCGCCCCAAGAAGCGCGGCACCGGCCTGACCACCGAGAAGGCCCAGTCCTGGCTGCGCGAGTACGACGCCGTCACCGGCACCTGGAAGGCCCTCAGCCGCTCCCACCAGGAGATAGGCGAGGAACTCACCCAGCTGATGGGCATGAGCCGCGAGCAGTTCTGCCAGGTGGTCCTGCTGCCGCAGGGCGACTTCGCCCGCTTCCTGCGGGCCGGGGCGGAGGAACGCGCCAAGCTGCTGGGCCGCCTCTTCGACACCCGCCGCTTCGCCGCCGTCGAACAGCATTTGGCGGAGTTGCGCACCACCGCGCAGCGCCGGGTGCGCGACGGGGACGAGAGGCTGCTCGCCCTGGCCCACCGGATGCGGCAGGCCGCCGGAACCGGCCGCGAACTCGACGGCGCGGCGTTCGAGGACCTCTCGCCCGGAGACCCGGGCCTGGCCGACGCCGTGCTGGAGTGGGCCGCCCTGGCCCGCTCCGCCGCCCGGGAGAGGCGGGACGTCACCGCCGCGGCCGTCCGCGCCGCCGAGGACGCCCACACCACCGCCCGGCGGCGCCTGGAGGAGGCCCGGGAACGGGACCGCCTCCGCAGACGCCACGCCGCCGCCCGCCGGCGCGCCGAGGCCCTGGCCGCCGGGGCGCGGGAGCACGACCGGGACCGCGCCCGGCTGGAACGGGCCCGCGCCGCCGAGACCGTGGCCCCCGTCCTCGAAGCGCGCGAGAGGGCCGAGGCCGAGCGCCGCCGCACGGCGCTCGCCGAGGAACGGGCCCGCGACCGGCTGCCCGCCGACCTGGCCCAGGCCCCCGCGGAACGGCTCGCCGACCTCGAACGCGCCACCCGCCAGGAACTGGGCGCCCTCGACGCCGCCCGGCACGCCGAGGAGCGCGGCGCCCGCCTCGCCGCCGAACTCGCCCGCCTGGAACGGGAGTCGGGCGAGGACGAGGAGCTGCTGCGGGAGGCGGAGGAGTGGCTGGCGGGCTGGGAGGCAACCCGCGACGCCCACCAGCGGCGCGTCGACGCCGCCGTCGAGGCCGCGTCCCGCGCCGAACAGCTCGCCCGGCGGCTCGACACCGTCCGGCGACGGCTGGAGGCCGCCCGCAGCCGCGACGCCCTCACCGCCGAGGAGGCCGCCACCCGAGCCGAACTGGCGGCGGCCCACGAGCGGGCGCTGGCCGCCAAACAGGACTGGCTGGACGTCAGGGCACGGCGGCTGGACGGCATCGCGGCCGAACTCGCCGGCGAACTGAGGGACGGTGAGCCGTGCATGGTGTGCGGCTCGCCCGACCACCCCGTCCCGGCCCGCCCCGGCGCGCGGCACGTCGACCGGCAGGCCGAGGAGGCGGCCCTGGAGCGTCACCGGCGGGCCGAGGAGGCGCACCGGCTGATCGAGCGGCGGCTGGACTCCCTCCGGGAGAGGCTGGCCCTGGCGGGGGAGGAGGCGGGCGAGGCGTCCGTGGCCGAACTGGCCGACGAGGTGGCCGGGTTGGAGACCGAGCACGTCGACGCCCGTCGGATCGCCGCCGGCGCCGCGGACGCCCGCGCGGCCTTCGAACGGCTCCAGCGCGAGCACGAGGTCCGCCAGGCCGCCCGACGGGACGCCGAACGCCGGGCGGCCTCCCGCGCTTCCCGGCGCGAGGCGCTGCTGGCCGAGCGGGACGGACTTCGCGAGCAGGTGGCCCGAGCCCGGGGCGAGGCCGCCTCCGTCGCCCACCGCGCCGACGAACTGGAGCGCCGCGCCGCCCTGTTGGCCTCGGCGGCCGAGGCCGTCTCGGCCGCCGAGGCCGCCGCGCGACGACTGAAGGAGGCCGACGCGCGGCTCGCGGACGCCGCCTGGCACGCGGGCTTCGACACGCCGCAGGCCGCCGCCGACGCCCGGCTCACCGACCACGAACAGCGCGTGCTGCAACGCCGCGTCGACGACCGGCAGGCCGAGGAGGCGGCCGTCGCGGCCGAACTCGCCGACCCCGAACTGGCCGACGCCGCCGCCCTCCCGCCGGTCGACGTCGACGCGGCCGAGGCCGCGCTGGACGCGGCCGTCGCACGGTTGAACGCGGCCTCCGCCGCCGACGCCGAGGCCCGCCGCCGCTGCGAGGAACTCGACCGGCTCTCCGCCCGCGCCCTGGCCGACGCCCGAGCGCTCGCCCCGCAGCGCGAGGAGTGCGACCGCGTCACCCGGCTCGCCGGACTGGCAGCCGGGACCTCCGCGGAGAACGAGCGCAGGATGCGCCTGGAGTCCTACGTCCTGGCCGCCCGTCTGGAGCAGGTCGCCGCCGCGGCCAGTGCCCGGCTGACGCAGATGTCCGGCGGACGCTACACCCTGGTCCACTCCGACGCGCGCGGTCCCGGCCGGGGCCGCTCCGGTCTGGGCCTGCACGTCATCGACGCCTGGACGGGCAGCGAACGCGACACCGCCACCCTCTCCGGCGGGGAGACGTTCTTCGCCTCGCTCGCCCTCGCGCTCGGCCTCGCCGACGTCGTCACCGAGGAGACGGGCGGGCTGCGCCTGGACACCCTCTTCATCGACGAGGGGTTCGGCAGCCTGGACGACCAGACCCTCGACGAGGTGCTGGACGTGCTGGACTCCCTGCGCGAGCGCGACCGCAGCGTCGGCATCGTCAGCCACGTCGCCGACCTGCGCCGGCGCATCCCGGTCCAGTTGGAGGTGGTCAAGGGCCGGGCGGGCTCGGTCATCCGGCATCGGGGCGCGACACCCGAGTGACGGCCGCACCGCCCCGGTCGCCGGTGCCTCCCGCCGGGGCGGGACCGGCCACGCGGTCCTCCTCCCCGGCGGGCGGCGCGCCGGCGCCACGGGCCGCCGGGCACGGAAGGCCCGGCGGCCCGTGAGAGGAAACGATTCGGCGCCTCAGGAGACGGGCTTGAGGTGAACCGGCAGGGACCGGTGGCCGTTGGCGATGAAGGACGCCTGGGGCACCAGTTCGGCGGGGTCGACGGCCGGCCGCATGTCGGGGAAGTGCTCGAAGAGGGCCGGGAGCGCGATGGACGCCTCCAGACGGGCCAGGGGGGCGCCGAGGCAGTAGTGCACCCCGTAACCGAACGCCATGTGCTCGCGCTCCTCGCGGGTGAGGTCGAAGACGTCGGCGTCCTCGCCGTTGAGGGCGGGGTCGCGGCCCGCGGCGCCGAAGGCGAGGATGATCGCGTCGCCCTTGCGGATCCGCACGCCGTCGAGGTCGATGTCCTCCACCGCGTACCGCAGGGGCATGTGCATGATCGGGGCTTCGAGGCGCAGCGTCTCCTCGATCACGTCGTCCCAGGTCGCCTTCCCCTCCCGCACCAGGGCGAGCTGGTCGGGGTGGGTGAGCAGGGCGTGGGTGGCCTTGGCGATCAGGTTGACGGCCGTCTCGCTGCCGGCGCCGATCATCAGGACGAGGGTGCTGATCAGCTGGTCCTCGTCGAAGGCGAAGTCGCCGTCGCGGGCGGCGATCAGGTCGCTGGTCATGTCGTCGCCCGGCCTGACGCGCTTGATGTCCGCGAGCGCGCGCATGCAGGCCCACATCTCGGCGTAGTCGGCGCGTGCCTGCTCGGGGGAGGCGCCGGTGTTCAGGACGGCGTCCATGACCCGACGCGTCCAGGCGCGCATGTCGGCCGGGACGCCGAACAGCTCGCAGATGACCTCGTTGGGGATGATGTAGGCGAACCGGGCGCGCAGGTCCACCGGTTCACCCGGCTCGATGGACTCCAGGTCGGTGATCAGTCCGTCGACGATCTTCTGGACGCGGGGGCGCAGCGCCTCGGTGCGGCGGGGCGTGAAGGACGGGGCGATCATGTTGCGCAGGCGGCGGTGCTCCTCGCCGTAGCTGGTGAAGGCGCTCACCACGCGCACCCACACGTTGAGGGCCCAGTCCTGGGGTATTCGCTCCAACTCGGGCCAGTGCCGGCGGGGGTCGCGGGAGACCCGGCGGTCCCCCGCGAGCCGCTTGACGTACTCGTGGCCGGTCACCGACCACGCAACCACGCCGCCGGGGAGCTCCACCGGCGTCGCCGGTCCTCGGGCGCGGAGTCGGGCCGCCTCGCCGTGGAGGTCGCGGCCGGTGGGATCGAGGACGTGGACGTCGGTGCCGGGGACGGTGGGGGATTCCATGACTGACCTCCGGATGTCGGTTCGGACGCGGGTGGCACGGTCGTGGGCACGGAGACGGGTGCGGAGAGTGCGGGGAAGGTCACGGGCAGCGCCGTGAGGCTGCGGTGGAAGGGTCCGTGACGCCAGGTCAGATCCTCTGCGGGGACGGCGAGTTCGACATCGGGGAGCACGTCGAGCAGCGTCTCGATCGCCACGTCGGAGATGATCTCCGAGATGCTCTGCGCGGGGCACACGTGCGGTCCCGCGCCGAAGGCCAGGTGCGCGTGGTTGGCGGTGCGGCGGTCCGTGTCGATCTCGCGGGCCACCTGGCTGTTGACGGCCTCGTGGCTGATGAGCACCGGGACGCCCGGGGGGATCACCAGCCCCGCTCCGGAGTCGTCGCGCAGGTCGTACTCGCCGATGGCGTAGTGGAAGCAGAAGTTCGCCATCGGGGACCGCTCCCACAGCACCTCGTTGAGGGCGTCGGCGACGGTCAGGCTGCCGCCGGAGAGGTCGCCGGCGAAACGGTCGTCGGTCAGCAGCAGCATGATCGCGCTGGAGATCCAGGCCGACTGCGGCACGACGCCCGCGCCGATGAGGACCACCAACTGGTGGAGCATCTCCTCGTCCGTCAGCCCCAGTGGGTGGTGCAGCAGCCAGGAGGTCAGGTCGGCTCCGGGGGAGCGGCGCTTGGCGGCGATGAGGTCGGCCAGGCAGCGCGCCAGCTCCTCGCTGCCCCGCTGGGCGATCTCGGGTTCGGCCGCGATCATCTGGAGGCACGCCTCGGCCATCCGGTCCGTCTGCTCGTCGGAGCAGCCGAAGAGCTGGGTGAACACCAGCGCCGGGATGCGGGTGGCGTACTGGGAGACCAGGTCCGCCGAACCGGCCGCACCGAACTCGTCGATCAGCCTGGCCGCGCTGCGCTGCACGAAGGAGCGCACCCGGTAGGAGTCGACCCGGGCCAGGGCGTCGTCGACGGTCTTGCGCAGCCGCAGGTGCCGGTCGCCGTCGGCGAACAGCAGGCTGGGCCGGAACCCCATCATCGGGACGACCTCGTTGTCCATGGGGATCCTCCCCTGGACCAGGGCGGTCCAGCGGCGGGCGTCCTTGCTGAACTGCGAGCTGCGCAGCACCTCCAGCGCCGCGCCGTAGTCGGTGACCACGATGGCCGGGACGCCGGGGGCGAGCTCCACCCAGTGGGCGGGCCCGTGCGGGCGGAGCCCGGCGTAGACGGAGTCCGGGTCGGCGGCGAACTCGGGACCGTACAGCGCGGGCAGACGGCCGCCCGCGCCGCCGTGGGCCCGGTGGGCCGGGCAGCCCGGCGGAGGAACGGTGCCCGGGCCGAAGGACGGGGTTGTCACTGGAGGTGCTCCCGGTAGTGGGTGTGAACGTGCTTGACCAGGGCGATCAGTGCCCGCGCGGCAGAGGCACGGTCCCGCGCGTCACAACTGACCAGGGGGGTTTCGGGGCTCAGGTCGAGGGCCTCGCGGAGCTCCTCCTCCGGGAACCGGGGCGCGTCGGGGAAGGAGTTGAGGGCGACCGCGTACGGCAGGCCGTGCTTCTCCACCGTCTCCATGGCGTCGAAGGAGGCTTCCAGCCGCCGGGTGTCGGCCAGCACCAGGGCGCCGTAGGCGCCCTCGGTGAGCTGCCGCCACACCGGCGCCACCCGCATGAAGCGCTGCTGGCCGGGCGCGCCGAACAGGTAGAGCACCAGGTCCGGGGCGAGGGTGAGACGGCCGAAGTCCATCGCGACCGTGGTCGTCCTCTTGTCCTCGATGCCCTTCAGATCGTCCACCAGCGCGCCGGCCTGCGTCATGACCTCCTCGGTGCGCAGCGGCTCGATCTCGCTGACCGCGCCGATCAGCGTGGTCTTGCCGACCCCGAACGGCCCGACGACGAGGAGCTTCGCGGCGGTCTCGACGGTGTCGCGCACGTAGATGCCGCTGTCAGAGGATGTTGTTGAGACCATCCAGCACCTTCTCCAGGACGTCGAGATCGGTGGGTTGGGCCACCGGCGGGGGCTTGCGCACGACCATGTGGCCGCTGTCGATCAGGTCCGCCAGCAGGATCGTGGTGACGGCCACGGGAAGCCGTACGTGACCGGCGACCTCCGCCACCGACAGGTAGCCGCCCTGGCAGAGCCGGACCATCTTCTGCTGCTCCGGCTCCAGCTCCCCCACGGGGCGGTCGCCGGTGGCGGTGACGAGGGCGACCAGGTCCAGGGAGTGGGTGTTGCGACTGGGTTCGTGGCGACCGCCGGTGATGACGTACGGCCGGACCAGATCCGTGCGCACGCGGCGGGGGGTCATGTCGGACTGCCGGCGTCGCGGCGGGGCTCGCTCGCCATCTGCCCGCCGAGCTGGGCCACCAGCTGGTGCATCCGGAAGCCGATCGCCTCCACGTCGGCCGCGGCGGAGGTCGCGACCGTCAGGAAGCTGCCCTCCCCGGCCCGGATGGTGATGACGTACCCGTCGCGGAACTGCGTCAGGCTCTGCTCCCAGGAGTCGGGCTCGGAGCGGCACAGCCGCGCGCTGGCGCTGGAGGTGGCCTGCACGCCGGCCAGGGCCGCGGCCATCTGCTCGGCGGTGTCCCGGTCCAGGTTGGGGGTGCAGGCCCGGACCAGGCCGTCCCCCGACACCAGCAGGGCGTCGTAGACCTCGGGCTGGTCCATGAGCTGTCCCAGCATCCAGGCCAGCTTCTCGTTGTCGAAGATCATGCCTCGCTGTTCCCTTCAGACCCTTCGGGCGTCGACGTGGAGCGCTGGGCGGCCCGTGCCGCGCGGGCGAACCCGCCCAGCGTGGCGGCGGACTCCCGCGGTGAGCGGCCGGGCGCCGACGACCGGCCGGACCGTGCGACGGGCACGCCGGACGCCGGCGTCTCCGCGGAGTGCCGCCGCCGCTTGGGGAGACCGCCCGCTGTCGTCTCCCGCGCCGCCGACGCCGGGACGGGCGCCGGCGCGGAGGCCCGTACGGCGACCGCGGAGGGGGCGCCGTGCGCACCGGCGGTGTCCGGCGCCGGCGCGCTGTCGGTCAGCAGCGCGCTGGGCAGGAACGCCACGGCCCGCACCCCGCTGTAGGGGGACTTGGTCACCGACACCTCGAACCCGTACCGGGCGCTGAGCAGGCCGATCACCGCGAAGCCGAACTTCGGCGGGTCTCCGAGCCGGGTGATGCTGACGGGGCCCTGGCCCGACAGCAGGCGGTTGGCGCGCTCCCGTTCGCCGGGTTGGAGGCCGACGCCCTTGTCGTCGACGACGACGGACAGTCCGTTGTGCGCGCGCTCGAACTGCACCAGCACCCTGGTGTCCGGGTGCGAGTAGCGGGTGGCGTTCTCCAGCAGTTCGGCGAGCGCGAGCACCAGCCCCTCCACGGCCCGCCCGACGACGGCGCGGTCGCCCTCGTCGTGGAAGACCTTGACGCGCCGGAAGTCCAGGATGCGGCTGACCGCGCCCCGCACCACGTCGCTCAGCGGGGTGGCGTTGTGCTGCCGGCCCGGGTAGGAGCCGCACACCACGGTGATCGCCTGGGCGCGGCGCAGGATCTGGGCGGTGGCGTGGTCCACCACCTGCAGGTCCGCCAGCACCTCCGGCGAGTCGTGCTTGCGGAGCATGTCGGTGACGGCCATCTGCTGCTTGTTGGCCAGCGCCTGGAGGGTGCGCGCCACGGACAGCAGCGTGGCCTGGGTCATCTGCGCGGTACGGCCCTCGGCTTCGGTGAGGGCGCGCAGGACCTGCTCCTGGAGGTCGTGGAGGTGGCGCGCGAACGGTGTCCCGGCCAACTCCACCGAGACCGGCGGCGGGTCCGGGACGGGCTGCCGGTCGCTGACGGCCTGGACGGTGGCCGGCAGGCTCACCCCGGCCAGGCGGGCCAGCTCGGCGTCCCGGACGAGGTTGCCGGAACGGGCGTCGGACAGTTGCGTCCGCAGTGCGCGGATCCGGCGTGTCTGGTGCACCACCACCGGCGTGAGAGCCACACCCAGGCCCGAGCCGAGCAGGCTCGCCACGGTCGTTATATCGGTCATCGGCATTCCTCGCGGACGCATCGTTGCGGGAAGGAACGGTCAAGCCGTCGGGTGGGGCCGACCGATGAAGATCACGGTTCGCGTGCGACAGCAGCGTAGGCGTCCGGCACATGCGAGGGAGGGGAAATGGCCGGCTTCCCACCGTGCCGGTGACCGTCCGAGAAAGCCCGCCGGAGGGCGGCGAAGGGCAGGTCGGAGAGGCGGACCGAGGGGCGCGACAAGGACGGAACGCAGGCTTCCTCTTCCGTTCGCGTCCCTGCCGCGCGGCGGTGACGCCGGGGGAACGCGACGGTGGACCGGGGAGGACGCGGAGGCGTCGCGCGGGGTGCCGGAGGCTCCCCGCGGCCGTGTGCCGGGGATCGCGCGGGTGCGCGGCCGGGACGGGGGGACGGCGGCCGGACGGAAACCCCGCCCGTGGGGGCGCGTGCGGCCGCGTGCCCCCACGGGCGGGTGACGGAAGGCGACGGTGCGCGGCGGGCGGATCAGAGGGCGGACAGCTCCGCCACCAGGTCGTCCAGCCCCAGCGAGCCCAGGGAGAGGGCCTCCGTGTGCCACTTCTTGGCGTCGAAGGCGTCGCCGTGCGCCGCGCGGGCCGCCTCGCGCCCCGCCAGCCAGGCGCGTTCGCCCAGCTTGTAGCCGATGGCCTGCCCCGGCATGCCCAGGTACCGCACCAGCTCGCTCTCCACGAAGTCGGCCGGGCGCCCGCTGTGCATGCCGAAGAACTCCTGGGCCAGGGCGGGGGTCCACCGCTCGCCCGGGTGGAAGGGGGAGTGGTCGGGGATCTCCAGCCCCAGGTGCATGCCGATGTCCACGATGACCCGCGTGGAGCGCATCATCTGCGCGTCCAGGTAGCCCAGTCGCAGCTCGGCGCTGTCCAGGAAGCCGAGTTCGTCCATGAGCCGCTCCGCGTACAGCGCCCAGCCCTCGACGTTGGCGCTGACCATGCCCACCGTCGTCTGGTAGCGCGAGAGCCGGTCGGCGACGTGGGTCCACTGGGCGAGCTGGAGGTGGTGGCCGGGAACGCCCTCGTGGTACCAGGTGGTGACCAGGTCGTAGACGGGGAAGCGGGTCTGGCCCATCGTCGGCAGCCAGGTGCGGCCCGGTCGGGAGAAGTCCAGCGACGGCTTGGTGTAGTACGGGGCGGCGGCGCTGCCGGGCGGGGCGATCATGGACTCGACGCGCCGTACCGGCTCGGCCAGGTCGAAGTGCGTGCCGTCCAGCTTCTCGATGGCCTCGTCCATCAGGTCCTGGAGCCACGCGCGGGTCTCCTCCACGCCCTCGATCGCCCTGCCGTGGGTGTCGAGGTGCCGCAGCGCCTCCCAGGGGGTCGCGGCGCCGGGCAGGACCTTCTCGGCCTCGGCGCGCATCTCGGCGTGGACGCGGTGGTACTCCTCCCAGCCGTACGCGTATGCCTCCCCCAGGTCCAGGTCGGTGCCGTTCCAGTAGCGCGCCCACCGCCGGTACCGCTCGGGGCCCACGGTGTCCGGGGCGCCGTCGACGGCGGGGGCGTAGGTGTCGCGCAGCCAGTCCCGCAGGCCCTCCATGGCGCCGGTGGCCGCGGCGGCTCCCTTCTCCAGGTCGGCGCGGAGGGCTTCGGGGCCGTCGGTGACGAGGGTGGCGAACCAGCTTCCCCCGCCGCCCGAGCCGGTCCACTCGTCCAACTGCCCGATCACCGTGGACACTTGGCGGGGGCCGGCCGGGAGCCCCTTCGCCAGGCCCGCCTCCAGGGAGGCGCGGTAGCCCTCCAGCGCGGCCGGGACGGCGCGCAGCCGCCGGGCGAGGGCCGCCCGGTCCTCGTCGCTCACGGTGGGCATCACGGTGAAGACGCCGCGCACCGAGTGCACCGGGGAGCTGAGGTTGCCGACGGCGCGCAGCCCCTCGCCCGCGTCGTGCACGGCCAGTTCGGCGGTCAGCCGCTCCCGCAGCAGACGCGCGCAGCGCCGCTCGACCGCGCTGTCGCCGCCGGGACGCCGCTCGGCCTCGGCGAGCCGTGCCAGCGTGGTGCGGCACAGCTCGGCCCGGGCCTCCCGGCCGGCCGGGGAGAAGTCGGGCAGCCGGTCCGAACTCTCGGGAAGGCCGAGGTAGGTGCCGAGGACGGGGTCGAGTTCGACGAGGGCGTCGACGTGGGCGTCGGCGACCTGCCGGGGCAGGGGCGCGCTGTTCGTGGCTTCGGGCATGGGGCACATCCTCATACGGAACCCCCTGCCGCGTCACCGTGGGGACGGCCTCCGCCGCCGGCTCACGCGGTGGGCGCGGGCGGCAGCAGGGGCCCGCACGTCCACTGCTGGAAGATCAACCGCGTCTCGACCCGGGCCACCTCCCGGCGCGAGGTGAACTCGTCCAGCACCAGACGCTGGAGGTCGGCGGTGCCGGCGACCGCCACGTGGACGAGGTAGTCGTCGGGACCGGTCAGGTGGAACAGCGCCCGGGACTCGGGCAGGGCCCGCACGCGGTCCACGAACGGACCGATCAACTCCCTTCTGTGGGGCCGGACTTGGACCGAAAGAAGGGCTTCCAGGGGCCTCCCGACTTTGGCCGGATCTATACGCAGTGCGTGACCGAGGATTACCCCGCTGCGACGGAGTCGTGATACGCGGTCCAGACATGTCGAGGGGGCGACGCCGACGGCCGCGGCGAGGTCGCGGTAGGTGGTCCGGGCGTCGTTCTGCAGGAGGCGCAGAATCTCCAGATCGACCGGATCGAGAGCGACGGAATCGGGCATTCGCCGAACGTAGCACGGCGTGTTGCCGCTACACGCCGGTAGCTGTTCAGCATCGTTCCATGCCTCAGGACAGCATGGACACGACACCCGCGACACCACCCCGCTCGCCGGACACCGAGGCCGTGCACGCCGGCCGCGAGGACCTCGCCGCCCTCGGCCTGCACGTCGCCCCCCTGGACCTGTCCACCACCTATCCGTCCCCCGACAGCCGTGCCGAGGCCGCCCGGCTGGACGAGTTCGCCGCCACCGGCGCCCGGCTGGAGGGGCCGCCGGTCTACGCCCGGCTCGACAACCCCACCGTGGCGCGCTTCGAGACGGCCCTGGCCAGGCTGGAAAGGACCGAGGCGGCCGTCGCCTTCGCCAGCGGAATGGCCGCCCTGAGCGCCGTGCTGCTGGAGAGGGCCTCGCGGGGCCTGCGGCACGTCGTGGCGGTGCGCCCCCTGTACGGGTGCAGCGACCACCTGCTCACCAGCGGGCTGCTGGGCACCGAGACGACCTGGACGGACCCGGCCGGAATCGCCGACGCCATCCGACCCGACACCGGACTGGTGATGGTGGAGACGCCGGCCAACCCCACCCTGGCCGAAATGGACCTGGCGGCCGTCGCGCACTCCTGCGGCTCCGTGCCGCTGCTGGTCGACAACACCTTCGCCACCCCCGTCCTGCAACGCCCGGTCGAGCACGGCGCCCGGATCGTGCTGCACAGCGCCACCAAGTACCTCGGCGGCCACGGGGACGTCCTCGGCGGTGTCGTCGCCTGCGACGAGGAGACGGCCCGGGGGCTGCGGCGGATCCGCTTCGCCACCGGCGGCGTCCTCCACCCGCTCGCCGGCTACCTGCTGCTGCGCGGACTGGCCACCCTGCCGGTGCGGGTGCGGGCGCAGTCGGCCACGGCCGCCGAACTGGCCCGGCGCCTGGCGGCCGACCCGCGCGTCGCCCGCGTCCACTACCCGAGGCTGGGCGGCGCCATGGTCTCCTTCGAGGTGCACGGGGACCCCCACTCGGTGATCGCCGGCGTCCGGCTGATCACCCCGGCGGTCAGCCTCGGCAGTGTGGACACCCTCATCCAGCACCCCGGCTCCATCAGCCACCGCATCATCGGCGAAACCCACCGGCGCACCGGTGGGATCGGGGAGAAGCTGCTGCGGATGTCGGTCGGCCTGGAGGACGTCGAGGACCTGTGGCGCGACCTGGACGCCGCCCTCGACGCCTCCTCGGACGCGGCGTCGAGGGCGGCCTCCAACGGCGCCGAGGGCGGTGTCACGGGGCTCGGCGACCGCTCGTCCGCTCCGCCGCGGCGGGAACCGGAGCGAGCCGGGCGGTGATCACCAGGGTGCCCTCCTCGACCTGGTAGTCCAGCGGCAGGCCCAGGCCGCGCATCGCCGACACCATGCCGGTGTTGTGCGCCTGCGTCACGGCGTAGACGTGCTCGCAGCCCGCGTCGGCGGCCATGTCCACCAGGCGGTGCAGCAGCTCGGTGCCGATGCCGCGGCGCTGCCAGACGTCCTCGACGAGGAGGGCCACCTCGGTCTCGTCGCCGTCCCACATCAGATGGCCGAGCGCCACCAGCTTTCCCGTGGCCGTCTCGGCCGCCAGGGTGCGGCCGAAGCGCGGGCCGAGCAGGTGGTCCAGGTAGCGGTCGGCGTCCTTCACCGGACCGTGGTAGCGGGCCGACAGCGTCCGCGTCGAGCACCGCCGGTGCATCGCCTTGGCGGCCTCCAGGTCGCGGGTGTCCGCCCGCCGCACGGTGATCTCGTTCCCCTCCGGGAGCGTGAGCGTCTCGCGGCGGCGCGGCATCCTCGTCCCCGTGCCCCCGCCGGAGGAGACCGTGGTCGGCTGGGCGTCCAACCGGGCGTCCAGCTCCACCAGGGCGCGTGCCCGGGCGAACTCGGTGGGGGTGAAGGGCAGGTGGGGGCGCTCGACGACGAGTGCCCCGCCGTGCGGGTCGCGCAGCCGCATGACCGTCTCCTCCAACACGCCGTCCTCCGGCACCGGATCGCCGTCCACCCGCTCCCCGGGCAGGCGCGCGGGCACCCAGCGGATCGTGCAGCGACCCAGCAACTGCCGGAGCGCCAAGGGCAGTTCGGCGGTGTCCAGGGCGGTGCGGGTGGCCAGGCCCAGCACCCGGGTGGGGACGTCCACCAGGTCGTGGGCGTCGGCCCGCTCCAGCCAGGTGTCCCGGCCGCCCGCCGCGGCCGCCGCCCGGGTCAGCTCCTCGGCCTCCAGCGATCCGGGTGCCCGCAGCAGGAACTCGTCCACCGTCACCTCGCCCAGCGGGTGGGTCTGGAGGCCGATGACGTCCACCCGGTGCTTCGCCAGCGCGCCGCACAGCGCGGCGAGCGAACCGGGCCGCTCCCGCACGGTGGTGCGCAGCCGCCACAGCGCCGACCGCTCCTCCTCGGGGCGCGCGTCGGCCGCGCCGGTCCCCGCCGCCTCGTGCGCCTCCCGACCGCCGTGATCACCGGGTTCGGGGTCGGGCGGCGGGTGGGGACGGCGCCGTGCCCACCACGTGTGGATGCCGGCCGTGGCCAGCAGGGCGGCGGCCGACAGGATCAGCAGGACGGGACCGTCCGGTCCGTGCACCACCGTCTTCGCGACGCTGTCCGCCACGGTCACGGCGGTGAACAGGGCGGCCAACTCGACCAGATCGTGTCGCCAGTGGCGGGGGCCGTGGGCCCCGCGGCGGCGAACGGTGCGGACGTCTGCGCGGCGTGCGGAGGATTCGGTCATGCCGTCACTCTCGCCGACCGGTGTTGCCTGATCACGAACGAACTGTGACCGATGGGTTAAGGGCCTTCTGGGACTGTTGCCCTTTTTGCCGAGATTTTGCCGTCGCCCTGTCGCCGTTCCACCGCCGTCATCGGACGAGTCGCCGCAGCGTCACCCCGCACCAACGGGCGTACAGCCGCTGGAACAGCGGGACGAGCGGGCCGGCGGCCCGCGTCCACCACAGCGCGGGACGGCTGAACGCCCGCACCTCCAGCCACACCGTCCCGTCCTCCGTCCGCGTCACGACGAACGCCTCCTCGCCGCGCTCCGGGTGCCCCGGCAGTGTGCCGTAGCCGAAGCCGGCCCGCCGCTCGCCGTTCTCGGACCACACCACCCGGCACGGGGCGCGCAGCCGCAGCCGGCCGACACCCAGGCCCACCACCACCCGCACGCCGGGGTCGGCGCGCGGCGCGTCGGCGGTGATCTCCACCCCCATGGCCCGGTGCATCCGCCAGGACAGCACGGCGTCGGCGGCGGCCTCGAAGACCCCGGGGCCCGAACCGAGGCGGGTGCGGACCCGCAGCCGGCCGAAGCCGGGCGGGAAGCGTCCCTCGCGGGTCGCCCCCACCTCGGCGTACGTCGGACCGGCCGCGGGACCGCCAGTGGAATCGTCCATGGGCGCAGCGTAGGCGCCCCGGGCGCTACTGCCCCACCAGGCCGGGCCGCAGCGTCTTCGTGAACAGCACCGCGCCGCCCTCCTCGCGCAGCCGCACCGTCAGCTCGCCGCTGTCGCCGTCGATGTCCACCTGGCCGTAGAACTGGTAGCCCTCGCTCGGCGAGACGTTCCCCCGCTCCGGCGCCTTGACGAAGACCCGCTCGGGACCGAACGTGCCGTCCAGGGCGGAGGCCGGGAAGGCGCCCGCGTTCAGCGGCCCCGTGACGAACTCCCAGAACGGGGCGAAGTCGTCGAACGCCGCCCGCTCCGGGGCGTAGTGCTGGGCCGAGGTGTGGTGCACGTCGGCGGTCAGCCACACCGTGCCCGTGATCCGCCGGTGCTTGACGAACCGCAGCAACTCGGCGATCTGCAACTCCCGTCCCAGCGGCGCGCCCGGGTCGCCCTGGGCCACCGCCTCCACGTTGGTGCCGTCGGGGACGATCAGGCCCAGCGGCATGTCCGAGGCGATCACCTTCCACACCGCGCGCGAACGCGTCAACTCCCGCTTCAGCCAAGCGAGTTGCTCGGCGCCCAGCACGCCCCGCGGGTCGGAGGTCTCCAGACCGGGGGAGTTGGCGCCCCGGTGGGTGCGCATGTCCAGCACGAAGACGTCCAGCAGCGGACCGTGGTGCACCACCCGGTAGATCCGCCCCTCGCCGTCCCGCCGCGGGGAGGAGAGGGGGAAGTACTCGCCGAACGCCTGCCGCGCCCGCGCCGCCAGCACGTCCACGCGCCGCTCGGTGTAGCGCGCGTCGGTCAGGATCTCGCCCGGATACCAGTTGTTGACCACCTCGTGGTCGTCCCACTGCACGATCGAGGGCACCTGGGCGTTGAAGCGGCGCAGGGACTCGGCCAGCAGGTTGTAGCGGAAGTTGCCCCGGTACTCCGCGAGGGTCTCGGCGACCTTCGCCTTCTCCTCGGTGACGACGTTGCGCCAGACCCCGCCGCCCGGCAGCGCGACGGTCTCCGTCAGCGGCCCGTCGGCGTAGACGGTGTCCCCGCTGAAGAGGAAGAAGTCCGGGTCCAGCCGGGCCATCTCGTCGAAGATCGGGTAGCCGCCCCGGTCGGGGTTGATGCCCCAGCCCTGTCCCGCCAGGTCACCGGACCAGACGAACCGCACCCCGTCCCGGCGCCGCTCCGGGGCCGTGCGGAAGGTGCCGTACACCGGCTCGCCCGTGCGTCGCGGGTCGTCCGGGTCGGCCAGCACCACCCGGTAGTGCACCTGCCGGCCGGGCGGCAGCCCGCGCAGCGGCGTCGTCCCGGTGAAGTCGGTGCCGGGACCGAGGAGCGGGCCGCGCACGCGCCGGGGGTTGCGGAAGGACTCCGTGGCGGAGGTCTCCACCCACATCCGGGCCGGGCGGTCCGAGCGCACCCACACCAGGGCGGAGCCGGCCGTCACGTCCCCCGCCTGCACGCCCCACGCGGCCCGGGGTCGTCCCGACAACACCTGCGCGGGCGCGGCGCCCGTCCGCACGGGCGTGCCCACCGCCGTACCCGCCGTCAGGCCCGGCAGCGCCAGCGCCGCCGAGGCGGCCAGCGAGCCGCGCAGGACGGCGCGCCGTCCGGGCGCCGGGTGTGCGGACGCGTCTCCTCGTGTCATGGACGAACCTCCTGGAGTTCGGATGGAGCCGGTCGTACGGCCGCTCATGGTGATCGCGCGAGGAGAACACCGGGAGACCTCCCCGTCGCGTGGACACCTGTTCCAGGTAAACGCCGCGGTGCCCCGCCGTACACCCGTCCGGCGCTCCGCGACGCGACGTACGGGGACGGTGAGGAGCGTGATGCCGGCTCGGTGGCGGGCGGAGAGCGACGTGAAAATGACAACTTCATTTGCCGCTCGAACAGTAAGTCGCTTCTGCGGGCAGAATCGATCAGATGTACCCGAAACGGGTGACATGTTGCGTAACCTCGTCGCCACTTCCGCACCACCGGTGGGGGCGTCCGCACGCTGCGCAGGAGGGGAGACGCGTGCCCGGAATCGACGAGTGCCTGCTCGAAGCCATGACACTGCCCGGCGCCCGGGGTGCCGCCGTGGTCGACTGGACCAGTGGGCTCGCGCTCGGAGCGGTCGGCGACCCGGCGGGCGGCGACCACGAGACCACCGCGGCCGAGACGGCGGAACTCGCGCGGATGGCCGCCGAGCACACCGCGTTCGCCGCGCCCGGGGCGGCCGGCCGCGGGGAGCCGGGCAAGGGCGATCCCGTCGAGGACCTCATCGTCACCACCCGCACCGGCTACCACCTGCTGCGCTTCGTCGAGCGGGTCTTCGACGCCGGCCTCTTCGTCCACCTGTGGCTCGACCGGGACGACGGCAACCTCGCCCTCGCCCGCATCCGGCTGCGGCACCTCGCCGAACGGCTGGTGCTCGCGTGAGCGCCGCCCTCTCCCCGATGCCGGGACACCCGGCGGCCGAGCGGGCCACCGGAGCGCTGCTGCGGGTCCGCGGAACGCTCTACCTCCGCGACGGCGAGGTCGTGTACGCCGAGAGCCCCGTCGCCCCGGGCATCGACACCCTGCTCACCCGCGGCGGCCGGCTCCCCGTCGAGGGCCGGCGGGAGGCCGTGGACCGGGCGGGCGCCCACCGCCGGGTCGGCCGCTTCCTGGTCGACAGCGGCCGGTTGACCCGCGGCGAGCCGGAGGTCTGCCACCTGGGCGCGCTGTACGACGCGGCCTTCTTCGCCCTGGCCCCCGGCAGCGGCCCCGCCCGCTTCCACAGCGGCGTCGCCCGCCGGCCGGGGCCCGTCCGCCCCGTGCGCGTGGGGGGCCCTGCAACGGGAGATCCTGCGCCGTGGACGGCTGTTGGAGGAGCTGTGGCCACACCCGCGGGTCGACACCGCTCCGGTGGTCCGGCGGGCGGGAGGCGGCACCACGGCACCGACCCGCAGGCAGCGGGCCGTCCTGGAGTCGGCGGACGGCGTGCGCACCCCCGCCGACATCGCCCGCCGGCTCGGCCGTCCGGCCTTCCACGTGCTGATCGACGTGCGGAGGCCGGCCGCCGCCGGACACATCGAGACGCCTCCGGCGCCCGAGCCGCCGAGGCCGTCCCGCGCGTCCGACCGGAACCCGGAGGCGTTCGCCGGTCCGGACGCCGATCCGGACGTCGTCCTGCTGCGCCGGATCCGCGGCGCCCTGGAGGCACGCCTGTGACGCCCCCGGCCGACCACCCCGACCGCGACGTGTCCGAACTCCCCGGCGTTCCGTCGTGATGCGCGCCCTGAAGCAGCTCTCCGGCAGGAGCCGGCGGACCGCGAACCCCGGAGTGCTCGACGAACTGCGCCTGCTGCGGGCCCGCGTCCCCCACCTGACGGGCGCCGTCGCGATCGGCGTCGACGGCGCCCCGCTGGCCCAGGACGCCCCCGGCGTGGAGGCCGAGACCCTGGCGGCGCTCACCGCGGCCGTCCTCGTGGGCGCCCTGCGGCTCGTGGACAACGCCGACCGGGGGCGGTTCCGCGAACTGCTGGTGCGGGGGGAGAGGGGTTACGTCGCCGCCTACGCGGCGGGCCCCGCGGCCGTCCTGGTCGTCCTGGCGGAACCGCACGCCAACGTGGGCCGGATCCACCTGGAGGCCCGTCGGGCCGGCGCACGCATCGCAGACCTGGTCGACGGCGCGGCGGAACCGCCGAAGGACGCCTGAGCCGCGCCACGACCACCTCACGGCACGGGCACACCATGCCCGGAACCGACCGAGAAGTTCTGACAAGTATCGAAAAGTGCACGTATGTGCGCGGAGAGAGGAAGTGCGACAGCCATGGCCAACGTCGAAACCGCCCTGAAGGAAGCGATGACCTCCATCGAGGGCGCCCTCGGAGTCGCCCTCGTCGACTACACCAGCGGCATGGCCCTGGGCACCATCGGCGGAGGCAAGGAACTCGACCTCAACGTGGCCGCCGCGGGCAACACGGACGTGGTCCGCGCCAAGGCGCGGACCATGGAGATGCTCGGGCTGAAGGACGAGATCGAGGACATCCTGATCACCCTCGGCGGGCAGTACCACCTGATCCGGCTGCTGAGGGGACGGGGCAACAGCGGCCTCTTCCTCTACCTCGCCCTGGACAAGGCGCGGGCGAACCTGGCGATGGCCCGGCACCAACTGCGCAGGATCGAGGACGGGTTGGAGGTCTGACCCTTCGGCGTCCCGGCACACGCCCGGATCGGACGCGCGGCGCGTCCGATCCGGGCGCGTCACGCGTCCGGATCGGACGTGTCGGCCGCCGGCCGGCCGACGGTGTCCAGGACGACCCGCGCCACCAGCGCCGGATCGTCGTTCATCGGCACGTGCCCGCAACCGGGCAGCCGCACCAGCCGGGCACCGGGGATCGCCTGCTTGGCCCGGACGCCCTGTTGGCGCGGCAGCAGTCGGTCGCGGGTGCCCCAGGCGATGGTGACGGGGATGTCCGGGACGTCCGCGGTGCGCGCCTCGTCCTCCGTGGGGCCGGCCGTCAGCGTCGCCTCCAGCGTCGCCTCGAAGCCGGGCGCCTCGCGCAGCGCGCGGGTCTCGGCGGCCACCGCCCGGGGCGAACGGCGTCCGGGGCGGGCGTAGACGGTGCCGGTCAGCGCGGCCCGGCCGATCGCGCTGCGGGCCATCTGCTCGACCACCGGCTGGGGCAGCAGCCGGGCCCCCGCCCGCATCCCGGTCAGGACGGCGAAGGCGTAGCGCCGTTCGAGCTCGGTCCAGAAACCGGCGGGGGAGAAGGCCGTCACGGAGCGGGCGTCTCCACGACGCCCCAGTTCCAGGGCGAGCAGCCCGCCGAACGAGTTGCCCACCACGTGCGGGCGGTCCAGGCGCAGTTCGGCGAAGAGGGCCGCCAGCATCGGGGCCAGCGTGGTCGGGTCGTGCGGCAGGCCGTCCGGCAGCGCGGGCGATTCGCCGAAGCCGGGCAGATCCAGGGCGACGACCTCGTGCGAGGCCGCCAGGATGCCGGTCACGGGCTCCCACGCCTGCCGGTGGTGGCCGATGCCGTGCAACAGGACCACGGGCTCTCCGGAGCCGTGCCGCTCGTACGCGACCGTGAACGCCGGACGGTCCGAGGGCTCGACGCGGACGAAGGAGGCCGGTGGTGTCATGGAACCCTCCTGGAGACATCGGACGGGTGGCCACACATGCGTGGACACCATGTCAGCAGCCGGCCGTCCGGGGAAGAGCGGGGGCCCCGTCACCCGGCCGCGTCTGGACACATCCGGTCACGTCGGATGGGATGGTCCCGTGGTGAACGACAGCGCGACCGGCGCGGCGTCCGGCACGGGGTCCGACGGCGTCGACGTCTTCGAGGAGCACCGGCCGGTCCTGCTCGGGGTGGCCTACCGCATGCTGGGCCGGGTGACCGACGCCGAGGACGTGGTGCAGGAGGCGTGGCTGCGCTGGTCGGCGGCCGATCGCGCGGCCGTCCGCGAGCCCCGCGCCTATCTGGTGCGGACCACCACCCGCCTGGCCGTCGACCGCCTGCGCCGGATCCGTTCCCGACGCGAGGCGTACGTCGGGCCGTGGCTGCCCGAGCCGCTGGTCACCGACTACGGACACACCGTCGCGGACGGGGCGGAGCGGGTGATGCTCTCCGAGTCCGTCTCCATGGCCGTGCTGGTCGTCCTGGAGTCGCTCTCCCCCTTGGAGAGGGCGGTGTTCGTCCTGCGCGAGGCGTTCGGCCTGCCCTACGGCGAGATCGCCGAGACCCTGGACCGCGGGGAGGCCGCCGTACGGCAACTCGCCGCCCGCGCCCGCCGACACGTCGCCGAACGCACCCCGCGCTTCGAGGTCGACCCGGAGCAGCGGCGGAAACTGACCGAGCGCTTTCTCGCCGCCGCCACCGAGGGCGACCTGGACGGTCTGCTCGCCGTCCTCGCTCCCGACGCCCGGCTGGTCGGCGACGGAGGGGGCAGGGCCAAGGCGCCGCTGCGGACCATCACGGGCGCCGACAAGGTGGCCCGCTTCCTGGCCGCGATCTCGCGGACCCCGATCCCCGATCCGGAGATCGCCCCGCTCGAACTCAACGGCGGGCCGGCCCTGCTGGCCACCTCCGGGGGACGTCCGTTCGCCGTCTTCGCCCTGGACGTGGCCGACGGGCTCGTCCGTTCCGTCTACATCGTCTCCAACCCGGAGAAGCTGGCCCACCTCGCGCGGTGACGGGCGACGGGCGGCCCGTCCCGGCACCGCCCGTCACATGAAGTTCCGGGTGTGCAGCGCGGACAGCTCGGCCGCCTCGTCCGGAGGGAACCCGAGGTGGACCAGGCGGCGCTGCCTGCCCTCGTCCATCTCGCCCTGGAGCCTCACGACCGCGTCGTGACCGCGCGCCACGGCCCGAGGGGTCCACTCCCCGGCGGCCAGGACCACCAGCGAGTCGAAGACGTCCTGGTTCAGCCCGGCGGTGTCCACGAGCACGTCGTGTCGGCGCTCGACGGCGGAGCGGAGCCGGGCGCGGAAGGCGGGATCGAGGGTGGCCCGGTGGTGGAGGTGGGCGACCCCGAAGGCCACGTGGCGAGCCTCGTCGCGCCGCGCCAGACCGGTGATCCGGCGGGTGACCGGATCCGGGGCGTGCCGCTCCAGAAAGCCCAGGAGGTTCAGGAAGCTCCCCTCGCCGAGGACCGACAGCAGGAACGAGGCCAGGGAGAAGTCCGCCTCGGTGAGCAGGGTGCCCAGCGACTGCCGCCCCCCGGCGGAGGAGGTGCCCATCCCACCGCCCTTGAGGAGGGCGCGGCGGGTGAAGACCTCCATGTGCCGGGCCTCGTCGGCGGCCTGGACGGCCAGCAGCTGGAGGACCTCCCGGAAGTGCGGATGGATCCGGGCCAGCAGCCGGGCCGGCACGACGAGGGCGGCCTGCTCGTTCTCCACCAGATAGGTCATCACCTGGAGGACGGCCCGCTCGATCTCCTCGGGCAGGACGAAGGGCGTGTCCCAGTCGACCGCCGAGGCCGGATCCCACTGCTCCGCGGCGGCGCGGGCGTAGAGGGCGGGCGCGACGTCCGCCCAGACGTGGTCCCGGTCCGCCAGGTCGAAGGGGCCTTCCGGGCCGCCGCTCTCGACGAGCGCGCCGCGCGCCGCCAGCCCCCAGGCGGGCGAGGGCCTCGCCAGGACCCTGCCCGGCCCGGCGTCCCCCGCCCGCTCGGCGTCCGACCACCGGTCGAGGTCGGAGCGGCCCCGTACGACCCACTCCCGCACCCCGTGCTCACCGGGCTCCGGAGTCCGCACCCGGTGGCCGTGCTCGCGGCACCACGCCCTCAGGTGGACGGAGAGCGCCGGATCGCTTCCCGCCACCCCGAGTTCCTCGCCCGGCCGCAGTCCGCGCAGCGCGTGCTGCACCAGCAGGTGGGCGCCCCGCTCGAAGCCCAGCGGCCCCAACCGGAGGACGGGGGGATCCGGGCCGGTCACGGCTCGTACTCCTCGGCGGTGATCCTCCCGGCGGAGTCGTAGAAACCCGCCTCGTCGACCGCGGCCTCCAGCAGCGCGTAGCCGGTGGTGCGTCCCGGCCGCCACTCCGTCAACCCTTCGAGGTCGAGCAGCGGACGCGCCTCGGGATCCGCGGGGGACATGGACAGCAGCAGTCTCGCGAACTCCTCGACGAGCTCTTCGGGGGCGGTGTCGACCACCGTCATGTTGCAGTGGTCGTAGGGCGCCGACTGCGCCAGCACCCTGGTGCCGCCCGGCGGGATCGTCCCCTCCCGGCCGAACAGCAGGTGGTCGGCGTCGAGGACGCACGCCGCGTCCACCTCGCCCGCCAGCAGGGCGCGCACCGCCTCCCGCTCCCCGCCGACGTGGTCGCCGTGGAGCCCGGTGCCGATGTCGAACCGGCGCACCGCGACGTCCTCCCCCGGACGCAGGCCGGCCCGGCGCAGCAGGGAGAGCGGCAGGAGGGTGGCCTGCGGAGAGTCGACCGCGCCGACGGCCACCGTGCCGTCCTTCAGGTCCAGCGGCTCGGTGTGGGGCGAGTCGTGCCGGACGAGGACGACGGAGGCGAGGTCGAGATCGGTGTCCCTCATCACCAGCGGGTGGACCCGCCGCCCCCCGGCCCGCGCCATGCGACGGGCCCGCACCCAGGCCAGCGGCGAGTTCCAGGCGGCGTGCAACCGCCCCTCCAGCAGATCCTCGACCTGGCGCTCGTAGGCGGAGTACAGGACGAAGTCGAAGGGAAGCCCCCGGGCGCGCAGCCAGGCGCGGAACCCCGTCCAGATGGTCACGGTCTTCGGGTCGTAGGCCACCGCGCCCATCAGCAGCGTCATGCCCGGACCTCCTCGGCGGGACGGGCCGGCTCGTCGAACAGGGGGAGGCCGAGGTCGACCCGGCCGGCGAAGTCGTGGAGCGCCTCGGTCGTCGGTGCCATCACGCGTGCCGCCATCGAGTCCCTGAAGCGGCGCTCCACCCCCAGCTCCCGCCGGAAGGCGGCACCGCCGCACAGGCGCATCGCGCCGTCGGTCACCTCGCAGGCCGCCTCGGCGGCCACGGCCTTCGCCTGGAGGACCCGCAGCGTGGCGTCCGTACGGCCCGTCTCCAGCGCGTCGAGGGTGTCCGCCAGGAAGGCGCGCACCCCGTCCACCCGTGTGCGCAGCTCGGCGTACCGCGTCCGCCGGTCCGCCTGCCGGGCCAGTGATCGGTCCAGGTGCTCCAGCCTGGTGGCGATCAGATGGGTCCTGGCCCGCTCCAGCGCCGAGGCCATCAGCCCCAGGGAGACCGCCGCGTTGAGCACCAGGAAGGCCGGCAGCGCCGTCGCCAGGGCGAGGTCCAGCCCGGCGCCGTCGGCGCCCAGCATCGCGCCGCGCGGAACCCGCACCCCCCTGGCCGAGACGGGGCTGGAGGCGTTGCCCCGCAGCCCCAGCCCGTCGAACCCCCCGATCACGCGCAGGCCCTCGGCCGTGCTCGGCACCAGCCACAGCGTCATGGGTCCCTCAGCCGCGAGGGGACGGCTGGACCACACGTAGCTGTCGGCCTCGCCGGCGGAGGTGACCCAGCTCTTGTCGGCGTCCAGGACGACGGCCGCACCGTCCCGGTCGTCCTGGCGCGCGGTGCCGACCGGGGCCCAGAAGTGGCTGCGGGACCCCTTCTCGGAGAAGGCCAGGGTGGTCAGGTGCTCGCCCCGGGCGATCGCCCGGCGCACCTCGTCGGGGCCGTGGGCCTCGATCAGCGTGGTGGCCGCGTAGTGCATCGTCACGACCATGGCGGTCGATCCGCAGCCCGCGGCCAGCCGCTCCACCACGTGCGCCGCGGCGGACAGGCCCCGACCTCGCCCGCCGACCTCGGTGGCGCTGATCAGCCCGAGCAGGCCCGCCCGGGCCAGAGCGTCGATGCCGGCCCGGGGGAAGCGCCCCAGCCGGTCGACGTCGGCCGCCAGAGGAGAGACGGTGCCGTCGACGACCGAGCGCACCGCCTCGACGGGGTCGGTCGAAACCTCCGGTGCGGAACCGGGCGGCCGGGGAGGCGCCGTCACGGCGGGGCCGTCGTCGAGAGTCGGGGATGTCACGCCTGTCCACCTCGCATCGTAACCGGATGATGACTCAGAGTAGTCATCCGGGAGGTGTCGGGCAACCCCCTCCCGGCCCGTCCGTCGCGTCCTCCGGCGTCCGACCGCCCGGTGGGGGACCGGTGGGAGAGAGGGGGCGTCAGAGCCCGCCGCTCACCCGCAGCACCGCGCCCGTGGTGTACGACGCCTCCGGCGACAGCAGCCAGGCGACCGCGCCGGCCACCTCCTCCGGCTCTCCGGGACGGCCCATCGGGATGATCTCGGCCTTGCGCCACGGTCGCCGCGCGTCGCCCATCGTGGCGTGGATGTCGGTGAGGATCGTCCCGGGCTGCACGGAGTTCACCCGCACCCCGTCCGGCCCGAGCTCCTTGGCCAGGCCGACCGTCATGGCGTCCAACGCGGCCTTGGACGCGGCGTAGTGGACGTACTCGCCCGGGCTGCCGAGGGTGGCCGCGCATGAGGAGATCGTGACGATCGCTCCGCCGGCCCCGCCGTGGCGCGTGGACATCTCCAGCGCGGCCCGCCGCGCGCACAGCAGCGTTCCCGTGACGTTGACGTCCACCACCCGGCGCATCACCTCGGTGGAGGTCTCGGTGAAACGGCCCAGCGGTCCGGTGATCCCGGCGTTGAGAACGGCGCCCGTGACCGGTCCCAACCGGGCCGCCGTCTCCGCGAAGAGGGCGTCGACCTCGCTCTCCACGCTGGTGTCCAGCCGGACGGCGATCGCCTCGCGGCCCTCGGCCCGCACCGCCTCGACCGTGGCGTCGGCGGCGTCCTTCGACCGTTCGTAGCCGATGGCGACGTCGTGTCCGGCCCGCGCCAGTCGGACGGCGATCGCCGCCCCGATGCCGCGGCTGCCGCCGGTGACGACCGTGATCTGCCGTTCCGCGTCCCGCTGTGCCATGTCCGCCCTTCCGTCTCCCGGCCGACCTCGGATCGACCTGTCCGCAGCACGCTAAGGGGACCCATTGGTCTTGACCAAGAGGGTTAAGAATCCTTAAGGTTCGGCATACGCAACAACCTTTAAAAAACAAGCGCGCGTAAATCCGACGGACACGGCGACTGCGGAGGCAAGGGTGGGGACCACGCGACTGGAGACGGTGCCGGAGCCGAAGTACTGGCACCTCAAGACCGTGCTGTCGAACGCGCTCGACTCGGAGTTCGAGGTCGGGGAGGTCCTGCCGAACGAGCGCGAGCTGGCCGCGCGCTTCGGCGTCGCCCGCGCCACGCTCCGCCAGGCCCTGGAGCAGTTGGAGCTGGAGGGCCGCCTCCAGCGTCGCCGCGGGGTCGGCACCACCGTCGCCCCGCCGCGCGTCGGTGTCGAGGTGAACCCCGCCCGGCACGGCTGGCCCGGGGCGCCGGGCGACGCCTGGCAGACCGAGGGCTGCGAGGAGAGCGTGCCCCCCGCCGCGGTGGCCAGGGCGCTCGGCACGGACGCCGACCGGAAGGTGTACACCGTCCACCGCGTCCGGGTGGTCCACGGCCAGCCGGTTGCCACCGAGCTGCTCTACGTTCCGGCCGCCTCCGTGCCCGGGATGTCCGGCATAGAGACCGACGCGGGCGCCGCGCGCGGCCGGGCCGTCCTCCGCGAGCTGAACCGCCTCGAACTGGGCGGCCAGGACCGGGCCGTGGAGTTGGGCTCCGCCCGTGCCGAGGACGCCAAGCGGCTCGACCGCCTGCCCGGTTCCCCCGTCCTCGTCGTCACCACCCGCTACCTCGCCGCGGGCGGCACCGCGGCGGTCGCGGTCTCCACGTACCGCGCCGACACCTGCCGGCTGACCTTCGGGGACGCCGGCGGGGTCTCCCTGATGGCGAGCTGACGGGCCGACGGCCCCGGTGCGGGGCGCCCCGGAAAACCGGGCGCCCCCGGACGCGTCAGCGGGTGCCGGTGCCCTCCACGGTGAACAGTTCCTCCTCGACGCGGTCGAGCGCCAGCCGCAGCGCGCCGGTGGCGATGGCGTCCACCCCGAGCCGGGAGAGCTCGACCCGCGGCGGACGCAGGCAGTAGCGCTCCAACTCGCGGCGGAGCGGGTCCAGTACCCCGTCCAGCCCGGTGGCCCAACCGCCGACGACCACCAACTCGGGGTCGAGGGCCAGCACCAGCGCCGCCACGTCGTGCACCAGCCGCCGTATGAACCGGTCCACGGCCTGCCGCGCCCGCTCGTCCCCCCGGCGGGCGAGGGCGAAGACCTCCGCCACCGCCGCCTCGTCCAGCGGATGCAGGGGCTCGCCGGTCGTCGACAGCAGGTGTTCCGGGGCGGCCTCACGACCCAGCAGGTGCAGCGCGCCGATCTCCCCGGCCGCGCCGCCGAACCCCCGGTGCAACCGTCCGCCGATCAGCGAACCGGCGCCCGGGCTCAACCCCGCCAGGACGAAGACCACGTCCTGGGAACCGACGGCCGCGCCCTTCCAATGTTCGGCCAACGCGGCGGCGTTCGCGTCGTTCTCCACCAGCACCGGGCAGCGGAACGAGCGTCGCAGCCGCTCGCCCAGCGGCAATCCGGTCCACCCCGGCAGCGCGGTGCACAGCCGCACCGTGCCGTCGGCCTCCACGATCCCCGGACTGCCCACCCCCACCGCTCGCAGGGAGCCGCACGGCACCTCGCAGGCGCGCAGCAGGTCGGCGACCACGCCGCGCACCTGCTCCAGCCGCTCCTCGGCCGGAGCCCGGTCGGCCACCTCCCGCCCGGCCGCGCCCAGCCGGCGCCCGGACAGGTCGGCGAGGACCGCGGACACCCGGTGCGGACCGACCTCGATGCCGAGCAGGTGGCCGGCCTCGGCCCGGAAGCGGTAGCGGCGCGCCGGCCGGCCCTGCCGCCGGACGTCGCCGGGCCCGCAGGTCGCCTCGGCCGCCAGCCCGGCCGCCACCAACTGCTCGACCACGCCCTCGACCGTCGGACGGGACAGTTCCGTGGCCTGGGCCAGGTCGGACAGGGTCGGTGAGCCGTCGGCGGCGCGCAGAGCCCGCAGGACGACCGTGGAGTTGATCCTGCGCAGCAGGGAGGGATCCCTGCCGGTGAGCCGCCCCAACGTTCGCCTCCCGGTAGTGCACATCCGTGGCCGGATGGTATCCGGCGAGTGCCGGCACGGCGAGCGTCGGGGGAGCCCTCCGACGCCGGCCGACGCCCCGCCGGAGGACCTCCGGCGCGAGCACGGCGACCCTGGCGCGGCGGCGAGCACGGGGTGTCGCCGCCGCGGCGCCCGACCCGAGGGCGCGGCCGGCCGCCGTCAGCGCGGGCCGTCGAACGCGGCGGCCCGTAGCCGGCCGTACTCCTCGGCCATCGTCTCCAGCGTCCAGTGGGCGTTGAGCCCGCTGGGGTTGGGCAGCACCCAGACCCGGGTGTCGCCGATCGCCGCCTCCTGGGGGCCGATCCGGGCCTTCCGGTCGCCGAAGGCGGCCCGGTAGGCGGTCACCCCGACCACCGCCAGCCAGGCCGGACGCAGCCGTGCCACCTTCTCGATCAGCACGCGCCCGCCCTCGCGGTACTCCTCGGCGGTCAGCTCGTCGGCGCGGGCGGTGGGGCGGGGGGAGATGTTGGTGATGCCCAGGCCGTACGCCGGCAGTTCGTGCTGCTCCGAGGGCTTCAGCCGCCGGGGCGTGAAGCCGGAGGCGTGCAGCACCGGCCAGAAACGGTTGCCCGGGTGGGCGAAGTGGTGGCCCAGCCGAGCGGTCGTCAGCCCCGGGTTGATCCCGCAGAACAGCACGCGCAGCCCCTCGGCCACCACGTCCGGGACGGTGCGGGAGCGCAGCTCCTCCATCTCCTCGCCGGACATGCTCCTCTCGGGAGCCGTCTCCCCGGAGTTCCTCCGCACCGTCGTCGTCCTCCCGGTCCTCCCGGTCGTCGCCCTCTCCGGCGTGTTCCTCGGCGCGTTCTTCGACATGGCCCTCCCGGCGGTCGTTCCGCGGGGTTCTCCTTCCCGGGAGGGCCGTCGTCAGTCGGACGGACCGGTCAGAGGATCGCGCCGGGGGTGTAGGCGGCGGCGTCCGGGTGACGCTTGGCGATCTCCTCGATCCGGGCCACCACCGAGGCGACCTGGTCACCGGCCGCGCCGGTGAAGGACAGCCGGTCGGCCAGCAGGGCGTCGAGTTCCTCCCGGTCCAGCGGGATGCGCTCGTCGGCGGCCAGGCGGTCCAGCAGCTCGTTGCGCTCGGCGCCCTCGCGCAGCGCCAGCGCCGAGGCGACCGCGTGCTCCTTGATGGCCTCGTGGGCCGTCTCCCGGCCCACCCCGGCCCGCACCGCGCCCATCAGCACCTTGGTGGTGGCCAGGAACGGCAGGTAGCGGTCCAGCTCGCGGGCCACGACCGCCGGGAACGCGCCGAACTCGTCCAGCACCGTCAGGAAGGTCTCCAACAGGCCGTCGAGGGCGAAGAAGGCGTCGGGCAGGGCGACACGGCGCACCACCGAGCAGGAGACGTCGCCCTCGTTCCACTGGTCGCCCGCGAGCTCGCCGACCATCGAGGCGTAGCCGCGCAGGATGACGGCGAAGCCGTTGACGCGCTCGCAGGAGCGGGTGTTCATCTTGTGCGGCATCGCGGAGGAGCCGACCTGGCCCGGCTTGAAGCCCTCGGTCACCAGCTCGTGGCCGGCCATCAGCCGGATCGTCTTCGCCAGCGAGGAGGGCGCCGCGGCCAGCTGCACCAGCGTGGTCACCACCTCGTAGTCCAGCGAGCGCGGATAGACCTGGCCGACGGAGGTGAGGATGCGCCCGAAGCCGAGGTGCGCGGCGATCCGCCGCTCCAGCTCGGCCAGCTTCTCCGTGTCGCCGCCCAGCAGGTCCAGCATGTCCTGGGAGGTGCCCACCGGGCCCTTGACGCCGCGCAGGGGGTAGCGCCCCAGCAGCTCCTCCAGCCGGGCGTACGCCACCAGCAGCTCGTCGGCGGCGGTCGCGAAGCGCTTGCCCAGCGTCGTGGCCTGCGCGGCCACGTTGTGGGAGCGTCCGGCCATCACCAGCGCGGAGTGCTCGGCGGCCAGCCGGCCCAGCCGGGCCAGGGCGGCGACGGCGCGGTCGCGGACCAGCTCCAGCGACAGCCGGATCTGGAGCTGCTCGACGTTCTCGGTCAGATCCCGGGAGGTCATGCCCTTGTGGACGTGTTCGTGCCCGGCGAGGGCGTTGAACTCCTCGATCCGCGCCTTCACGTCGTGGCGGGTGACCTTCTCGCGCTCGGCGATCGAGGCCAGGTCGACGTCCTCCAGGACCCGCTCGTAGTCGGCCAGGGCCTCGTCCGGCACCGACACGCCCAGGTCCTTCTGGGCCCGCAGCACCGCCAGCCACAGACGCCTCTCCAACACCACCTTCTGCTCGGGGGACCACAGACGGGCCAGCTCGGCGGAGGCGTAGCGGTTGGCCAGGACGTTCGGGATGCGCGGCTTGTCGGTCACACCCGGGGATTCTACGGGGTGTCCTCGCAGGCGAGCGGCCCCAGGTCCGGCGCCGGGTACCTGCCCCGGTCCACGGCCGGGGCCAGGGGCGCCAGGTCGGGCCGCTTGGGCGCGCGCCCGTCGCCGGAGGAGCGTCCGGTCAGTCGCCGCCCGATCCAGGGGAGCAGGTGCCGCCGCGTGAACCGCAGGTCCTCGACGCGGCGCGCGTACCAGTGGGGCGGCACCGCGGCCGGCAGATCCTCCCGCCAGTCCGACTCGGCCGGGTACCCGAGCCGCTGCCAGACGGCCTCGGCGACCCGTCGGTGCCCCTCGGAGGTCAGGTGCAGCCGGTCCTCCGCCCACATCCGCGGGTCGCTCAGCGCGTCGCAGCCGTACAGGTCCACCACCAGCGCGCCGTACTCCTCGGCCAAGGCGTCGAGGTGCGAGAACAGGTGCTCCATCCGCGCCCGGTACCGCTCCAGGACCGGTCCGCGCCGCCCCGGACTGCGCATCAGCACCAGCCGCCCGCAGTTCGGGGCCAGCTTGGCCACGGACTGCTCCAGCAGCCCGCACACCCGGCCCATGTCGCACTTCGGGCGCAGGACGTCGTTGAGGCCGCCGACCAGCGTCACCAGGTCCGCGCCCATGGCGGCGGCGACGTCCACCTGCTCCTCGACGATCTGTCCGATCAGTTTGCCGCGCACCGCCAGGTTGGCGTACCGGAAGCCGTCGGTGCGCGCGGCGAGGCGGTCGGCGAGCAGGTCGGCCCAGCCTCGGTAGGTGCCGTCCGGCAGCAGGTCCGACATGCCCTCGGTGAACGAGTCCCCCAGGGCGACGAAACTGGTGACGACGGATGGGGCGGAAGGGGTGGGTGTGCTGTCCATGGCGGAGGTCATGGTAACCGACCGCTCGGTACGTCGCTCCGCGCGGCCCGCCCGTCGCCGTCCGTCCATCCGGCGCGGGCGGGGCCCGTTCGGTCAGCGGCCCACCAGCTCGCGCAGCACGTCCTCCATGGTGACCAGCCCGGCGACCCGGCCGTCGGAGCCGATCACCGCCGCGAGGTGGGTGCCGCTGCTGCGCATCGCGCCCAGCACGTCGTCCAGCGGCGTCGTCGCCCGCACCCGGGCGATCGGCCGCAGGGCGGAGACGGGGAACGGCATGTCGCGCGGCGAGGCGTCGAGCGCGTCCTTGACGTGCAGGTAGCCCAGCGCCCGGCCGCCGTTGTCCACCACCGGGAAGCGGGAGAAGCCGCTGCGGGCGGAGAGCTGCTCCAGACCCTCGGGGGTGATCCCGAACCGGGCGAAGACGACGCGGTGGGTGGGACGGACGACCTCGGCCACCGGGCGACGGCCCAGCTCCAGCGCGTCGCGCAGCCGCTCCGTGGAGCGCTCGTCCAGCAGTCCGGCCTCGCTGGAGTCCGCCACGAGGCGGGCCAGCTCGTCGTCGGAGTAGGTCGAGGCCACCTCGTCCTTGGGCTCCACCCGCAGCAGCTTCAGCAGGCCGTTGGCCAGGGCGTTGATGCCGAAGATCACCGGCCGCAGGGTCCTGGTGACGGCGACCAGCGGCGGCCCGAGCAGCAGCGCGGCCCGCTCGGGGGCCGCCAGCGCGATGTTCTTCGGCACCATCTCGCCGAACAGCATGTGCAGGTACGTCGCCACCCCCAGCGCGATCACGAAGGCGATCGGGTGGATCAGGCCCTCCGGAACGCCCACGAGGTGGAAGACCGGCTCCAGCAGGTGCGCGATCGCGGGCTCGGCGACCACGCCCAGCACCAGCGTGGACAGCGTGATGCCCAACTGCGCGGCGGCCATCAGCGCCGACACGTGCTCCAGACCCCACACCACGCCGCGCGCCCGTTTCTCCCCCCGCTCGGCGAGCGGCTCGATCTGGCTGCGGCGCACGGAGATCATCGCGAACTCGGCGCCCACGAAGAAGGCGTTGGCGACCAGCGTCAACAGACCGATCAGCAGTTGGACGGCGGTCACCGGCGCGTCTCCCCTTCGTCGCCGTCGTCGGTCGCGGCACCGACGACGTCGGGACCGTGGTGGCGCGCGCCGCTGTAGAGGTGGTCGGCGCCGTAGGTGTCGACCATCACCGGCGCGGGCGCGGTCAGGAGCACTTTGGCGGCCCGCCGGCCGGTCGCGTCCACGACCTCCAGGCGCCAGTCGGCGACCTCCAGGGTGTCGCCCACGACCGGAATCCGGCCCAGCTCGGTGGCGATCAGTCCGGCCAGGGTCTCGTACGGGCCTTCCGGCGCGCGCATGCCGATGTTCTCCAACTGGTCGATGCGGGCCGCGCCGTCGGCGTCGTAGAGCGTGTGGCCCTCCTCGTCCTCGCCGGCGGGGACGAGGTCGGGCGTCTGGAGCGGGTCGTGCTCGTCGCGGACCTCGCCCACGACCTCCTCGATGATGTCCTCCAGGGTGACGACACCGGCCGTGCCGCCGTACTCGTCGATCACCACCGCGATGCTGTTCTTCCCCGACAGCCGGTCCAGCAGCCGGTCCACGGTCAGCGACTCCGGCACGAGCACCGGCTCGCGCAGCAGTTCGGTGACCGGGTGGTCGGGGCGGCGGTCGGCGGGGACGGCGATCACGTCCTTGACGTGGGCGATGCCGATCACGGTGTCGAGGTTGCCGCGGTAGACCGGGAAGTGGGACAGCCCCGTCGCCCGGGAGAGGTTGACCACGTCCTCGGCGGTGGTGTGCTCCTCCAGGGCCGTCACCTGCACCCGGGGCGTCATCACGCTCTGCGCCGTCAGCTCGGAGAGCTGGATGGTGCGGACGAACAGCTCCGCGGTGTCCGCCTCCAGCGCGCCCTCCCTCGCCGAGTGGCGGGCGAGCGCCACCAGCTCCTGGGGCGAGCGGGCCGAGGCCAGCTCCTCGGTGGGCTCCAGGCCGAGCCGGTGCAGCACCCGGTTGGCGGTGTTGTTCAGATGGGTGATCAGCGGCCGGAAGGCGGCGCTGAAGACGCGCTGGGGGACGGCCACCTTGCGGGCGACCGGCAGCGGCCGGGAGATCGCCCAGTTCTTCGGCACCAGCTCGCCGACGACCATCAGCAGCACGGTGGACACCGCGGTGCCCAGCACCAGCGCCGTCGAGGACGCCGCCGAGGCGGGCAGACCGACCGCCCGCAGCGGGCCGGCGAGCAGCCGGGCGATCGAGGGCTCGGCGAGCATGCCGATGATCAGACCGGTCACGGTGATGCCGAGTTGGGCCCCGGAGAGCTGGAAGGTGAGCGACCGCACCGCCCGCAGGGCGCTGTCGGCACCCGGCTCGCCGCGTTCGACGGCCCGTTCCAGTTCGCTGCGCTCGACGGTGGTCAGCGAGAACTCCGCCGCGACGAACACGGAGCAGGCGAGTGTCAGCAGCAGGGCCAGGAGCAGGAGGAGGACTTCGGTCATCGGGTCACCCCCGTCCCATGATCGGGCAGGGCGGAGAGGTCCGCTCGGTGGTGGCTGGTTCTGCTACCAGGAGGCTCGCCCATGGGCGGACGCTCACACACCTTTCTTCCGCACGACCGGGGGGCTGTCCATCGTAGGCGAACGGCCGCGCCCCCCTCCGGCCCCCGCGGGCCGTCCCGCTCAGCCCAGCGGCTTCACCCAGCGGCTCCACCGCGGCTGCGGCGCGTAGCCCGCGGCACGCCACGCCCGGTGGGCCACCTCGTTGTCGTCGAGCACCATGGCGTCGCCACGCCGCCCGCCCAGCGCGCCGAACCGCTCCTCGGCCGCCCTCAGCAGGGCCGAGGCCACACCGCGGCGACGGTGCGCCGGATGGACCGCGAGCCGGTACAGATGGCAGCGCCAGCCGTCGAAACCGGCGATCACCGAGCCGATGACCACCGGCTCCGACCGCTCCCCGTCCCGCTCGGCCAGCAGCAGCGCGTCCGGGTCCCGCTCGATCAGCCGCGTCACGCCCGCGCGGTCGTCGCTGACGCTCGTCCCCTTGGCGGCCTCCTTCCAGAAGGCCAGGACGGCGTCGACGTCCGCCGCCGTCGCCGTGCGGATTCGGAATCCGGAACCGTTCGAAAGATCGTCCATGCGGACATCCCAGCAGCGGCCGGGTGAGGGAAGAGAAGAATTTCACCATGCGGGCATCAGCCGTTCCGCAGCTCCTCGATCACCGGGCCGAAGGCCTCCATCCACGGTTCGAGGACACAGATGTAGGTGAAGCCGTACCGCTCGCGGTGGGCGCGCACCTGCTCCGCGATCTCCTTGACACCACCGGTGAGCAGGGCAGGGTGCTCCAGGAGTTCGTCCTCCGTCACGCCCGGGGCGTACGGGGCCAGCTCGCGGGCCACCGCGCGCCGGTCCCGGGTGATCTCCACCCGCTGGACGAGGTAGTTCAGCTCCGCGGGCTCCTGCCGTCCGGCGGCGAAGCCGCGGTAGGCGGCCACCCGCTCCTCCAGCTCGACGGGGGAGATCAGGTGGAGGGTGCCGTCCGGCGCGCCGGCGGCCTGGCGCGCCCCGGTGAAGGCGGCGATGTCGGCGCGGTGGGCGGCCAGCCGCAGCACCCGATCGCCGTTGCCGCCGACCATCAGGGGCGGCCGGGGGCGCTGCTCGGGCGCCGGGACGTGCTCGGGGTCGGCCAGCAGCCGCTCCAACTCGGCGACGGTGTGCTCCAGGCGGTCCACCCGCTCGCCCGGGGACCCCCAGGGCAGCCCGGCCCGCTCGTGCTCGGAGCGCACGTACCCGGTGCCCAGGCCCACCTCCAGCCGCCCGCCGGTGAGCCGGTCGCAGGTGGCGACCTCCCGGGCCAGGAGGGTCGGGTTCCAGAAGCCCGCGTTGAGGACGAAGGTGCCCACCCGGGGGCGCTCGGTCGCCTCGGCCGCGGCGACCAGGGCCGGGAACGGCGCGGGCGCGCCCAGGTGGTCGGGCACGAGCAGCACGTCGTACCCCAGCGCCTCGGCGCGGCGGCACTTCGCGCGCCACGCGTCGCCGGAGTCGGGGGTGACCAGGTTGACGCCGAAACGGAACGGTCTGTCCATGGCTCCTCCTCGGTGTTCTCGGAACGCGCCCCGGCGCCGGCGTACCGGACACCGGCGGCGGCGTCAGTACTGCCGGACGGGGTCGAACCGCTTCATGCGCTCCAGGACGGCCTCCGCGGTGGGCTCGGGCATCTCGTCGACGATCCGCCCGTCGGCGAGGAAGAGGACCAGGTCGGCGTGGGCGGCGGCGCCGGGATCGTGGGTGACCATCACCACCGTCTGTCCCAGGTCGTCCACGGCTCGGCGCAGGAAGTCCAGCAGTTCCAGGCCGGAGCGCGAGTCGAGGTTCCCGGTCGGCTCGTCCGCGAAGACGAGTCTGGGGCGGGAGGCCAGCGCGCGGGCGCACGCCACGCGCTGCTGCTGGCCGCCGGAGAGCTGGGTGGGCCGGTGCTCCAGGCGGTCGCGGAGGCGGAGCGTGTCGATCACCGTGTCCAGCCACCGCGGGTCCGGGGCGCGGCCCGCGATGTCCATGGGCAGGGTGATGTTCTCCCGCGCGGTCAGGGTGGGCAGGAGGTTGAACGACTGGAAGACGAAACCGATCTCGTCGCGCCGCAGCCGCGTGAGCTCCCGGTCGCCGAGCCCGGTGATCTCCGTGTCGCCCACCCACACCCGCCCGCCGGTGACCGTGTCCAGGCCGGCGAGGCAGTGCATCAGCGTCGACTTGCCCGAACCGGAGGGACCCATCACCGCCGTGAACCGGCCGGTGGCGATGTCGACGTCCACCGAGTCCAGCGCCACCACGGCGGCCTCGCCGCTGCCGTACGTCTTGGTCAGCGAGCGGGCCCGGGCGGCGACCCGCCCGCCCTCCGGCACCTCGCGCGTCTTCTCCGCCTCCGTGGACACCGCACCTCCCGGTCGTCGGACGGACGGCTCCCCGGCGGGAACCGTCACCAGTGCCGTACCCGGTGCGCGGCGGCGCATCCACCGGACGGCTCCGGGAAATGGCGACCTCGGGACGTGGCGGCTCCGGGACGTGGCGGAGTCCGGGGCGGCCGGCCGGGCCGCTTGCCGATGCTAGCACATCGGCGCTAGCGTGGTGGTGTGGCCAAGACCCAGTTGAACGTCCGCGTGGACGAGGCGACCGCGGAGACCGCCCGCAGGCGGGCGCTCCAGCGGGGCATCAGCGTGAACCGCTACATCGAGGAACTCGTCCGCCGGGACGCGGGCGAGGTGGGGCACACCTTCGTCGACGCGGCGGCCGACTTCATGAAGCAGTACGAGGCCGTCTTCGCCGAGGAGTTCGGCCGGGAACGCGAGGGTCACCGGCCTTCGTGACGCTCCGCATCGACCTCCCCTGGCTGCTCATGCTCGCCGAGGACAAGACCCCCGGCGATCCGCGCGTGACCGACTACGGCGCCCTCGTCGCCGCGGTCGCCCGCCACGAGGCGACCATCTTCGACCGTCCCGTCTACCCCGACCCCCACGACCGCGCCGCCGCGCTGCTCCAACTCCTGCTGCACGTTCCGGCGCTGGAGCGGTCCAACGCCCTGTTCGCCTCCGCCGTCGCCTACGCCTACCTGGTGGCGAGCGGGCTGAAGGTCGCCGTCCTGCCTGAGCAGGTCCGCGACCTGGCCCGGCTGGTCAAGGACGGCACCGCGGACGTCCGCGCCATCGCCGCCGAACTGCGCGGCTGGACCCTCTGACGTCCGCTCCGCCCCGCGCCGGTCGACGTCCGGCGCACCCGCTACGGCCGCCGCGCGCTGCCCAGGACGTGCGCCGAGACCGGGGTCGGCACACCGCCTTCCGGCACGCGCAGCCGCCGGTGGGAGACGGAGACGAACCCCGCCGCCCCGATCGCGGCGACCGTGTCCCGACCGGTGTGGCAGCCGCCGAAGAGCCGCGGCCACACCGTGCGGTCCAGCGCCCGTTGCAGGGCGGCTCCCGCCGGGCCCGCCGCCCGGACGTGCTCGTAGAAGCGCAACTCGCCGCCCGGCCGCAGCACCCGCCGCAGCTCCGCCAGGGCGCGGTCGGGATCCCGTACGGAGCACAGCACCAGCGACACCACGGCCGCGTCGAACTCCCCGTCGGCCGCGGGCAGCGCCTCCGCCAACCCCGGCACCACGGAGATCGGGACGGCGGCCTTCCGCGCCGCGTCCACCGCCGCCCGCCGCAGCCGGGGCTCCGGCTCGACGGCCACCACCTCGCGGACACCGGCCGGGTAGAGGGGGAAGTTCAGCCCACTGCCCGCCCCGACCTCGACCACCCGGCCGGAGAGCCCGGTCAGCAGCTCGGCCCGGTGCGCCCCGATGCCCGCCCGGACGTCCAGCACCGGGGCGAGGCGGGCGTAGAAGCGCGCGAAGAGCGGATGGCGCACGGTGCCGAGCCTCGGCGCGGCACCGTTTCGGGAGTCGCCGCGGACGGTCCTGTCGCCGCGAGCCGTCATGGGAACCCTCCGATCGGACGGGTCACTCCCAGTCTGCCTCCGCGGACGCCTCCACGCCCTTCCAGGTGCCGCCCACCTCCGGGGAGAGCCACGTTGCGGCCCGCCGCCGGAAGACCGAGGGGTCCAGGGCACCCGCCCCCTGCGGCACCAGCCCCACCAGGGGGGCGTCCGCCGCGACCGGAAGGTCGGCCAGGTTGCAGCGGGCCGCGAGGTCCGGATCGCGCGGCCAACTCCCGACCACCACCCCGGCGCACTCCAGGTCCCGGGACCGCAGCGCCTCCGTCGTCAGCGCCGTGGCGTTCAGGGTGCCCAGACCGGCCGCGGCGACCACCAGCACCGGAGCCCCCAGCAGCCGGGCCGCGTCGGCGAGGGTCGAGCCCCGGTCGTCGAAGCGCACCAGCAGCCCGCCTGCGCCCTCGACCAGCACCAGATCGTGCTCCTCGACCAGCGTCCGCACCGTCTCCGCCACCGCCTCGGGGTGCACCCGGGGCAGGCCCGCGCGCCGCGCCGCGGTCTCGGGCGCCAACGGCTCGGGGTAGCGGGCGAGTTCCACGGCGGTCACGTCCGCGCCGGCCAGCCGCCGCACCTCGGCCACGTCCCCGGGCTCGCCCTCGGCGACCCCGGTCTGCGCGGGCTTGAGCACGGCCACCGAGCGGCCCGCCGCCACGGCCGTGGCGGCCAGCGCCGCCGTGACCACGGTCTTGCCGACCTCCGTACCCGTTCCGGTGACGACCAGCACCGACATCCTCGCGCCTCTCCTCGATTCCCCGGGCCTCGCGGCCCTCGTCCCCTGCCCCTCGGCGTGTGCTCAGCCCGCGCGCGCCGCCGCGCACACCGCGGTCGCGATCCGCGCCACGTCCTCGTCGCCGGTGACGTACGGCGGCATTGTGTAGACCAGGTCGCGGAACGGCCGCAGCCACACGCCCGCGCGGACCGCCGCCTCGGTCGCCGCCGCCATGTCCACCTCGTGGTCCAACTGGACCACGCCGATCGCCCCGAGCACCCGCACGTCCCGCACCCCGGGCAGCCCGGCCGCCTCGGCGAGCCCCTCGCGCAGCCCCGTCTCGATCCGCTTCACCTCGCCCGCCCAGTCCTGCCCGAGCAGCAGGTCGAGCGAGGCGCCGGCGACCGCCGCCGCCAGCGGGTTGCCCATGAAGGTCGGTCCGTGGGCCAGCACCGGCACCTCGCCCCGCGAGATGCCCTCCGCGACCCGCGCCGTGCACAGCGTCGCGGCCATCGTCAGGTAGCCGCCGGTCAGCGCCTTGCCGACGCACATCACGTCGGGGGAGATCCCCGCGTGGTCGGACGCGAACAGCGCGCCCGTCCGCCCGAAGCCGGTGGCGATCTCGTCCAGCACCAGCAGCACGTCGTGCTCGTCGCACGCCTCGCGCAGCACCCGCAGGTAGGCGGGGGAGTGGAAGCGCATCCCGCCCGCGCCCTGCACCACGGGCTCCACGATGACCGCGGCCGACTCCTCGGCGTGGGAGGCGATCGTCTCCCTCAGGTGCGCGGCGTACGCCGGGTCGGGCTCGGCGTCGAAGCCGTCCGGCGGCGCGTCCGCGAAGATTTGCTCCGGCAGCACCCCCGACCACAGGTGGTGCATGCCGCCCTCCGGGTCGCACACCGACATCGGCTGCCAGGTGTCCCCGTGGTAGCCGCCGCGCCAGGTCAGCAGCCGCCGCTTGTCGGGCCTGCCGAGCGAACGCCAGTACTGCAGGCACATCTTCACGGCGACCTCGACCGACACCGAACCGGAGTCGGCGAGGAAGACGTGTTCCAGACCCTCCGGCGCGACGTCCACCAGCCGCTTGACCAGCCGTACGGCCGGTTCGTGCGTGAGCCCGCCGAACATCACGTGGCTCATCCGCTCCAGTTGGGCGCGCACCGCGTCGTTGAGCACCGGGTGGTTGTAGCCGTGAACGGCCGCCCACCACGACGACATGCCGTCGACCAGTTCCTCGCGCCCCCACGCCGGCCGCGCCAGCCGCAGCCGGACCCCGGAGGCCGAGGAGACCACCAGCGGTTCGGAGCGGCCCGGCATCGGACCGTAGGGGTGCCAGACGTGACGGCGGTCGAGGTCGAGCAGTTCGTCGGGGGAGAGCCCCGGGGCGGTGCCGGGCGTTCCGGGTGTTTCGGGGGAGAGCTCGAGGGAGAGGGGGAGTGGCGCGTCAGGCATTGGGGGGCAGCTCCGTGCCCGCGCCGCGCCGCCGCACCGCCACCAGATCGGTGCGGGCCCGCCCGGCCGTCGGGACGCCTCCGCAGGCGCCCGTGCCCTCGGTGGCGCCGTCGCCGCCCGCGCCGCCGCACGGCCCGCGACCGCCGTCGCCGTGCCCGCCGCAGCCGCCGGCCGGCGCGTCCGAGCGGTGCTCGGGCAGGGTCCGCTCGCCGGCGCCCTCCACCTCGAAGCCCGCGTCGGCGATCATCTCCAGGTCCGCCTTGCCCGCCTGGCCCTCGCTGGTGAGGTAGTCGCCCAGGAAGATGGAGTTGGCCAGGTGCAGGGCCAGCGGTTGCAGCGACCGCAGGTGCACCTCGCGCCCGCCGGCCAGCCGGACCTCCACGTCGGGGCAGACGAAGCGGACCATCGCCAGGATGCGCAGGCAGCGCTGCGGGGTGAGGTTCCACTCCTTGGCCAGCGGCGTGCCCTCGAAGGGGATGAGGAAGTTCACCGGCACCGAGTCCGGGTCCAGCGCGCGCAGCGCGAAGACCACGTCCACCAGGTCCTCGTCCGACTCGCCCATGCCCGCGATCAGCCCCGAGCAGGCCGACAGGCCGGCCGCCTGCGCCTGCCGGACCGTCTCCACGCGGTCGGCGTAGGTGTGGGTGGTGGTGATGTCGCCGTAGGTGGCCTCGGAGGTGTTGAGGTTGTGGTTGTAGGCGTCCGCGCCGGCCTCGCGCAGCCGCTCGGCCTGTCCCTCGGAGAGCAGGCCGAGGCAGGCGCACACCTCCACGTCCTGGTTCCGTTCCTTGATGGCGGCGATGGTCCGCGACACCCGGTCCACGTCCCGGTCGGTGGGCCCGCGTCCGCTGGCCACCAGGCACACCCGCTTGGCGCCTCCGGCCACGCCCGCGTCGGCCGCCGCGGCGGCCTCCTCCGGCTTCAGCCAGGTGTACTTCAGGATGTCGGCCTTCGACCCCAGCCGCTGGGAGCAGTAGGAGCAGTCCTCCGGGCACAGCCCCGACTTCAGGTTGACCAGGTAGTTCAGCTTCACGCGCCGGCCGAACCAGTGGCGCCGCACCTTCCCGGCCGCGGCCACCACGTCCAACAGGTCGTCGTCGGAACCGGCCAGCACGGCCAGCGCCTCGTCGCGTGTGGGCAGCTCGCGCCGCAGCCCTTTGTCCACCAGCGTGTTCAGCAGGTCCATGGCGCCGATCCTGTCCTACCCCACCGCCCGCGGCCAAGGCCGCATCCCACAACCGGCCGTGTGGAAGATGTGTGAATCACCACACCCTGTACGGGTGCGTCCGCGGCTACCTTTGGGCAGACCCGACGGAAGGCGAGGAACGGCCCCATGCCGCAGGACTCCCGGAACTCCTCCCCGGCTCCCGGGGACCCGTTCGGCTGGTTGGAGGAGGCGCGCGAACAGCGCCGCCGCGCGGGCCTGGTGCGCGCCCTGCGCCCCCGCTCCGCCGACTCCGCCCCGCTCGACCTCGCCGGCAACGACTACCTGGGGCTGGCCCGGCACCCCGAGGTCACCGAGGCCGCGGCGGACGCCGCGCGCCGATGGGGCGCGGGCGCCACCGGCTCCCGCCTGGTCACCGGCAGCACCGAACTGCACGCCGAACTGGAGGCGGAACTCGCCGACTTCTGCGGTTTCGAGGCCGCCCTGGTGTTCTCCTCCGGCTACGCCGCCAACCTCGCCGCCGTCACCGCCCTGACCGGACGCGACACCCTGGTGGTCTCCGACGCCGCCAACCACGCCTCCCTGATCGACGGATGCCGCCTGTCCCGTGCCGGGGTCGCCGTCGTCCCGCACGCCGACCCCGACGCCGTCCGCAAGGCGCTCGACGGGTTCGACGGCCGTGCCCTGGCCGTCACCGACGCCGTCTTCTCCGTCGACGGCGACGCCGCGCCGCTGCCCGAACTGGCCGCCGTCTGCCGCGAACACGGCGCCGCGCTGCTGGTGGACGACGCGCACGGCCTCGGCGTCCTGGGCGAGGGAGGCCGGGGCGCCCCCCACGCCGCGGGCCTGTCCGGCGCCCCGGACGTGGTGGCCACCGTCACCCTCTCCAAGTCCCTGGGCAGTCAGGGCGGCGCCGTGCTCGGGCCGGCCCGGGTGATCGACCACCTGGTCAACACCGCCCGCACCTTCGTCTTCGACACCGGCCTGGCCCCGGCCGCCACCGGCGCGGCCCTCGCGGCGCTGCGGCTGCTGCGCCGCGAACCCGCCCGAGCCGACCGCGTCCGCGAGGCCGCCGGAGGGCTGTACGAGCGGCTGACGGCCGCCGGTCTGGACGCCACCCGCCCGGACGCCGCCGTGGTCTCCGTACGCGCCCCCTCCCCGGAGGCGGCCCTCCGCTGGGCCGCCGACTGCCGGGACGCCGGGCTGGCCGTGGGCTGTTTCCGGCCGCCCTCGGTGCCCGACGGCGTCTCCCGACTGAGGCTGACCGCCCGCGCCGACCTCACGGACGTCGAACTCGACACCGCCGTCGCCACCGTCGTCCGTACGGCACCGGCGGCCTGACCGGAGGTCCGCCCGGTCCCGGCGCGCGGCGTGCCGGGACCGGGAGGGGGAGCCGGACGCGGTCTCCGCGCGGGCCGCGCGTGTCAACACCACGTGCCCCGCGCAGAGTTCACCGCATCGGGCGACAGAAATCGGTACATGTCGGGGGAACGACCGCATCGGAGTCCGTCTGATGGCACTCTGGCGCGAAGCAGCCATCCGAGGGCGGTTCCGCCTCCACACGCCCGGCACCGCGCCGGAGTCCCGCCCCGATGGGAAAGGGACGAGGCTCGCCATGGCAGATCATCAGGAAGCGTCCGTCACCCTCCCCAGCGTCCCGGTCTCGGTCACGGCCGCGCGCAGATACGTCACGGACGCGCTCGCCGAGTGGGGCATCGCGGGCGGGGCGGGCCGAAACGATCTGGCGGACACCATCCGGCTCATCGTCTCCGAACTGGCCACCAACGCCGTCGTCCACACCTCCGGCCTGTCGCCCACCTTCACCGTCGACGTCCGCCTGGAGCACGACGAGACGCTCCGGGTCGGCGTGACCGACAGCCACCCGCGCCGGCCCCGGCGACTGCCCGCCGCCGTCCGGCAGGACAACGGGCGCGGCATGGCCATCGTCCGCGCCCTCGCCGCCGAACTCGGCGGCGGCCTCACCGTCGAGCCCACCGCCGAGGGCGGCAAGACCGTCTGGATCACCCTGCCCCTGCGGGCCTCGCTCGACTGACCCGGGACACCCCGCCGCGCCGGATCGGTCCGCACCGGCCCGCGCCCTCGACGGACTTCACCGGCCTCCCGCCGGCGGCCCCGGAGGCCGTCCCGTCGCGCGATCCCCCGTTCTGAGCCGCCGGATCCCCAGGGGCAGCAGGGCCCACACCGCCGCGCAGAAGGCGAGCACGCACGCCGCCACCACGATCCCCACGGCCCGGCCCAGCACCACGTCCACCACCAGCAGCACCGACCCGGTCAGCGCGAGGGCGAGCACCACCAGACCGGCGGCGGCCAGCCGCGAGGACACCTCGACCAGCAGTCGCTTCACCCCTCGCCGGAACAGCGCCCGGTGCAGCGCGGCCGGGGCCGTGAACAGGACGGACGCGACGACGGCCAGCAGCAGCGTCGTGACGTAGGTGCCGCGCTGCACCGCGTCCAGCTCGTCGAAGCGCTGGGTGAAGGCGAGCGTGAGCAGGAAGGCGAAGAGGATCTGGACGCCGGTCTGGATGACCCGCAGCTCCTGGAGCAGTTCGACGAAGTTGCGGTCGTCGCGCTCCAGCGGCGTCTCACGACGGTAGTTCATGCCGCTGCGGGTAGCCCTTCCGCCGCGGGGTCACGCACCGCCGGGCCGGTACGGTCCCCTCGGCCCGGCCGTCCCTCTCCCCGGCCCGGTTGCCCCTTCCCTCAGCCCGGCCGGCCCTCCGGTTCGGGCGGAGGGGTGACCAGGGAGGTGCGCCGCGGGCCGTCCAGCACGCGCAGCGCCCGGGTCAGGGTGGCCGCGTGGATCTCGGTCTCGCCGCGGTCGTGCATCACGGTCAGCGCGTCCCGCAGCGCGGTCGCCCGTCCCACCAGCGCCTGGGCGGCGCGCAGGGCGCTGTAGGTGTCGCGCCCCCGGGCCGGGTTGATCCGGCCCAGCAGGTCGACCACCTCCAGGTAGCGGTCGATCAGTTCGCCCTCGGCCCGGGTCAGCGCGGGCAGGGGCGGCAGTTCGGGAGGCAGCACGGCCCTCGCCCCCGATCATCCGGCCGCGCGCACCGCGCGGGGCGTCTTGCGCCCGACCGTCAGCCGGTCCACCAGCCCGTAGGCCACCGCGCCCTCGGCGTCGAGGAACAGGTCCCGTTCGACGTCCTGCCGGACGCGCTCCTCCGGTTGGCCGGTGTGGAGGGCGAGCATCTCCTCCAGCTTCTCGCGGGTGCGCAGCATCTCCCGGGCGTGGATCTCCAGGTCCCGGGCCTGCCCCTGGACCGGCTCGGCGAGGGAGGGCTGGTGGATCAGCACGCGCGCGCCGGGCAGGGCCAGGCGCTTGCCGGGGGTGCCCGCCGCGAGGAGGACGGCCGCGGCGGAGGCGGCCTGGCCCAGGCAGACGGTCTCGATGTCGCAGGAGACGAACCGCATCGTGTCGTAGATCGCGGTCATCGCGGTGAAGGAGCCGCCGGGGGAGTTGATGTAGAGCGAGATGTCCCGCTCGGGCGCGGCGTGCTCCAGGTGGATGAGCTGGGCCATGACGTCGTTGGCGGAGGCGTCGTCGATGTGCGTGCCGAGGAAGACGATGCGCTCCTCCAGCAGCTTGGAGTACGGGTCCAGGGTCCGGACCCCGTAGGAGGTGCGCTCGGTGAACTCGGGCAGGACGTAACGGGCGATCGGGCGGTCCATGGGAGGTCCCTCCGTCGGTCCGGCGGGCATGCCGGACGGCTCCACGTACGGAATGTACAGGACGTACATCTGGTTATGCTGGGAGCATGGCCTACGAAATTCCGGTGACGCAAGCCCGCGCGGAGCTCGCCGACCTGATCAACCGAGTGGTGTACGGCGGAGAGCGGGTGGTGGTGACGCGTCACGGGAAGCCGCTGGTGGCCCTCGTCGCCGCCGCTGACCTGGAACGACTGGAGAAGCAGGACGCGCCGGCGCGGGACGAGGTGATCAGTACGGTCTCGGCCGTGCGGGAGGTGCCGTCCGCTCCGGGCGAACGGGGCCGCTTCGGCATCGCCGCCCACCACCCCGGCCCGTCCGCCGGGGAGCGCCGCCCGGGGCACCGGGGCGTGTAGCGGGCGCGTGGGGCGCGTGCGAGGCGGACGGAGACGCGAGAGGGCCGTGCGCCGCCGCCCGCCGCGGCGGTGACGCACGACCCGTTCGAGGTCCGACGGTTCAGCCCGCCGGGGTGGGGGAGGCGCCTCGCGCGGGGCCGGCGGCCGTGCCCGTCGAGCCCGCCGCCGCGCGCCGCCGGCCGAGTGCGACGGCCGTCAGGCCGAGCACCGACCACAGGGTCAGCACCAGCGCCGGACCGGCGGCGCCGTGGCCGGCGAAGTACGTCACCGAGCGCAGCATCGTGCCGCCCGCGCCCGGGGGCAGCCACTGGCCGAGCGGGCCGACCGGCTCCGGCAGCAGTTCGGGCGCCGAGGCGACCCCGGAGAACGGATTGCCGAGCAGCACCACCACCAGGGCGCCGAGCCCGACGCCCGCCGGGCCCAGCAGGGCGCCCAGCCCCGCCACGGTCGAGCCGATCGCCAGGGTGAGCAGCGCGAGCGTTCCGGCCTCCGCCCACCGGTCGCCGGCGAGGACGTCCAGCAGGCCGTGGCCCAGCGCCACGGCGACGGCGCCCGTCAGGACGGCCGCCCCCAGGAGCGCGGCCGGGGCGTACGGGCCGCGCAGCCCGAGCCGCCACACCAGGACCCCGGTCGCGACGCCCGCCAGGGACAGGGGCAGCAGGCTCGCGCCGAACGCCGTGCCGCGCGGGTCCGAGGGAGGGGCGGCGACGACGTCGGTGACGCGGACCTCGGTGCCGGGCGGCGCCTGCCCGGCGACCGCCTCGCGCAGCAGTTGGGCGACCACGGGGCTCGCGGCGGAGGCGGTGAGCAGCTTCGGACCGCCGTCGGAGACGACCAGGGCTCCGTAGATCTCGTGCTCCTCGATCGCCTCACGGGCCGCCGCCTCGTCGGCGTGGCGGCGCACCTCGAAGGCGCCGTCCCGGGCGGCGAGGTCCTTCTCCAGGGAGGCCGCCGCGGCGGCGGGACCGGCGACGCCCACCGGCAGGTCGCGAGGTGCGAGCCGGGCGGCGGGCCAGGCGAAGGCCCACAGGGCGAGGGCCGCGATCACCGGCACCAGCACGGCGACCAGGACGGCGCCGCGGCCGGCGGACGGAGGCCGGCGGGAGGTGGAGGGGGAGGACATGGCGTGCCTCGATTCTCGGAGAAGGATCGTTCGTTTTTCTTCTGGTGTCACCGTGCTCCCGAGGCTCTCGCCTTGTCAAGAATGAACATTCGTTTTAGCTTGGGCGCATGGCCCGCGTATCCCAGGAGCACCTCGACGCCCGCCGCCGCCAGATCCTCGACGGCGCCCGCCGCTGCTTCGCCCGCAACGGCTTCCACGCCACGTCCATGCAGGACGTCCTGCGGGAGGTGGGCCTGTCCGCCGGTGCCGTCTACCGCTACTTCCGCGGCAAGGACGAGCTGATCGCCGCCATCGCCCTGGAGGTCTTCGAGGAGGTCGCGGGAGCCTTCGACGCGGCCTCCCGCTCCGACGACCCGCCCACCCCGGACCGCGTCCTCGGCGAGGTGATGCGCATCGTCCAGGGGGACGAGGAGGAGGAGAACGTCCCGCCGCCCCTGCTGGTCCAGGTGTGGGCGGAGACGCTGCGGAACGAGATGCTGGCCGAGGCCCTGGAGAAGGGCTACGCGCGCGTGCGGCGGGCGTGGGTGAGGATCGTCGAGACGTACCAGCGACGGGGGCTGATGCGCGACGACGTCCCGGCCGACCACGTGGCCCGCACCCTCATCGGCGCCGCCCAGGGGTACCTGCTCCAGCGGGCCCTCTTCGGCACGGGCGACGTGACGCAGCTGGAGAACGGCCTGCGCGCCCTGACGTCCATGGCCCTGTCCGGCGACACGCCGGGACGGCCGGGACGGGGGGACGACGCCCCCGGGACCCCGCCGACGTGACCTCCGCGCCGTCTCCGGGCCGCCTCCGAGTTCCGCCCGTCCGGCGCGTCGGAGGGCCGGGCGCGGTGGCCGCCGTCGGGGCGTGGGTCGGGCCCCGCGGAGACGGGCCCCGTGCGTCCGGTCTCAGCGCGAGGCGTTCCCGGGAGTCGGATCGGCGTTGTCGCCGTTCCTCCGTGCCGCCGCCTGCGCGGCCTTGGCGTCGGGGGCGTACAGGTCCACGTACTCCTGGCCGGAGAGGCTCATGATCGCGTACATGATCTCGTCGGTGACCGCGCGCAGCACCGTGCGGTCACCGTGCATCCCCGCGAAGCGCGAGAAGTCCAGGGGCTCGCCGAAGCGGATGGTCACCCGTCCGATCCGCGGCAGGGCACGGCCCGGCGGCTGGATCTCGAACGTGCCCACCATGGCGCACGGGACCACCGGCACCTTTGCCCGGAGCGCCATGACGGCGACTCCGGTCCGGCCCCGGTACAGCCGTCCGTCGTGCGACCGGGTGCCCTCGGGATAGATGCCGAGCAACTCGCCCCGGCGCAGCACCTTCAGACCCTCCTCGATCGCCGCCCGTCCGGCGCCGCGGCCGGAGCGGTCCACCGGGATCTGCCCCGCGCTGCGGAAGAACGCCGCCGTCAGCCGGCCCTTCAGCCCCGGCCCGGTGAAGTACTCCGCCTTGGCGAGGAAGGTGATGCGCCGCTTGAGGATCGCGGGCATCAGGAAGTGGTCGGAGAACGACAGGTGGTTTCCGGCGACGATCGCCGCGCCCTCCTCCGGGACGTTCTCCAGGCCCTCGATCCGGGGCCGGAACAGCAGCCGCAGCAGCGGTCCCAACAGGGCGTACTTGAGCACGTTGTAGAACACCGGTCGGCTCCCGTCTGCGCAGGATGGTCCTCGGGGGTGCGTCTTCCAGGTCGGAGCGGGGGGCGAGGGGATCGGCGCGGGTGCGGGCGTCGCCGCGCAGGGCCACCTCCGATCGGACGCGCGGCGATCGGGCGCCGGTTCACGTGACGGTGCGCCAGACCGTTCCCGCTCCACAACCGACGCTTACCCGCCCGTGCCCGGTGCAGGCACGGGACCTCCCGATGGAGGGTGGACGACGCGGGCGTGCCGGTCCGTCTGACAAGCCGTCACGTGCCGCGCGGCGACGACCGGAGGCGGCGGCGAGCCCGACCCGTCCGGTCCGTCACCGGCCGTCCGTCACCGGCCGTCCGTCACCGGCCGTCCGGCGCCGGCTCAGTCACGGCCGTCGCCGTCGGCGAGCGGAGCCCGCGGGGCGCCTCGGCCCTCCGGCGTCGGGCCGTCCGCGCGCAGCGCCTCGACGGCCGCCAGGGTCAGCCGGTGGGTGCGCAGCGCCTCCTCGTAGGGCGCGCGGATCCGGTTGGGACCGCCGCGCACCGCGGTGACGAAGTCGGTGTCCTCGCGTACGAACGGGTCGCTCCTCAGGACGATGGTCCGGTGCCCGGCCCCGTCGTCGACGGTCAGGTCGCGTTCGGTGAGCACCACGGCCGTGCCGTCGCAGAGGAACTCCATGCCGGCGCGGCGACCGCGGCGGAGCAGGCGGGTGGAGGCCAGCGTGCCGACGGCGCCGGAGCCGAAGCGCAGCGCGCAGGTGACGGCGTGACGGGGGTCGTCGTCGCCCGCCGTCGGGCAGCGGGACTCCTGGGCGTGCACCACCCGGAACTCGCCGACGAGAAGACGGGCGAGGTCGAACAGATGGGCGGCGCGCTCCACCAGCAGAGCGCCGGAGGTCCGTTGGTCCGGCCGCCGGCCGGTGTCCGGGGCGCGGTCCAGCCAGTGTCCGAGGACGAGGGCCGGCGGGGAGTCGGCCAGCAGTCGGGCGGCCTCCTCGGTGGTGGGGAGACAACGCCAGTGGTGGCCGGCCGCGGTGATCAGTCCGCGCTCGTCCACCGCCGCGGCGATCCGCTCGGCGGTCTCCGCCGTGCTCGACAGGGGGACGTCGACGAAGAACGGCAGACCGCGCTCGATCGCCGCCTCCTCCGGGGCGCCGTGCGTGTACGGGGGCACGCAGAGGTAGAGCGCGTCCAGCCGCTCGGCGTCCAGCATCGCCTCGTGGTCGGCGTAGGGGCGGGCCCCGGTCCGGCGGACGAAGACCTCGCGGATCCCGGGGCGCGGCTCGGCGACCGCGGCGATCTCCACGTCCTCCACGCGGGCGAGGGACTCGGCGTGCCTGTCGGCGGCGTGATCCGCCCCCACGAAACCGATCCGGGTCGTCGGCATGGGTCCGACCCCCTCCGTCGAGGCGCTCGCCGGCGGGCCTCGACACCGGGTGGGTGCGCGCTCCGCCCTCGATCCGATCATCCGCCACGGGCGTCGCTCGCGCACCACGTGTCCGGGCGCGCCGTGCTCGTCCGGGTCCGCGGAGGCGGCGCGCGCCCTCTCCCGACGGCGCTCGCCCACGGCGGCCGAGCGTCGGGGTCCATGGCCCCGGCCGGCTCCGTCCCCGTGGCTCCGGGTGGATGCCGAGCGGGCCACCCAAGCGGTTCAATGGGGATGTAACAGGACATCGAGGAGATTCCGTCGGGTACTCGTGGCCCGCCGACGGAGTACGCCGCCGGAACGTCCCGACATCGTTTTGGAGGAGTCGATGGCCCAGCAGATCAGTGAGATCATGACGGCCGATCCCACCACCGTCACGCCGCAGACCCCGATCGTCGAGGTGGCCCGCCTGATGCGGGAGGAGGACATCGGCGACGTGCTGGTCGCCGAGGGCGACCGGCTGCGCGGCCTGGTCACCGACCGCGACCTGGTGGTGCGGGCCATGGCCGATGCCCGTGATGTCGAAGCCACGCCGGTGCAGGACGTGTACAGCACCGACCTGGTCACCTGCTCCCCGGACGACGACATCGAGGAGGCCGTCCGCCTGATGCGGGAGCACGCGCTGCGCCGGCTGCCGGTCCTGCACGGCGAGGCCCTGGTGGGAGTGGTCAGCCTCGGCGACCTCGCCGTCGAACGGGACCGGGGCTCCGCGCTCGGCGACATCAGCGCCACCGAACCCAACCGCTGATCCCACGCCGCGATCCCACGCCAGGGTCCACCACGGCACCGGGCCGGTGCGCCGCTCTCCGCCGACCGGTTTCCGGCCGGGTTCCCGCCGCCTCCGCGGGAACCCGGCGCGGCGGCACCCCCGCGCCGCGCGGGGACGGCTCCCCTCGCCGCCCTTCTCCTCCACCTCCCGGGCGAGTTCCTCCGTGGTCCGTCGAGGAGCGGATCGGGACACCCGGACGAGAGCCGACGAGAGCCGGCGACGAGGCCTGAAGGAGGACGTACCGGGTACCGGGCTCCACCGTGGGCCTTCCCGGGAGCGGGATAGGCTCTGAAGTCCGTGGTTTTCGGCCATGAACGCTCGCCAGGAAGTGACGCCATGGGGGATGTCGGGTTTGATCTGTCGGCTTTCGGCCTCAGCGAGATGGTGCGCTGTGGCGCGGAGCTCCGGAAGGCCCCTCGGAGAGCCGCGTCGCTGGAGACGGCGGCACAGGCCGTCGTCGACTTCCTGTACCACAGCATGGCCGACGGAGAGGGCCGCCGGGCCTGCCCCCTGGTGAGGCTCTTCGTCACCCGACGTTGGGACGCCCTGTCGCCCGAGGACCGCGCGGCGGCCTCGCCCCGGCCGGCCGCCGACCCTCCTCGGCCGGGCACGCGCTGCCTCGCCCTGGTGGCGTTCCGCGGTTCGTACCCCCGGTGGAGGGACCCCGCCACCGGCTCCGAGCGGTTCGTCCTGCCCGTGCCCTCCCGGGACGCCGCCCGACGGATTCCGCTGCTCTCCCGGCTCGTCGACCGCATCGGCCCCGGCGCCGAGGACGCCGTCGACGGGGCGCTGCCGCCCTCGGCCCGCTTCGAGGTCCTCCACGTCCCCGACGGCCCCCGCACCCGCGAGCTGTGGGGCGAGGAGTTCGTCGAGGAGTACGGCGTCCGCTCCGCCCTGGCGTTCGGCGGACCGCTGCCCGACGGCGAACTCTTCGCCGTCGTGCTCTTCTCCCGCGTCCCGCTGCCCGCGCAGACGGCCGAACTCTTCCGCACGGTCGCCGTCAGCACCCGGATGGCCCTCCTGCCCTTCAGCGGCGCGTCGCCGCCGGCCGGGGCCGCGGAGCGGACGTGGCGCGAACGCGCCGCCGCGGCGGAGGCCCTGCTCGGAGCCCTGGAGGAGTCCGTCCAGCAGCAGGCGACCCACCTGGAGACGCTGGTCGCCGAGTTGAGCGCCACCACACGGGAACTGCGCCGCTCACAGCGCGAACTGCGGCGGCGCGAGGAGGAGTTGCGGGGAGAGGCGGCGATCGTCGAGACCCTGCAACAGGTCGGGAACACCCTGGCCGCGGAGTTGGACCTCGACGCCCTGGTGCAGCACGCGGTCGACGCCGCCACCCGCCTGACCGGTGCGGCCTTCGGGGCCTTCTTCTACAACGTCCTGGGCGAGACGGGCGAGTCCTACCTGCTGTACGTGATCTCCGGCGTGGACCGGTCGGCCTTCGACCGGTTCCCCATGCCCCGCAACACCCGGGTGTTCGAGACGACCTTCCGCGGTCTGGGCACCCTCCGTTCCGACGACATCACCGCCGACCCCCGGTACGGCCACAACGCGCCGCACCACGGCATGCCGGAGGGACACCTGCCCGTCCGCAGCTACCTCGCCGTCCCCGTGGTCTCCCGCGGCGAGGTGCTGGGCGGCTTCTTCTTCGGCCACCCCGAACCCGGCATGTTCACCGAGCGGCACGAGCGGCTGGCCACCGGCGTGGCCGCGCAGGCCGCCGTGGCGCTGCAGAACGCGCGGACGTACCGGCAGGAGCGGAACACCGCGATGGAGCTGCAACGCCACCTGCTGCCGACCCTGCCCCGGGTGGACGGCATCGCGACCACCTCGCGCTACCTGCCCGCCACCCGCGGCACGGAGGCCGGCGGCGACTGGGTCGACCTCATCCCCCTCCCCGACGGAAGAGCGGCCCTGGTGGTGGGGGACGTCATGGGCAAGGGCGTACGGGCCGCGGCCGTCATGGGGCAGCTCCGGACGGCCTGCCGCGCCTACGCGCTGCTCGGGCTCTCCCCGGCCGAGGTCCTGGAACAGCTCAGCGTCCTGATGGACGACATCGCCCCCGGCCGCATCACCACCTGCGCCTACGCGACGCTGGACGCCGACCGCGGCCGGCTGCGCGTGGCCGTCGCCGGCCACCTGCCCCCGGCACTGCGCGACCCGGACGGCCGGGTCCGCCTCCTGGACGACGGGATCGGCCCGCCGCTGGGGGTCGGCAGGCGCGGCTACCCCGAACAGGAGGCCGCCTTTCCGCCCGGCGCCCGGCTGCTCCTCTACACCGACGGCCTCATCGAGCGCCGGGGGCGCTCCATAGACGCCGGTCTGCGGCACCTGCGGACGCTCCTCGCCGAGTCGGCCGGGGAGATCGAGGCCGACTGCGACTCCTGGCTGGACGTGCTGACCTCCGGCGGCCGGCACGACGACGACATCGCCCTGCTCTACGTCCACCGTCCCGCCGGAGCGGAAGAAGGCAGGACCATGGTCGTCCGCGAGTACCCCCCGGTGTCCGACGCGGTTCCGGACGCGCGCCGGCTGGTGTCCGACACCATGCACGCGTGGGGGCTCGGCCGTCTGGCGACCGACATGATGCTCATCGCCGACGAACTGGTGGCCAACGCCGTCCGCCACGCCAGGACGCCGCTGCGCATGGAACTGCGGCGCACCGAGGACAGGATCATGCTCGAGGTCACGGACAGCAGCACCGAGGAACCCCGACTGATGAAGTCCGCCCCCCAGGACTTCGGGCACCGGGGGATCTTCCTGGTCGACGCCATCGCGACGCGCTGGGGCACCCGGCGCGTCGAAGGCGGCAAGGTGGTGTGGGCGGAGGTCGCGGCATGAGCGACACCGCCGGGCAGCCCCGCCTCCCCGAGGCGAGCGGACGATTCGCCGCAGCACCCTGGAACGGAGATACGGACAACCGCGCATGAACCGACCGCCCATTCCCCACCCGCACGAGTCCGCCGGGGCCGACGCGTCGGCCGGCCCGAGCCCCCTGCCCAGCGGCCCCACCCTGACCCTGACCTCCCGCACGGGCCCCGGGCACACCGTCGTCACCGTCGAGGGCCCCATCGACTACCACACCTCGCCGCAGCTGCTGGGACACCTGCAGTCGAAGGCGTTGCAGCAGACGCCCCTGGTGGTCCTGGACCTGTCCCAGGTGGGCTTCTGCGACTCCAGCGCCCTGGGCGCCTTCGTGGAGGTGTTCCGGCGCCGCTCCGAGGCCGGTCTGCGCCTCGCGCTCGTCGGTCTCCAGGCCGACGTCAGACGCGTCATGGAACTCACCCGCCTCGTGGACGTCCTGCCGCTCCACGACACGGTGGCCGACGCGCTGGCGGAGAGCTGAACGGGTGACGACGCGTGGGTGCTGCCGCCCGCGCCCGGGCTGTACGGTGGGGTGTCCACGAGGCTTCCACACGCTCGAGAACAAGCGGCTCGGAGTGGAGCACATGTCGTCAGACGGGTTCGATCCGGTCCGGCCCTCCGGCGGGGACGGGCACCTGTGCTGTGCCTACGCCGGCGAGGACGAGTGGGCCCGCTGCGCGGCGGTGTTCGTCCGGGACGCCCTGGCCGGCGGCCGGCGGGTGGTGTACTTCTCGGACACCGCCGCCCCGGAGGCGGTGGTGGAGCGGCTCGCCCGCGCCGGGGTCGCCGCGCGGGCGGCGGCGGACCGCGGCCAGTTGGTCGTCCGGCGGGCCGAGGACTCCTACCTGCGGCGGCTCCCCTTCGACCCGGACCGGATGGTGACGGCCTGGGAGGAGATGTGCGCCGCGGCCGTCGAGGCGGGGTACACGGGGGTGAGCGCGGTCGGGGAGATGGCCTGGTGCGCACGGGAGGTACCGGGAGCGGACCGCCTCCTGGAGTACGAACTGCGGCTGAACGAGGAGGTGTTCGCGCGCCTGCCGCTCACCGCCCTGTGCCTGTACGACCGCGGGGCCGTCCCCGAGGAGACCACGGCGCTGCTGACCGCCGCCCACACCCGGCGTCTGTCCCCGTGCGGACGGGCCACCGCCGTGGACGCGCGGGCGGAACCACCGCTCGGGGTCACGCCCCTGGTCGACCGGGTGGGCCTCCGGTTGCGCGGCGGCGCGGACGCCGACACCCGCGTCGTGCTGCGGGGAGCGCTGGCCGCGCTCGCCCGGCTGCCCGGCCCGGTGGTGCACCTGGACCTGTCCGGCACCGACTTCACGGACACCGCGGCCGTCGCGGCGCTGGCCGCCGCGGCCGGCGCCGAGCGGGCACGGGGCCGGAGGCTGATCCTCCACCACCCGCCGCACTCCCTGCGGCGCGTGGTCGAACTGTTCCCCGACGAGTGCGGCCCGCTGGAGATGGTTCCGTGACGACCACGACCGCGAGCGCTCCGTCGGGCTCCGACACCGATCCGTTCGTCCACCCGGCCCTGTTCTACCGGGACGTGGACGAGTACGTGAGGGAGGTCGGCGGTTTCGTGCGCGCCGCCCTGCGGGCCGGCGAGCCGGTCCTCGTCGCGGTCCCCGGGCCGCGGTTGGCGGCCCTGCGCCGGAGCCTGACCGAGGCCCCCGACGTCACCTGGGCGGACATGACCGACGTGGGGCGGAACCCGGGGCGCATCCTGTCCATGCTGCGGGACTTCGCCGACCGGCACGCGGGCCGGGCCGCCCACATCGTGGGAGAGCCGATCTGGGCCGGCCGCTCCCGGGCGGAGATCCTGGAGGCCACCCGGCACGAGGCCCTGATCAACGCGGCCTTCGCGGGCCGCCGGGCCACCATCCTGTGCCCCTACGACACCGAGGGCCTGCCGGCGCGGGTGCTCTCCGACGCCCGGCGCACCCATCCCGTCGTCGACGAGGACGGCCGGCGGACCGTCAGCGCGGCGTACCGCGACCCGTCCGTCGTCTGCGCCGACTGCGACCTGCCCCTGCCCGAACCGGCCCACGCCCCGGAGTCCGTCGCCTACGCCGCGGGGGACCTCGCGGAGGTCCGCGACCGCGTCGCCGCCTGGGCGTCCGGCACCGCACTGACCCCCGCCCGGCGGGTCGACTTCGTCCTGGCCGTCAACGAGGCGACCGCCAACTCCCTCGCCCACGGCGGTGGCAGCGGCACCCTGCGCCTGTGGACGAGCGAACACGGCACGGTCGTCGCCGAGATCCGCGACCGCGGACGGCTGGACGACCCGCTCGCGGGACGTCGCCGCCCCGCCCTCGCCTCGGCCACGGGAGGACGCGGCCTGTGGGTCGTCCACCAACTGTGCGACCTGGTCGAGATCCGCGCCACCGGCACGGGGCTGACCCTGCGCCTCCACATGACCCCCTCCTGACCGCGGACCACCGGGACACCGGCGCGGCGTCCCGCCCACGACACGAGGCGCGCGACCGCGACGGACGGGCGGACGTCCGCCCCGCCGGCGGCTCGGGGGTTTGCGTCCCCTCCGGGCGGGCAGTCGCCCTGCGTGCCGCAGTGCCCGCTTCCGGGGTACGAGAGCCCGGGGGACGGCGATGGTCGCCGGTTGTCGGAAGACCGGTCCGCGACCGCTGCGGCACACCACTCGAACATCGCGTCGGGGCCGCCCGGGCGAGCGGGTGTACTGGTCGGTCTGCCTCGTCTGGGCCCGCTGGTGGAGCTGTGCGGCCGGGACCCGGCCTGTCTGGTCGCCCGCGTCGACCGCACGGGCGCCGACTTCTCGCTCCACGACACCGGACCGCGGCGGGACGCCGGGCACGTCGAGGGCGACGCGCGGTGGCCCGTCCACCGGACGGCCTCGGCGGACTGGTCCGAGCGGCACTTCCGGCTCAAGGTGGAGAACACCTGGGAGCACACCGCGGGCGAGATCGCCCGGGCGCTGGAGACGGCGTTCGAGGAGACCGGCGCCGATCCGGCCGTCCTGGCCGGCGATCCCCGCGAGCGGCAGGCCGTCCACGCCAGGCTCCCCGAGGCCGTGCGCGCCGTGACGGTGACGAGCGACCACGGCGGGCGGGCGCCCGGCTCCGACTCGGTCCCGTTGGAGCGGGACGTCGACCGCGCGCGCCGGGAGCACCTGAGCCGGCGCACCGAGGAGGCCCTGGACGGGTTCCGGGCCGGACGGGTGGGCACCGACCGGCCCACCGACGCCGTCGAGGGCGTCCCGGCGCTGGTCGAGGCGGCGCGGGAGCACCGCATCGGCACCCTGCTCCTGCGGCCCGGCGGCTCGGACCTGCACCGCGAGGTGCGGGTGGGCGCCACTCCCGACCGGATCGCCGAACGCCGCACGGACGCGCAGTACCTCGGCGAGAGCGAACCGGTGTCCGCGCGCGCCGACGGCGCGCTGCTGCGCTCCGCGGCGGCCACCGCCGCCGACGTGCTGGTCCTGCCCCCGGCGGACGCCGAGGACGCCGACACCGAGGAGTTGCCCGTGGGCGGTCTCGGCGCCCTGCTGCGCTGGAGCTACGAACAGCCCTGAGCGCGGCCCTGATCGCGGCTTCGAGCACGGCCCTGGTCGCCGGTCGGCCGCCGAACGACGGCGCCCCGACGCCCGATCCGGACCTCCGACGGAGAAGGGCCGGGCCCCGGCACCGGGTGCGGTGCCGGGGCCCGGCCGGGACGGCGGCAGGAGACGTCCCGTCAGGCCACGGGCTGCATGCCCGCGTTCACGGCGTCGGCCAGGGAGCCGTCCGGCTCCGCCGGCACGTCCCCGGGGGCGCCGCCGCGCGCGGCGATCGCCCGGCGGTAGACCGCCTCGTAGCCGGCCGCCATGATCTCCGGACGGAACCGCTCGACGACGCTCTTGCGGCACCGCGCCGGGTCCAGGTCGCCGACGGCGTCCAGGGCCTCGGGCAGGTCGGCCGGGTCGTCGCGGACCAGGCCCGTCGCGCCGTCCTCGACGACCTCGGGGACCGACCCGCGGCGCAGGGTGACGACCGGGGTGCCGCAGGCCATGGCCTCGATCATCACCATGCCGAAGGGCTCCTCCCACTGCAGGGGGAACAGCAGGCAGCGGGCCCTGGCCAGCAGGTCCTTCTTGCGCTCGCCGCCGACCTCGCCCAGCCACGCGACGCCGGGGCCCAGCCGCGGCCTGATCTCCTCCTCGAAGTAGGCGTGCTCCGCCGGTTCGCTGCACTTGGCGGCCAACCGGATCTCCCGACCGGCCGCGCGCGCGGCGTCGATCGCCAGGTGCATGCCCTTGTCGGGGGTGCAGCGGCCGAGGAAGAGGACCCAGTCCTCCTTCTCCTGCCGGAAGGGGAAGTCCTCGGGCCGGAGGGCGTTGTACACGGTGCCGCACCAGTTGAGGTCGGGCGCCGGGCGCCGCTGGGCGTCCGAGATGGCCACCAGGTGCACGCTGTCGCCCAGGTGCCGGTAGTACTCTCCCGGCTCCCCGTCGACCGGCCCGTGGACGGTGACCACCGTCGGGACGTTCCGGCCGCGGGCCAGCAGCGGCCCGGCCAGGGAGTGGTCGTGGACCACGTCGACGTCGAGGCCGTCGAGGATCCGTCCGGCCGCCGCGGCGTGCAGCACCTCCGGAAGCGGCTCGCCCAGCCGTGGGCCCTGCGGCACGTCGTAGGTGCGCACCATGCGGGCCCGGGTTCCGTTGCGCCCGGCCGCGATCAGGGTCACCTGATGCCCGCGCGCGACCAGGGCGTCGACCAGATCGGCGCACATGGCCTCGATGCCTCCGTAGCCGCGCGGGGGCAGGTCGAACCACGGCGGTGCGATCATGGCGATGCGAAGCGACCGGTTGCTCAACTCGACTCCTCCTTTGCACGCGTCGGCGTTCCCGGGCACGGGCCGGGCATCGGACCGGTGGTGTGCGCGGCCGAGGGGAACGGGGCCGCGCGGTGGATCCGTTCTCCCGCGAACGGTTTCAGGTGATTTCAGGCTGTTTCAGGCAGCTTCGAGCGTCATCAAGCGATTCCCGGCGGTCTCGGGCGGCGAGGGCCGGGGGCCGGACGGGACGTCCGGCCCGGTGGGGCGGACGAGGCGCGGCCACGGTCCCGGAGGAGCCGCGGGGCACGCGGAACGGGCGGGGGAGGGGTGTTCAGCCCTCCGTCACCGAGCACGGGCACGGCTCGTCCGTCAGCTTCACCCCGTCCGGCAGGCCGTCCACGGTCAGCCGGCCGTCGCGCAGTTCGACGCGCACCCGCGCGTCACCGAGCGGCAGGTCCTCCACGCGCAGCGGTCCGAAGCGGGACGGCAGGGCCGGGGCGACGCGCAGCCGTCCGTGCGGCAGGCACGCCTCGGCGCCCAGGAGCACCCTCAGCAGGTGGAGCGGGGTGGCGGAGGCCCACGCCTGGGGCGAGCACGACGCCGGGTACGGCACCGGCCGGTCGTACTCGGCGCGGTCGAAACCGCACAGCAGCTCCGGCAGCCGTCCGCCGAACGCCGCCGCCGCGTCGAGCACGGCGCCGGCCACGCGCTGGGCGTGCTCGGTGAAGCCGTAGCGCATCAGTCCGGCGGCCGCGATGCCGCTGTCGTGCGGCCACACCGAACCGTTGTGGTAGCTCATCGGGTTGTACGCGGCCATGGAGGTGGCCAGGGTCCGCACCCCCCAGCCGCTGAACAGCTCGGGCGACAGCAGGTGTTCGGCGACCAGCGGCGCCTTGTCGGCGTCCACGATGCCGCTCCACAGGCAGTGGCCCATGTTGGAGGCCAGGGAGTCGACGGGCTGCTTGGCGCCGTCCAGCGCCATCGCGTACCAGCCCTTCTCGGGCAGCCAGAAGCGCTCGTTGAACCGGCGCTTGAGGTCCTGTGCCTTGGCCCGCCAGCGCGCGGCGCCCTCGGCGTCCCCGGCGTCCTCGGCCAGCAGGGCGCGCGCCAGATAGGCGGCGTGGACGTAGCCCTGCACCTCGGCCAGCGCGATCGGCGGCTCCGCGATCCGGCCGTCGGCGCTGTTGACGCCGTCCCAGGAGTCCTTCCAGCCCTGGTTGGCCAGGCCCCGGTCGGTGGCGCGCCGGTACTCCACGAACCCGTCGCCGTCGCGGTCCCCGTACCGCTCGACCCACTCCAGCGCCCGGTCGGCGTGCGGCAGCAGCGCCCGTACGGCGGCCGGGTCGGCGCCCCAGCGCAGCAGCTCGCCCAGCAGGACGACGAACAGGGGAGTGGCGTCGACGGTCCCGTAGTAGACGTTGCCGCCCAGCACCAGCGAGGCGTCCACGCCGAAGCGCAGCTCGTGCGGGATGCGGCCGGGCTCCTCCTCGGTCATCGGGTCCTCCCGACGGCCCTGGTAGCGGGCGAGGACCTGGGCGGTGCCGAGGGCCAGCCGCGGGTCGGTCGGCAGGGACATCAGGGCGGTGAGGATCGAGTCCCGTCCGAACAGCGCCATGAACCACGGGGCGCCGGCCGCCACCACCGGGGTGTCCGGCAGCTCCGGGTCGAAGATACGCAGCGCGCCCAGGTCGCGGCGGCTGCGGCGCAGCGTCGCCCCCAGCGCCTCGTCGCCCACCGACGCCTTGGGGCCGGTCTCCAGCCACTCGGTGTTCCGCACCACCGGCCCGGCCTGCTCCACCGGCCGCTCCAGCGGGAAGGACGTCGGTGTCTCGACCCCGTCCACCAGCGGGGTGACCAGGATGGACTTCTCCCAGGTGCCGCGCGGGGGCACGACGACCCGGAAGGTGAGCGAGCCCGGCGCGCTGATCGCGCCCTCGGCGGCGAGCCGGACCCCGCGGCTCTGCCCCCGCCACTGCCGCGACAGCGTCAGGACCCCGTCCCCGTGCTCCACGCCGTGCTGGCCCTGGAGGCGGACCCGGCCCTCCTTCACCTCGAACAGGTCGGCGAAGTCGGCCTCCGCGCGGAGGGTGAGGACACAGGCCGCGGCCTCGTTGCCGAGGTTGCGCAGCACCACGTCCTCGCGCATGCCGGCGCCGACGAACCTGCGGCGCTCGACCAGGAGCGTGGCCTCCGCCTGCCCCGGCCGGGGACGGGCACGGCCGAGGAAGACCGCCCGGTAGGGCTCGGGGACCATCACGGACAGCGGGTCGATCTCCTCGTCGTCCAGCCGCAACCGCCAGGAGGACAGGATGCGGGTGTCGCGGTAGAAGAGGCCCTGGGGCGTTCCGGAGGCGATGTCGCCACCCGGCTCGGACAGACAGAACGACGAACCTTCGATGAGCGTGACCGCGCCGGTGTCCACCCGCGCGGATTCTCCGGCGAAAGTCCACCCCTCCGCCATCGATCACCCTCCCACACAGTCGAACCTGGGCAGTCCCCTGCGAGCCGAAATGCGAAAGGCCCAACGGGAAAAGAGGAATCGCGGTGTCCTGATGGACCTTCCGGAACGATCACCAACTTTATAAGCCTGCACGCAAGTTTTCTGCAAGATTCCATGGCAGTGGAACGGCGTGGGAGAGGCTGAGGCACGGCCGACGGGCGCGGGACGCCGAACGGCGGGAGAATCGGGAGGATGAACGTGCCCGCGGGGGAGCGGGGTCCCTCAGGCCAGACCGTGCGCGGCGGCGAGACGGCGTCCGCGCTGCGCGACTTCCTGCGCACGGAGACCGGCAGCGCCGTCGTCCTGGTGGTGTCGGTGCTCGCCGCGCTCGGCTGGGCCAACCTCGGCCCCGCGTCGTACGAGGAGTTCTGGCGGATCCACCTGTCGGTGCGGGCCGGGCCCTACGGGGTCTCCCTGGAACTGCGCGAGTGGGTGAACAGCGGTCTGATGACGCTGTTCTTCTTCGTCGTCGGACTGGAGACGCGCCGCGAGTTCGACGTGGGCGAACTGCGCGAGCGCAGGCGCCTCACCCTGCCGCTGCTGGCCGGCGTCTGCGGCATGGTCGTCCCCGTGGCGGTCTACCTGGCCGTCAACGCGGGCCACGGCACGGCGTACGGCTGGGGCGCGGCCATGTCCACCGACACCGCGTTCGCGCTCGGCCTGCTCTCCCTGTTCGGCCGGCGCATGCCCGCGGGGCTGCGGATCTTCGTCCTGACCGTGTCCGTCGTCGACGACTTCGCGGCGCTCGGCGTCATCGCCCTGGCCTACAGCGGCCACGTCACCGTGCCCGCGCTCCTGGCCGCCCTGGGCGTCTTCGGCGCGGTCCTGCTGGTGCGGTCCTGGGGCGTGCGCCGGGGCGGGGTGTACGTGCTGCTCGCGGTGGCGCTGTGGCTCGCCCTGCTGGAGTCGGGGGTGGAACCGGTCGTCGCGGGCCTCGCGATGGGGCTGCTGACCTACGCCTACCCGGCGGCGCGCGGCGACCTGGAACGGGCCAGCGGCCTGTTCCGGCTCTTCCGCGAGCAGCCGACACCGGAGCTGGAGCGGTCCGTGCGGCTCGGCCTCGCCTCGGCGATCTCCCCCAACGACCGGCTGCAACGGATGTACCACCCCTGGAGCAGCTACGTCATCGTGCCGCTGTTCGCTCTCGCCAACGCGGGCATCACCGTGAGCGGCGAACGGTGGGCACAGGCGCTCGGCTCGCCCGTCACGCTGGGCGTCCTGCTCGGCTACACGCTGGGCAAGCCGCTCGGCATCCTCGGCGCCTCGGTGCTGGGCGCCCGGCTGAGCCGCGGCCGGCTGCACCCCTCGGTCGGCATGGGATCGGTCGCGGTGGGCGGCACCATCTCCGGGGTGGGCTTCACGGTGTCCCTGCTGATCGCCGCCATCGCCTTCGACGGCGCCCGGCTGGAGGAGGCGAAGATCGGCATCCTCGGCGCGGTGGTCTGCTCCTCCGCCCTCACCTGGCTGGTCGTCCGGGGCATCGGAGCCCTTCCGCGGCGCACGCGTCTGCGGGCCCTCCACGGCCGCGCCGAGGGCATCGTCGACCTCGCCGTGCCCGTCGACCCGGAACGGGACCACGTGCGCGGGCCCCGCCGGGCACCCGTGACGGTCGTGGAGTACGGCGACTTCGAGTGCCCGTACTGCGGGCAGGCCGAGCCCGTCGTCCGCGAGCTGCTGGCGAACGACGGGGACGTCCGCTACGTCTGGCGGCACTTCCCCCTCGACGACGTCCACGTCCACGCCCGGCTCGCCGCCGCGGCGGCCGAGGCGGCCGCCGCCCAGGGCCGCTTCTGGGAGATGCACAACCTGCTGTTCGCCCACCAGGACGCGCTACGCCCCTCCGACCTGCGTGGATACGCCGAGGAACTCGGTCTGGACGCCGACCGGTTCCACCGCGACCTCGGGGAGCGCGCCGGTGCCGCCCGGCTCGCCGCGGACGAGGAGTCCGCCGACCTCAGCGGGGTGTCCGGCACCCCGACCTTCTTCGTCAACGGACGGCGTTACCAGGGCGCCTTCGACATCGACGGCCTCACCGCCGCCGTACGGGCCGCGCGGGAGCGCGCCGCCCTGGCCCCGTAGACCCCCACGGACGGGGCGGACCCGCCACCCGACCGAGGGAGCGTCGTCCGCCGACGGGGGGACGGCGCCGGCCGGTCGCTTGCCCGGGGCGGGGCCGGTGCGGTGGCCTGGGCGGCGCGATCGCGTCCACCCCACCCTGTCCACCCCAGGAGATCCGTCATGTTCCCGCGCCCCCGTGCCACCGCCGCCGCGGCCGTCGCCGCGCTCCTCGCCATCGTGCCGGCGTCCGCGGCCCGTGCCGTCGCCGAGCCGTCACAGCCCCACGGCGAACTCATGCTGACCGTCTCCGACGCCGAGGACACCTGGACGCGGGGCGTGATGCTGACCTGTCCCGACCAGGGCGGGCCCCACCCCCGGGCGGCCGAGGCGTGCGCCGCCCTCGACCATGCGGAAGGGGAGTTCCGCGCGCTGTCCGGCCGCGACCGGAACTGCACCGCGCAACACGAGCCGGTGGTCGCCACCGCCTCGGGGACCTGGCGGGGCAAGTGGGTCAAGTGGAGGGGAGAGTTCCCCAACGCCTGCGCCCTCGCCCGGCAGACCGGGGTCATGTTCGACTTCTGAGCCGGACCTCCGGCTCCGGGCCGGCTCCGACCCCGGGACCGGGTCACGGGCGGGGCACACCGTGCCCCGCCCGACCGTTCAGCGGTCCCGCGCCGTCACCAGGCCCAGCGTGGCCAGTACCAGCACCACCCAGGCGAACCACAGCCACCCGTTGCCGCCCAGGGCGACGGAGTAGGCGGTCACCAGCACCAGGGCGGCCACGGTGGTCACCGTCATGGCCTTCGCCTTCTCCGGCAAGGTGCCCGCCCCTTTGGGCGTCCTCTCAGGCATCGCTCACACCCTCCTCCCGACGTCGCCGGCAGGCGGAACGGGCGGATCGGTGCCGTGCCGCCGCGCCGCGGCCGTGCGTCACGCGCCCGGCCGCGGCCACCGTGTCACCGGCCGCGGGCCTGGAGCGACGCCAGGTAGTCGTTGTAGGCCGTCAGCTCGCGGTCGCCGTCGCGGTCGGCGGCCCGGTCGCTCCGCCGAGCCTGCCGCTGTTCGGAGAAGTACCACTGGATGAGCAGCGCAATCAGCACGATGACCGACGGAATCTCGCTGAACGCCCAGGCGATGCCGCCCGCCGTCTGCTGGTCGTCGAGCGCGGTGACCCCGAGCGAGGCGGGCGGATGCGCGTACGTGGTCACCAGCGGCGTGCTGGCCATCATCAGCGCGATGCCGAAGAAGGCGTGGAAGGGCATGCCGGCGAACAGCTCCAGGATCCGCATCACGTAGCCGGGGCGGTGCGGGCCCGGGTCGGCTCCCATGATCGGCCAGAAGAAGACCAGCCCCACCGCCAGGAAGTGCACCATCATCGCGATGTGCCCGGGCTTGGAGCCCATCAGGAAGTCGAACAAGGGCGTGAAGTACAGCGCGTACAGGCTCGCGATGAACATCGGGATGGTGAACGCGGGATGCGTGATCACCCGCATGTACCGGCTGTGCAGCAGGGCCACCAGCCACTCGCGGGGGCCCTTGCGACCGCGCCCGGCGGTCGGGAGCGCCCGCAGCGCCAGCGTCACCGGGGCGCCCAGCAGCACCAGGATCGGCGACAGCATGCTGATCACCATGTGCTGCACCATGTGGACGCTGAACAGCACCATGCCGTAGTCGTTGAGCGCGGTGCACATCACCAGCGCGACCGTCAGCACGCCCAGCGCGAAGGAGACCGTACGGCCCACCGGCCAGGCGTCGCCGCGCCGCCGCAGCCGCACGACCCCCCAGCCGTAGAGCGCCAGCGCGAGCAGGCAGCCGATGAGGAAGAAGGGCTCGCCGGAGAACTCCAGACCACGTCCGAGGGTGAAAGGCGGAAGATCCGCCGTCATGCCGTGTCCGTCGTGGTCCATCCCTGACTCTCCCGGTTCGTGCCGATCCGCTCGAACCAGGGTAGAGCCGACCCCGCCCGGACCTCCGGGCGGGGTGGCGCGATCAGGCGGGCTGCGTGGCCGCCGCGATCCGCTCGGCGCGCAGCGCCTCGTACCAGCGGTCGTCCACCGGCGGGAGGGCGTTCACGTCCAGGGCCAGCTTGAGCAGCAGGTCCGCGATCTGCGGGTTCCTGGCCAGCACCGGCCCGTGCATGTAGGTGCCGAAGACGGTTTCGTTCCAGGCGCCCTCGGTTCCGTCGCCGGTGCCGTTGCCCTTGCCCAGCCGCACCCGGGCCAGCGGCCGGGCCGTCGGGCCCAGGTGCGTGATGCCCTGGTGGTTCTCGAAGCCGGTGAGCTGCGGCAGCCCCAGCCGCTCGTCGATGTCGGCCAGGACGTCGCCGACGCACCGCTCGCCCTCGCCGCGGGTGCTGACCACGTCCAGCAGACCGAGCCCGGGCTCGCGCTGCCCGAGGTCGTTGATGAACTCGTGTCCCAGGATCTGGTAGCCGGCGCAGACCGAGAAGACGATCGCGCCGTTGTCCACGGCCCGGGTCAGCCCGCCGTCGCGGCGCAGCCGCTCGGCGGCCAGCCGCTGCGGGCGGTCCTCGCCGCCGCCGATCAGGTAGATGTCCCCGGAGGTGGGGATCGGCTGGTCGGACCGGACGTCGATCCGGTGCACCGCCAGGCCGCGCTGCCGCGCGCGCCGCTCCACCACCAGTACGTTGCCCTGGTCGCCGTAGGTGCTCAGCAGGTCCGGGTAGACCCACACCAGGCGCAGGCCGCTCTCGTTCGTGCTCGCCATTCTCGCCATCTCTCCTGCCGTGTCGTCGGTGGGCTCGGGATCAGTTGCCGACGACGCGGCGCAGATCCTGGAACGCGGTGTAGTTGGCGATCGCCTCGATCCGGCCGGGCGGGCACTGCCGCACGGCCTCGGTGGCGTTCTCGCACACCTGGAAGTCCACCCCGGCGACCTCCAGCCGGACCGCCAGGTCCAGCTTGCGGTCGCCGATCACGCAGATGGGGTGCCCGGCCAGCCGGGAGTAGTCCACGTCCCACAGCCAGGAGGTGTCGGTGCCGTCCGCGCTCCGGGCGTTGACCGACAGGATGACGGGCGCGGGCGCGGGGTCGATCAGGGAGAAGGTCTCCAGCCAGCCCGCCGGGTTCTTCGCCAGCAGCAGCCGGAGCTCGCGTCCCTGGTAGGACACCACGTCGTAGCGCCCCGCCACGGCGGTCACCGAGTACATCCGCTCCAGCGCCACCTGCGGGGGGACGCCGAAGGCGGCGGCGACGGCCGCCGAGGTGGCGGCGTTGGCCTTGTTGGCGCGGCCGGGGAGCTGGAGGCGGATCGGCCAGGCCGATCCGTGCGGGTCCAGCACGTGGTCGCCCGAGAGCGCCCAGCTCGGGGCGGGGCGGCGGAATCCGCACTCCCCGCAGAACCAGTCGTCGCCGGGCCGCTGCATCACTCCGCCGCAGGCGGGGCAGGACCAGGCGTCGTCCTTCCACTCCTGGCCGGCGGCCACCCACACCACGTTGGGGGAGGAGGACGCGGCCCACACCACCAGCGGGTCGTCGGCGTTCGCCACGATCACGGCCTTGGAGCCGGAGAGGCCCTCGCGCCACTTCTCGGCCAGCATCCGGGTCTCGGCGGCGCGGTCGAGCTGGTCGCGGGAGAGGTTGAGCAGGGCGATGGCCTTGGGGGTCACGTCCCGGGCGACCGAGGCCAGGTACTTCTCGTCGACCTCGATGACGCCGTAGCGGGCGTCGCCGCCCCCGGCGAGCGCCGCGGTGATGCCGGCGGGCATGTTGGCGCCCAGCGCGTTGGAGACCACCGGACCGACGGCCCGCAGGGCCTCGGCGATCAGCCGGGTCGTGGTGGTCTTGCCGTTGGTGGCCGACACCAGGACGACGTCCAGGTTCTGGGCGAGTCGGGCCAGCAGGTCGGGGTCGAGTTTGAGAGCCACCTTTCCGCCGATCACCGATCCGCTGCCACGACCCGCGGCCCGTGACACCGCCGCCGCGGCCTTGCCCGCCGTCACGGCCAGCTTGGCCCGCGGCGGCAACGGCTCCGTGTTGCCTGCCATCGTTCTTGCTCCTCCTTGCCCCTGGATCGGGCCTCAGCCTACCGAGGTCCGTCCCGGGTCCCGAATCGCGCCACCCCCGAGATGATCACCCCGCGCGGACGGCGCGCGCGCCCTGGGCCGCCTTCCCCCGAAAGCTCCGCGTCTGTCCGCTCCGCGCGGCCGGTCGGCGGCTCGGTTCGGCGCGGGATTCCCCACGGGATCCGCACGAGACGGCCGCCGTTCGGCGGCGCCGGACCCGTCCGGTGTCGCGCGGCCGGTCAGAGGCCGGGGCCGTCCGCCCGGTCCTCCGCCGTGGCGAGACCACCCCACAGCAGGTCCGCCAGATGCCGCACCAGCCGCTCCCGGGGGCAGGGCCGTTCGCGCAGCCACCAGTCCCCGGCCGCGTGCATCATGCCGACGATGCCGTGGCCCCACACCCGGGCCCGCTCCTCGCCCTCGGGGCCGAGCTCGATGCGCTCGGCGACGACCGTGGCCAGCTCCTCGCCCAGCCGGCGCAGCAGGGGGGCCGCGTGCTGTCCGACGTCGAAGCCGCGGTCGCCGCCGGGGTCCTCGGCGGGGTGCATCAGGAAGCGGTAGACCTGCGGACGGGCCTCGATGGCGGCCAGGTAGGTGTCGAGGGCGGCCTCCACGCGCTCGCGCCGGTCGGTGGGCGCGTCCAGGGCGGCCCGCAGCGCGTCCACCAGGGCGTCGGTGTGCCGTACGGCCAGGGCGCGGTACAGCCCGCCCTTGTCGCCGAAGTGCCGGTAGAGGATGGGCTTGGTGATTCCGGCCTCGGCGGCGATGGCGTTCATCGAGGCGCCCGGGCCGTCGCGCAGCACCACGCGCTCGGCGGCCTCCAGCAGCTCCTTGCGGCGGCGTTCCGTGGTGCTGAGCCGGTCCTCCCGGTGTGTGGTCTCCATGCCTCCGCCTCCCCGACCCTGTGACGCCTCGCCTGCCCCTCCGCGCAACGTAACACCCGCCACCGGGGGACGGGCGGACCGAGCGCCGGAGGTTGACACCGGACTGGCCGGTAACATATTCCTGTTACCGCTAGTAACAATCGGATGGAGGGCTTCCATGGCGGAGTTCGCACTCGAGCTCAACGAGGACCAGAAGGCCGTGAGGGACTGGGTCCACGGCTTCGCCGCCGATGTCATGCGTCCCGCCGCCGCGGAGTGGGACGAGCGCGAGGAGACTCCCTGGCCCGTCATCCAGGAGGCGGCCAAGATCGGCCTGTACTCGCTCGACTTCTACGCCCAGCAGTACTTCGACCCCACCGGCCTGGGCATCCCCGTGGTCATGGAGGAGCTGTTCTGGGGCGACGCGGGCATCGGCCTGTCGATCGTCGGCACCGCCCTGGCGGCCGTCGGCGTGCTCGCCAACGGCACCGAGGAGCAGATCGGCACCTGGATCCCCCAGATGTACGGCGACGCGAACGACGTGAAGGTCGCCGCCTTCTGCTCCTCCGAGCCCGACGCGGGCTCGGACGTCTCCGCGATGCGCACCCGCGCGGTCTACGACGAGGCCAAGGACGAGTGGGTGATCAACGGCACCAAGACCTGGGCGACCAACGGCGGCATCGCCAACGTCCACGTCGTCGTCGCCGTCGTCGACCCCGAGCTCGGCGCCAAGGGGCACGCCTCCTTCGTCGTCCCGCCGAACACCCCCGGCCTGTCCCAGGGCCAGAAGTTCAAGAAGCACGGCATCCGCGCCTCCCACACCGCCGAGGTGGTGCTGGACGACGTCCGCGTCCCGGGCCACTGCCTGCTGGGCGGCAAGGAGAAGCTCGACGAGCGCCTGGCCCGCGCCCGCGAGAAGGCGAAGAAGGGCGGCGGCGAGCGCGTGAAGAACGCCGCGATGGCCACCTTCGAGGCGTCCCGCCCGGCCGTGGGCGCCCAGGCCGTCGGCATCGCCCGGGCCGCCTACGAGGTCGCCCTGGAGTACGCCAAGACCAGGGTGCAGTTCGGCCGCCCGATCATCGACAACCAGGGCATCGCCTTCCAGCTCGCCGACATGCGCACCCGCATCGACGCCGCCCGCCTGCTGGTGTGGCGGGCCTCGTGGATGGCGGCGGCGGGCAAGCCCTTCGAGGCCGCCGAGGGATCGATGTCCAAGCTGTTCGCCGGGGAGACCGCGAAGGCCGTCACCGCCCAGGCGATCCAGATCCTCGGCGGCAACGGCTACACCCGGGAGTACCCGGTGGAGCGCATGCACCGGGACGCCGCGATCTACTCGATCTTCGAGGGCACCAGCGAGATCCAGCGACTGGTCGTCGCCCGCACGATCTCGGGCATGCACATCCGCTGAACCTCCGCCGGGCCGCCGCCGGGAGGCGGTGGCGGCCCGGCCGGGCCTTCCGGCCGTACGGTGCCCACCGGCGAGACGGCGGGCACCGTACGGCCTCCACCTGCGGCGATCGCCCTCCGACACCCGCGCGGCACCGTTGCCGCAGGTCGGCCCCGCCGCGCTCCCCTGCCCGCCGGCAACGCCGGTCCGCCGGCGCCGCGGGCGTCCGCACCGCCGTCGACCGCGTCCGCTTCCGGCGCGCCCGACCCGTCTTCGGGTTTTCGGATTTTCGGGTTTTCATGATGGCGTGGGTCGAGGGTCACCCGACACGAGGGCGGCCATTCGAGGTGATCGTCTCGGCGCGAGCGGCGCGCCGAGACCGTTCCGGCCGCCTCGCCGCACCCTCGGAGGGGGGCCAACAGCCGCTGCTCAGAGGCCGTTTCGAGAGGTTGCGGCCGGGCAGTGGAACGGCCCGGGACTCCGGACGGCACAGAAGTGAACAAATTCACAGATACCGTCAGATCTCGCACCTGAGCCCGTTCTTGACGCACTATCCGTAGACAACGGCAAGTCCCCGCCACGGGGCGGGGCGCCCGGGCGGACGCCGAATCCTGCCGCCGCCCGGGTGAGAGACGGACCATGACGAATCGGCAGGAGCGGGAGACCCAAGCACGACGGGCCGCACACCACGCGGCCCTTGGGGTGAAGCCACCGAGGTGGCCGGGCAACTTCGCCAGCCCGAACCCGACAGGTCATCTTTCGCAGGCGGATGACGAAGGGTTGAACCATGTCCGCGTACCCGCGTATACCCGGACTCGTGTCCCGAGCGGCCGTCACCTCCGCCGTCACCGCGGCGACGCTCGCGGGAACGGCCTTGATCCCGGCCGCCACCCCCGACGCCGAGGCGCTGACGCCCGCGGGCAAGGCGCTCAAGGTCGCGGCCTCCAAGAAGGGGGCGCCCTACCAGTACGGCGCCGCCGGGCCGAACCGCTTCGACTGCTCGGGACTCACCCAGTACTCGTACAAGAAGGCGGGCAAGAAGCTGCCGCGCACCGCGGCGGCCCAGTACAACCGCACCAAGCACATCACCGCCAAGTCCCGGAAGAAAGGCGACCTGGTGTTCTTCCACTCCGGTGGAAGCGTCTACCACGTCGGCATCTACGCCGGTGACGGACGGGTCTGGCACTCCCCGAAGCCGGGGAAGACCGTCCGCAAGGAGAAGATCTGGACCAAGAGCGTGCGGTACGGGCGCGTGAAGTGATCCCGGACCGGGCTCGACGGCCCCGGTGACGGGGCGCCGCGGACACCCGTCCGCGGCGCCCCGTCGGCGTGTCCGGCCCGATTCGGCTCTCGGCGATTCCGCCCGGGGCGTGAAGCCGTTCCGCCGCGCTGCCCGGGCGGGCAGGCTCGCCCCATGAGACTTCTGATACTGGGCGGAACGGAGTTCGTCGGTCGGGCGGTCGCCGAGGAGGCGTCGGCCCGCGGCCGGCGGGTGACCGTCTTCCACCGGGGACGGCACGCCGCGCCTCCCGGCGTCGCGGAACTGCTGGGCGACCGCACGGCCGACGGCGGCCTGGACGCCTTGGAGAAGGCGGCCGGGGACGGCGGCTGGGACGCCGTGGTCGACACCTGGAGCGGCGCGCCCTCCGCGGTGCGCGACGCCGCCGAACTCCTGGCCCCGCACGTGCGGCACCACGTCTACGTCTCCAGCCGCTCGGTGTACGCCGACCCCGTTCCGGCGGGCCTGGACGAGAACGGCCCGGTGGTCGACGCCTCGCCCGACGACGAGAGCGGCGCCGACTACGCGCGGGCCAAGAGGGGAGGGGAGCTGGCCGCCCTCGCCGCCTTCGGCGACCGGGCGCTGCTGGTGCGGGCGGGACTGATCCTCGGCCCCCACGAGAACATCGGACGGCTGCCGTGGTGGCTGCTGCGCGTCGCCCGGGGCGGCGAGGTCCTGGCGCCCGGCCCCCGCGACCTCCCCCTGCAGTACGTGGACGCCCGCGACCTCGCCGGCTGGACGCTGGACGCCGTCGAGCGCGGGCTGGGCGGCCCGTACAACGTGGTGAGCCCGCCCGGCCACACCACCATGGCCGAACTGCTGGAGAGCTGTGTGCGCGTCACCGGCTCCGGGGCCGAACTGCGCTGGACCGAACCGGAGACCGTTCTCGCGGCGGGGGCGCTGCCCTGGACGGACCTGCCGATCTGGATCCCGCCGGGCGAGGCGCACGACGCCCTCCACCAGGGGGACGTCTCCCAGGCCGTGGCGGCGGGGCTGCGCTGCCGGCCCGTCGCCGAGACGGTGGCCGACACCTGGGCCTGGCTGCGCGGCCTGGGCGGCGAACCGCCCCGGCGCCCCGACCGCCCCCGGCTCGGTCTGGCACCGGAGAAGGAGGCGGAGATCCTGCGGTCGGCGGATCGGTAGCCGGCCGGGCGACTACCGTTCGGGGCGGCGGGCCGGCCGGGCGTCACGGCCTCGCGGACCTCCGTCGGCCCGGACGGGCGGGGCTCCTCGCCGCCTCCGTGACCCGTCCCCGTGGCCCGGTGCCCCGCGCGAGGAACGCCGCGAGGGACGCGAGGTCCGCCGTGTTCAGCCCTCCCGGTCCGTCCGCCGGGCCGCGTGGTGCTCCAGGACCTTCCCCAACAGCCGTGTGAGCCGGTCCCGCTCGTCCGCCGAGAGCCCGGCGAGCAGCTCGTCCTGCGCCCGGCCCAGGGCCTCGTCGAGCCGGGCGAGCTGCCGGAGTCCGGCCGGGGTGATCGTGACGATGTTGCGCCGCCGGTCCGCCGGGTCCGAGGAGCGCGTCACCTGCTCCCGCTCGGCGAGCTCGTTGAGCGCGGCGACGACGTCGCTGCGGTCGATGCCGCAGCGGCGGCCCAGCTCCGCCTGGCTGGCGGGGCCGTACTCCTCCAGGGCCGAGAGCAGGGCGTAGTGGTGGTTGCGCGCGTCGGCGGAGGCGAACGCCCCCCACACCAGCCGGTGGGCGTGCGCCGTCGTCTGCGACAGCAGCCAGCTCGGCGTGTTCCTCAGCCGGGCGGGAGCGGCGTGGTAGGCCGTCGTGTCCATGCGGCGAGCCTAGCAAGGCCGTTGGTGCCGCCCACGGAATCGGGACGGCCGAAAGAGCGACCCGGATGGACCGGACCGGACTGTGACCATCGCCCGCACCGGGGTACAGGTGGGGCTATGAGCACTGAACGGATGGAAGAGAGCGCGAACCTGGTCGAGGTCGAACTCCCCGACTGCACTCCCTCGAACGCCGCGGCCGTCTTCGCCGTGCTGAGGTCCGCGTTCCCGCGGTCGCCTCAATTGGGGGACGGCCACGACCGGGCCGAGGGAGACGGGGAGGAGCGGCGGAGGTTCTGGGTCGGCACGGTCGACGTCGGCACGCACGGCGACGTGGAGTGCTCCCTGGAGCTGAAGGAGCCGACCGAGGCCGACATCAGCGGCAGCCCCGACGCGGTGCGGCAGGTCCGGGACGCGCTGGCCGGCTTCTACGACGTGACGGCCGAACCCCGGATCTCCGGCGACCAGGAGGTGGAGGTGCGGCTGCGGCTCACCCAGCGGTGACCGGACGCGGCGCGGGCGGACGTCCCGCCGGTGGGCACCGCCGCGGACCGGCCGTACCCGGCCGTACGGCGCCCTTCGAGCCGGCGGCGGACACGGAGCGTGTCGCCCCGTCGGGCGTCGGGGCCCTCCCGCGCGTTCTCTCCCGGACCCCGCCGGGACCCGCGGGGAGCAGGGAGGACGCCGAGGGCCCGGCCGAGGGCCGGAGGGAAACTCCCGATCATTCCCGCGCCGCTGTTCCGGCGAAGTGCTCACATCACGCGAGATTCCGTTCCCTTTCCGTCAATAGAAGTCGGATGTGGGCAGACGCTCCTCGTCGGTGAACACCGAGCGTAATGTCGTGCTGCCACCTTGATTCTCCCAGTACGAAGGGGCGGCACCACGTGGCCGTATGGAACGGCGCAACCGACCACACCATCGCCGTGGAGAGGCTGAGGCCGGGGGACCACGCCTTCGTCGGGTACGCGGGCGAGCCGCTCTGGCAGGGGTTGGCGGCCTTCACCCACGACGGACTGGTCCGGGGGGAGAAGGTGCTCCTCTTCCCCGACCCGGCCCTCCCCAGGGAGGAGGTCGACCACCGACTGCTCTCCTGCGTGCCGCCGGCCGAGACGGCCCTCGCCCGCGGCCGGCTCCGCTACGGCAGCATCCGGTCGCTGATCCGCCCGGACCGGGAGTTCACCCCCGAACGGCAGACGAGACGGCTGCGGGAGGAGACCGAACGGGCTGTCCGGGAGGGCTACGCGGGCCTGCGCGCCTACATCGACATGGCCTGGGTGCGGGACCTCGGCGCCGACATCGAGACGGTGATGCACCGCGAGTCCCACGCCGGACACCTCTTCGCCGACGGCCGGTACACGGAGGTCTGCGCCTACGACCGGCGCCGTTTCGACGACGCGGTGCTCACGGCCATGCGGAAGGCCCACCCGGTCGACCTGCTGGAGAGGCCCGGCGACCTCGCGGCCGTGTGCGGGGCGGACGAGGTCAGGCTCGTCGGCGACGCCGACCTGGCCACGCGCGAGGAGTTCCGCGCGGCACTGCGGACGGTGCCGGTCGGGGACGGCGACGCCCCGCCGGTGCGCGTGGACCTGTCGGAGCTGTGCTTCCTGGACATCGGCTGCGCCGCGCTGCTGCTCCGCCACGCCGCCACCGGCACCCGCCGGGTGGAGGTGCGGTGCGGGGCCGCCCAGGCCGATCTCCTCCGCCGACTGGGATCGTCCACCCTGGGAAACCTCGTCGTGACCGAGGTGTGACGGACACGGCCCCGCACCCTGCCGCGCGCGAGGCGGAACGGGGCACGTCCGGTGGACGGCCCGGGGCGCACGGATGGTTAGGCTCGGACGCGGAGGTGTCCCATGCCCAACGAGCGGGATCGGCTACTGGCCGCGGTCGACGCCCTGTTGACCCGCCCGAACGAACTCCCACCACCGGCCGAGCGCAAGCGGCTGCGCACGGCCGCGGGAGTGACCCAGGGCGAACTGGCGGACGTGTTCGGCGTGCGGCGGGAGACCGTGGCCGGCTGGGAGACCGGCCGCAGCGAACCGCGTCCGCCCAAGCGGGAGGCGTACGCGCGGCTGCTGGAGGGCTGGGCCGCCAGGTACCCGGCCGAGGCGGGAGACCCCGGCCCGGAGCGGGCCCCGGCACCGGCCCCCGAACCGATCACGGCCGCGTCCGCCGCACCCGCCACCCCCGCCGTGGCCGAGGCGGACCGCACCGGGGACGGCGGACTCGTCACCGGTGAGCCGCGTCCGTGCGTGCTGTGCGGAAAGCCGACGCCCTACCGCGCGGCCGGACGACCCCAGCACATCGGCGGCTTCTGCCGCACCGCCCCCGCGCACGCCCCTGCCCCCGCCTCCGCTCCCGCTCCCGCCGCGCCCGTACCGGCGTCCGTCCCCGCCCCCACCACCCCACCCGCCCCCGCTCGCGCCCCGGTCACCTCCCCGGCCCGGATCGCCGCGCCCACGCCGCGGCGTCCGGCGCCGACACCGTCCGCGCGGCGCGCTCCCGCCCCCGCGTCCGCCTCCGTGGCGCCCGACGCCCGTTTCCCGAGCGGCCCGCTCGCCGTCCTGGACGGGGACGGCACCGCCCACCTCGCCGACGGCCGGACCCTCGACTGCCCGGCACGCACCGTCCCGGAGCTGGTGGACTGGGCGCTGACCGACGCCGGACTCGGCGCACCACGACTGCACCGCTCCGGCCGGGACGCCGACCCGCTCGTCGTCCTCACCGACACCGCGACCGAACGCCTCGGCCTGCCCGCGGAGCTGACGGACCGCCGCGGCCTGCGCCTGCCCGACACGCATCCCGTCGTGCGCGGGCTGACCAAGGCCGGGTGGCGGCTCACCCGGCGCGGCTTCGGCCCCTGGGCGCGCGTCCACCGGCCCGCGGAGGGCGGGCGGCGCCGGTGCGTGCAGCTCGCCGTCCTCCCCTGGGGCGCGCTGGACCCCCGTTCCTGGGGCGACGCCGCCGGCTTCCCGCCGGACGAACTGGCCCGGACCCTGGGCGCCTACGCCGCCCGCGTCCTCACCCCCTGCGGCTCCACCGCCGTCTGCGGCCTGGAGCTGATGACCAGCGTGCGCCCGCCGACCCGCGCGGTGCGCGAGCCGGCCACCGGCGCGTGGGTGTCCGCCCCGGTGCCCGGCTCCCTCACCGCCCCCGTGGACCCCGCCCCGCCCGAGGCCCCCGACGAACACCCCGTCGCCGCCGGCCGCGCCGCCACGGACGTCCTGGACGAGGAGGCGTACGAGTGGGTCCGCGACCCGGACCTGGTCACCGACGACGAGCGCGCCCGTCCCTGGGCCGTCGGCATCGACGTCAACACCGCGTTCCTCGCCGCCGCGAACCGGCTGACGGTGGGTCTGGGCCCGGCCGTCCACGTCACCGCCCCCGACTTCGACAGGAAGCTGCCCGGCTGCTGGCTGGTCGACCTCTCGCACGTCGACCTCGACCCCCGGCTGCCGAGCCCGTTCACCCCGCACGGCGGTCGCCCGCGGGGCCCGGCCTGGTACGCCACCCCCACCGTCGCCTACGCCGTCGAGCTCGGCGCCGAGGTCCGGCCCGTGGAGGCGTGGGTGCGGCCCGAGTGCGGCCCGTACCTGGACCCGTGGCACGCCCGGCTGCGCACCGCCTACCTGGAGACGATGGCCGCCCTGGGCGTCACCGCCGACCTCGACGAGGCCGGCTACCTCGCCGCCATGGAAGGCCACAAGGACGCCGACCGCGGCCAGGCCGCCGTGCTGTCCGCCGTCAAGGCCACCGTCAAGGGCGGCATCGGCAAGCTCCGCGAGCGTCCCCAGGGCCTCGGCTACCGGCCCGGCGAGCGGTGGCCCGCGCTGGAGCGCCCCACCTGGCGTCCCGACATCCGCGCCGCCGTCATCGCCACCGCCCGGGTCAACATGCACCGCAAGATGGTCAGGACCGCGGCCGCCGCCGGGCTGTACCCGCTCGCGGTGCTGTCGGACTGCGTCGTCTACCCCGGCACGGGCCCCTCCCCGCTGGACGTCCTGCCCCGCGCGGAGGACGGCAGGCCGGCGCCGGGCACGTTCCGGCTCGGCGTCTCGCCGGGCATGGTCAAGCACGAGGGCACCCGGCCCCTGGCCTGGGCCCTGGAGTTGATGGAGGCCGGTCACAACCCGGCCCGCCACATCAAGGACGGCGTGGACGCCGTCGCCGAGGGGGAGTGATCGGTGGGGAAGATCGCCGACGGGCTGGAGGCGGCCGACCGGAACGTCTTCACCCGGCCCATCCCGAAGTCCGCCGGCGCGCGGATGCGGTTCCTGGTGCGGCAGGCCAAGGGCTCCACCAAGGCCGTCGCCCGGCGGCTGGGCGTCTCCCAGCGCACCGTCCAGCGCTATGTGGCCGGGCAGCGCAAGCACCCGCCCAAGGCCCTCGCCGAGGCGCTGGAGCGCGAGGTCCGCAAGGAGTGGCAGCCGCGGGTCCGTCGACGCGCCGAGAAGAGGGCCGCCACCAGCACGGGAATCGCCGTCGAGGCCCGCGCCCGCTTCGGCTTCACCGCCGCGCCCGGCTCCACCGACGACGGCCGGATGCGCCGCATCACCCAGCAGCTCCCGCCCGTGTACGCGCGGCGCCTGTTCGACGCGCGGGCCGCCGGGGCGAGCGAGCGGGAACTGCGGGACATCGTCGCCGAGGGCCTGCAGGAGGTCTACTTCAAGGACGGCGGTCGCCGGGCGCCGGGCCTCGTCGTGGAGTTCACCGACATCGACTACGTGGAGATGAGCTACTAGGGACACCCGGGGCGCTTTCCGGGGCGCTCGGCCGATCGGGTGGAATGGGCCGGTGACACAGAGGACACAGACCATCGTTCCCCGCGTGCTCCACGCCCCCGGTCTCGTGCTGCGGCCACTGGAGGAGACCGACGAGCCGGCCGTCGCCGAGGCACTGCGCGACGCCGAGATCCTCCGCTGGGCCACCGGCAGCGCGGTGGCCCGCGCCCCCGAGGCCGAGCGCGCCCGCACGTGGCTGCGCCCCCGCATCGCCGGCTGGGCGAACGGCACCGCCTTCTTCGCCGTCACCGACGGAGCCGACGGCACCCTGCTCGGCTCCGTCGGCGTCCGCGAGGTGAACCGGCTGCCGGACCAGGCGGTCGTCACCTACTGGGTGGCGGCGCGCGCCCGCGGCCGAGGGGTGGCGGCACGGGCCCTGGACGCGGCGAGCCGCTGGGCGTTCGCCGCCCGCGAGGACGGCGGGCTCGCGCTGCACCGCCTCTCGCTCGACCACGCGCTGGTCAACCCGGCCTCGTGCCGGGTGGCGACCCGGGCGGGGTTCCGGCTGGAGGGCACCATGCGGGACTTCTACGTCGACACGGCCGGTCGGCGGTACGACTCGCACCTGCACGCCCGGCTGGCCACGGATCTCGGAGAGGAGGCGGGAACGCGCCGGCCCGCGGCCTCCGGCGCGTGAGCGGCCCGTCGACCAAATCCCCCACCGTAGCCGCCGGACCCGGCCGGTGCCGGAAGTTGTCCGGTCGTGAGTGGCGCTGAGCCCGGTGCGGGGAAGGGGCCGTACCTCCTGGCGGCCGGAGAGCGCGGACGGTGCGGGAGCGGCTCCCGCACCGTCCGTACCCGGCACGGACCCCTCCGCGGCGGCCGAGGCGGCCGCGGGTCCGTACGGCATCCCCGGGTCGGCGGCGCCCTGCCCTGTCGGCCCGCCCCGCAGTGGAGGTCAGTGAGTTGAGCCACCGACGTGTGAACAGGCGGACCGGCACGGTAGCAGTGGCGGGAGCGGGGGTCGTCGCACTCGCGGCGATCGTGCTGCCGAACGCCAACGCGAGCCGGCACGAGCAACCCTCCGGACCCCGGGCACTCGCCTTCGCCACGGCCGCGGACCTCGGGCGGACGCTCGCCGCGGACCTCGGGACGGACGCGGCGGGCTGGTACTTCGACGGCGGTGACGGCCGACTGGTGATGAACGTGCTGGACGAGGAGGCCGCCGAAGCCGCCGAGGCCCGCGGCGCGGAGGCCGTGATCGTGGAGAACAGCATGGCCGAACTCAAGGCCGCCACCCGCACGTTGGGCGACACCGCGGCGATCCCCGGCACCGCCTGGTCGATCGACCCCAGGAGCAACAGGGTCGTCGTCGTCGCCGACAGAACCGTCACCGACGAGCGGATGGCCGCGCTGCGGCAGGCCACCGACGCGCTGGGCGACACGGTGACCGTCAAGCGGTCCGCGGGCGAGTTCCGGCCCTTCACCGGGAACACCGGGGGCACGGGCGCCGACAGCGGTGCCGGTGGGGAGGGCGGCACCGCCTCGGGCGGGGGCACCGCCTCCGGCGGGGCCGACGCCGGTACGGGAGGAGAGGGCGGTACCGGGGGGAACGGCGGTGCCGGCGGTGGGGACGCGACCGCGGGCGCCGTGGACGGCGGCGACGCCGTCTTCGGCGGCGGCGCGCGCTGCTCCCTCGGCTTCAACGTCACCCTCGACGGCGCCCCCGCCTTCCTCACCGCCGGCCACTGCGGAAACGCCTCGCGGACGTGGACGGCCGACGCCGCGGGCGCACGGCCGCTGGGCACGGTCGTGGAGTCGCGGTTCCCGGTGAGCGACTTCGCGCTGGTGGCCTACGACGATCCCGCCACCGAGGCGCCCGGCACGGTGGACCTGAAGAACGGCACCACCCAGGAGATCACCCGGGTCGCCGAGGCCGCCGTGGGCATGCGGGTGCAGCGCAGCGGCAGCACCACCGGGCTCGGCGAGGGCACGGTCACCGGCCTGAACGCCACGGTGAACTACGGCAACGGCGACATCGTCAACGGCCTGATCCAGACCGACGTGTGCGCCGAGCCGGGCGACAGCGGCGGCGCGATGTTCTCCGGCGACGCGGCGGTGGGGCTGACGTCCGGAGGCAGCGGCGACTGCACCAGTGGCGGCGAGACCTTCTTCCAGCCGGTCACCACCGTACTGGAGGCCACCGGAGCGCGGCTCGGCACCGGAACCGGCACGGGCGGCGCCGACGGTGCGGGCGGCGACGGCGCCGAGGACGGGAGCGACGGCGGCGACGGCGCCGAGGACGGGAGCGAGGGCGGCGACGGTGGCGACGGCGGCGCGACGGTGGCCGACGGGATCGCCGGACACGGCTCCCGCGGCTTCCGGCGCTGACACCGGCCGGGTCCGCCCGGCCCCCACAGCACGGCACGCCCCGGAGCAAGCACCCCGCCCCGTCCCCCGCCGGGGCGTGCCGTTCGCCGAGTGAGAGCGCCGCACGCGGGTACGCGGGGTCGCGGAACACGAGCCGTCGGCCGCAGGCCAGGCCGCCTCCACCGCTTCCGAGGAGGAACCCCATGCCCATCGCGACCATCAACCCGGCGACCGGGGAGACGCTGCAGACCTTCGAGTCCCTGGGCGCGGAGGAGATCGAGAAGCGACTGGAACGCGCCCGCACCGCCTTCGAGACCTACCGCACCACCGGCTTCGACGAGCGCGCCGAGCTGCTGCGCCGGGCAGCCGACCTGCTGGAGAAGGACCAGGAGGACATCGCCCGCACCGTGACCACCGAGATGGGCAAGCCCATCGCCGCCGCCCGCGCGGAGGCGGCCAAGTGCGTGAAGGCGATGCGCTGGTACGCCGAGCACGCCGAGGGACTGCTGGCCGACGAGCACCCCTCGCCCGCGGACGTCGAGGACAGCGGAGGCACGAAGGCGTACGTGCGCTACCGTCCGCTGGGCCCCGTCCTCGCGGTGATGCCGTGGAACTTCCCGCTCTGGCAGGTGATCCGCTTCGCCGCGCCCGCGCTGATGGCGGGCAACACCGGTCTGCTCAAGCACGCCTCCAACGTGCCGCGGACCGCGCTCTACCTGGAGGACCTCTTCCGCCGCGCCGGATATCCGGAGGGCTGCTTCCAGACCCTGCTGATCGGCTCCGGAGCCGTCGAGGGCGTCCTGCGCGATCCGCGCGTGGCCGCCGCGACGCTCACCGGCAGCGAACCCGCCGGACGCTCGGTGGCGAGCGTCGCCGGTGACGAGATCAAGAAGACCGTCCTGGAACTGGGCGGCAGCGACCCCTACCTCGTCCTGCCCTCGGCGGACATCGCCAGGGCGGCCGAGGTCGCGGTGACCGCGCGGACCCAGAACAACGGGCAGTCCTGCATCGCCGCCAAGCGCTTCATCGTGCACCGGGACGTGTACGACGAGTTCACCCGGCTCTTCGTGGACGGCATGAAGGCCCTGAAGGTCGGCGACCCGATGGACGATTCCACCGACGTCGGACCGCTCTCCAGCGAGCGGGGCAGGGCCGACCTGGAGGAGCTGGTGGAGGACGCCCGGAAGCACGGCGCGACCGTGCTGTGCGGAGGACGGCGGCCGGCGAGCCACCCGGCGGGCTGGTTCTACGAGCCCACCGTCCTGGCGGACGTCACGCCGAGGATGCGCGTCCACCGGGAGGAGACCTTCGGACCGGTGGCGACCCTCTACAAGGTGGCGGACCTGGACCAGGCGATCGAGGTGGCCAACGACACCGCCTTCGGGCTGAGCTCCAACGTGTGGACCCGCGACGAGGAGGAGCAGGAGCGCTGTGCGCGGGACCTCCAGGCGGGCGGTGTCTACATCAACGGCATGACCGCGTCGCACCCGGCGATGCCCTTCGGCGGGGTGAAGCGCTCCGGCTACGGCCGGGAGCTGTCGGGGCACGGCATCCGCGAGTTCTGCAACGTCACCACGGTCTGGTACGGCACGCCTCCGGACGTGCCGGCGGCCGAGTAGCGCGGGCGGGCGGAGCCGAGGGAGAGCCGAGGAAGAAGAACAGGGAGCAGAACAGGCAGAAGGAGGAGGAACGGGGCGGCGTCAGGAGCCGCTGTTCAACCTCAGCTCCGCCCACACGACGCGTCCCCGCGTCCGCGACGCGGGGACGTCCCCCCAGGAGTCGGTCAGGGCGTCGACGAGCTGGAGGCCGCGCCCGTTGGTCGCCTCGGTGTCCGCGGAGCGCGGTGTGAGCCCGAGCGTGCCGGTGCCCTGGTCGTGCACCTCGATGCGCAGCCACCGCTCGGACTGCTGGAGACGGCAGACGATTCTGTCGCTGCCGGTGTGGAGCACGGCGTTGGTGGCGAACTCCGAGATGACCAGCTGGGCGGTCTCGACGGTGTCCCGAGGACAGTGCCAGCGGTTCAGCCACTCGGCGAGCAGACGCCGCGCCACGCACACGGAGGAGCGCTGGGCCGGCACCTCGAACTCCGCCCGCTGCCGTGGTCGTGGGGCGGGCACGGCCGGAAGCATGGGGGCGAGACGCGCGGAGTGGGGGAGAAGAGCCATCACAGGCTCGCCTTTCGTGTGCCGGTGGGCGACGGAGGCGCCGCTCCGAACCCGGGCCCGAGTCCGTGGGGGAATCCGGTGCTCAAAACCGCCCGGTCACCAGTCACCGAGTCCAAAACGTCACCGCGGGGCGAGGCGGTGAGTGCGCGGCCCCCACGGGTGGGGTGGGAGGACCCGCGTGCCGGGACGGTTCGACGCTGGGACGGTCGCGTCGTGGACTGGATCACCACGCTACTATGCTCATTGGTGCCCGCAAAAGGCAAGAAGAGTTCTGCAAATTGCAAGATTTAAGCGACAGTCTGGCTGCACCACTCGTGTCGTGGCACACTGCTCTGCCTGTGTCGAGGAGGCAGGGAGGGAGACGCCATGGCCGAGTCCCGGTCGGCACCGACCGTGGGGCAGATCGTCCTGGGACTGCGGCTGCGCGATCTGAGGGAACAGGCCGGACGATCGTTCGAGGAAGCCGCCAGGGTACTGAGCGTCACCACCTCCACGGTCCGCCGCATGGAGAAGGCCGAGGTGGGACTGCGCCCCCTCTACGTCAAGGCGCTGCTGGAGAGCTACGGCGTCGAGAAGGGGGAGATCGACGCCTTCCTCGCCTTGGTGGAGAAGGCCAACAAGCCCGGCTGGTGGCACCGGTTCCGCAGCGTCCTGCCGGACTGGTTCAGCCTCTACGTCAGCCTGGAGAGCGAAGCCTCCCTCATCCGCTCCTACGAGCCCCACTGCGTTCCCGGCCTGCTGCAGACCGAGGAGTACGCCCGCGCCCTGCTGCGGACCGGTTTCCCCGGGGCCGACGAGGAGGAGCTCGACCGCCGGGTCGCGCTCCGCATGGGGCGGCAGCGACTCCTCGCCAAGCCGGACGCCCCGCGCTTGTGGATGGTGCTGGACGAACAGGTCCTGCGGCGGCCGGTGGGCGGCCCGGACGTGATGAGGGCCCAGGTGGACCGGCTGCTCGAGGAGAACGCCAAGCCCAACGTCAGCCTGCAGATCATGCCCTTCAGCGCTGGGCCGCACCCCGGCATGTTCGGCCCCTTCCAGCTCTTCCGGTTCAGTTATCCGGAGCTGCCGGACATCATCTACACCGAGAGCCTGACCGGCGCCGTCTACATCGACGAGCGCCCCGAGGTCACCGCCTACCTGGAAGCCCTCGACCGCATGGTCACCCAGGCCGCCCCGGTGCAGGAGACCGAGCGCATCCTGCGGGAGATGCGCGAGAACTTCTGACCGGCGGGCGTTCGCCGCGCTGCCGAATGTGATGGAAATCACTCGGTAATCGTCACTTTCCATACGATCCTTGTGCGGAAGTGGGCGGAAGTGCAGGAATGGCGCGCTTGTTCGGCGCACCGGACCGGCCCGGCGGGAGCCGGAGGGAGGCCGGCGCGGTCGATGACGTGCCGGCCGCCGTGATCGAGGCGGCCCTGGAGCGCACCAAGCGGTTCCTCGTCGCCGCCGACCCCGACCGGGACGTGCTCCACGGGCCTGCGACCCCCGCGACCGCAGCCGGCCGTCCGCCCGCTCAGGCACGCGGCGGACGGCCGGTGTGCAGCATCCGCAGCACGGCCTCCTCGACGGCCCCCTGGGTGGCGGGCACGCCGAACGCGGCCCCGGCGCCGAGGCGGTCCAGCACGGGGGCGATCGTCACGCCCTCCTCGTACAGCTCGATCACCCGGGGGTTGACGTACGAGGCGCGGCACACCGCCGGGGTGTTGCCCAGGTACACGGAGACCTCCCGCACGGCGCGCGTGACCGCGCGGCGGCGCGCGGTCACGCTCCGGTCGGCGAACCGCGAGACGGCCAGGGCGACGGCGGCCAGCACGGTGGCGTGCCAGGTGCGGAAGTCCTTGGCGGTGACGTCCACCCCGCCCAGGTCCTTCAGATAGGCGTTGAGGTCCTCGCCCGTCACCTCGTGCCAGGCGGGCCGCTCCCACCAGGAGAACAGCCGGTCGCCACCGCCGCGGCGGCGTTTCAGGGAGCGCACGGCCCGGCAGGTCGCGGGGTCGGCCACGGCCCGCACCTGCTCCTTGCCGTGCTTGCCGGGGTAGGTGAAGGTCACCGCGCCGCTCCCGATGGAGGCGTGCTCGCGCAGCAGGGTCGTCAGGCCGTAGGAGTTGTTCAGCTCCGCGTACCGTTCGCCGCCGACGCGGAAGAAGCCCAGGTCCAGCAGGCGGGCCGCGGTGGCGAGCACCCGTTCGCGGACCAGCCCCCGCAGGCTCAGATGGGCCTCCACCGCCTCGCGGATGCGGGGCAGCGTCTCGGCGACGTCGAGCACGTGGTCGTGCTTGGCCTGCTCCTGCTCGGCCCGGAACTGCGGGTGGTAGAGGTACTGGCGGCGGCCGGCGGCGTCGGTGCCCACGGCCTGGAGGTGGCCGTTGGGCTTCGGGCAGATCCACACGTCCTGCCACGCCGGCGGGATGACCAGGGACCTGATCCGCTCCAGTTCCGCCGGATCGCGCAGCGGGCGCCCCGAGGTGTCGAGGTAGCGGAAGCCGCGGCCGTGGCGCCTGCGGGTGTAGCCGGGATCACCGGGCCGGGTGTGGCGCAGACGCACGCGGTCCTCCTCGTCTTCTCGGGACCTTCTCGGGGCCTTCTCGGGGCCGGTGTCGCCCGCGTGGAGGGCGTCCCGGGCGGCGGGGACGCCTTCCTCTTTCCCCCGTTCGGCGCCGTCATGGTTCCGGCCGTGGCCGCTCCCCGCTCCCCTCCTCGCTCCCCGGCGCTCGGCCGGGCGGGGGGCCGGGGCCGGCCGGCGTAGTCCCGCCGGAGCGGGGAATCCGCTGGAGCGACTACTCGAGGAGGCTGTGCGATGAGAAGCGTGGGCGTGGAGGAAGAGCTGCTCCTGGTGGACGCGGACACCGGCGAGCCGCGGGCCGTCTCGGGAGCGGTGCTGGCCTCCGCCCGGGAGGAGGAGGAACTGGAGAAGGAGCTCCAGCGCGAGCAGGTGGAGACCGGCACCCGTCCCCGCAGGGAGATGGCGGACCTCGCGGTGGAGATACGCCGGTGGCGCGGAGCGGCGTCGCAGCGCGCGCGGGCGGCCGGTGCCGAGGTCGCCGCGCTGGCCACCTCCCCCCTGGAGAACCACCCCTCGCTCAGCCCCGGAGACCGCTACCGGCGGATGGCGGAGGAGTACGGGCTGACCGCGCAGGAGCAGCTCACCTGCGGATGCCACGTCCACGTGAGCGTCGAGTCCGACGAGGAGGGGGTCGCGGTCCTGGACCGGATCAGGCCCTGGCTGTCCCCGCTGCTGGCGATGAGCGCCAACTCCCCGTTCTGGCAGGGTGAGGACAGCGGCTACCACAGCTACCGCAACCGCGTCTGGGGGCGGTGGCCGTCGGCCGGTCCGGTGGAGGTCTTCGGCTCGGCCGAGCGCTACCACGAGCAGGTCCGCTCGATGATCGAGACCGGAGCGCTGCTGGACGAGGGGATGATCTACTTCGACGCGCGGCTGTCGCGCAGTTACCCGACGGTCGAGATCCGGGTCGCCGACGTGTGCCTCGACGCCCGCGACACCGTGGTGATCGCCGCGCTGGCACGCGCCCTGGTGGAGACCGCCGCGCGCGCCTGGCGCGCGGGCGAGCCGCCCACGCCGGTCGGGGTCGGCGCGCTGCGGCTGGCGGCCTGGCGGGCGAGCCGCTCCGGGCTCTCCGGCGATCTGGTCCACCCGGTGACCTTCAAGCCCGCCCCGGCGGAGACCGTCGTGCGCGCCCTGCTGGATCACGCCGGCGCCGCCCTGTCGGACGCGGGGGACCTGGCCCTGGTCAAGGAGGGAGTGGAGGAGATCTTCCGCCGCGGCAACGGCGCCGACGTCCAGCGGGCCGTCTTCGACGACACGGGGGACCTGAGCGCCGTGGTGGCCGAAGCGGTGCGCAGGACGGTGGCCTGAACACCCCGCCCGCCCCTCAGCGCTTCGCCGTGTCCTTGTCCATCGCCCGGGCCAGCACCATCTGCTTGACCTGGGCGATGCACTCCTCGCAGGCGTGGAAGAGGGTCGTCCCGCCCTGGTGCTCGACCTCCGCGAGAGGAAACAGCGGTACGTCGTCGCGCCCGCACCACAGCCAGCAGGCGGTGTCCTGGCGGGCCGGGGAGGTGCGCACCTGCTCCTCCAACCGGCGGATGCACTCCTCGCACGCGTACAGCGGGGCGTGGGTGCCCCAGGAGATCACCGGACCGAGCCAGGTCACCGCCGTGTCGGTGCGCCGGCACCACAGCCAGCAGTCGCCGACGACCCATGCGCACCAGCCGGTCTCGTCCCCCGGCTCCGACGCCGGGGCGTCGACGGGGGCGCCGGGCTCCCGACCGGCGTCCGCCTCGGGCTCGGTGAGCACGGGAACGGCCTCCTCTCGCCTCGCGCGGAGGGCGCGCCGGCGGTACGGCCCCCCGGTCCTGCCCCTCCTGTCATGCCTACCCCGGATCGGCCGGTGGGGACAGCGCTCCTTCGGCCACCCTCGCGCCCTCTCGCGAAATGCGGCGGATCGTCGGGAACCAACCCCGTCGACCTGGGCGTCCACTGATCGCGGTCGTCAGGGGGACGACCTCGAACAGGGGGGTACGCCATCGTGTTTCGGACACCCGGAAGATCTCTGCGCCTGACCGCCGTCGCCGCGGTCGTGGTCGTCGCCGCGGTGACCGGCTGCCGGCCGGAGGACGTCCCGGCGTCGCCGGACGGCTTGCGGTCCGCGTCGCCCGGCGCGTCGCGCCCCGCCGACAGCGCCCCGCCGACCGCCGCGCCCGACGGCGAGCGGGCGCTGGTGGACGCGCGGGAGGCGGGCGGCCTGCGCAGGCTCACCGGCGAGGGGGCCGTCACGGACGTGCCGGTCGACCCGGGGGAGATGCGGGACGGGATGCGGCTGGTGGTGGCCGAATTCGCCGCGCCGGACGGCGGCGAGCCGGTCCTCTTCGAGGGTGTCGACAACGTTCCGGAGGACCCGGTCAAGCGCCGCGAGCACCTCTTCCGCGGCATGTTGGAGCACATCGAGTGGGACCCGGAGCCGGGGCAGCCCGAGGCGCGGCCGGTGGCGGACCCCGGTCCGCTGGGCGGCTCGGTGGAGTGCCTGTTGGCCTCCCTCGCCGAGGACGGCAACGTGATCTGCGGCTGGGCGGACGAGAGCACCGCCGCGGTCGCCCTCTTCCCGAACAGCGACCCGGACGAGGCCGGGAAGCTCTTCGTCGCGATGCGCTCCGACCTGGAGCGCTGAGCCCGCGCGCCGGTCCGCCGGCGCCCGTCCGGGTGCCGGCGGACCGGCGCGTCGGCGTCGGGACCCGACCCTCACGCCCGCGAGAGCGCGAAGGAGACGAGGAAGCCGGCGACGACGATCAGCCCGATGGCCAGGTGGGCCTTCTCGAACGCCTCCGGGATCATCGTGTCCGCGATCATGGCCAGGATGGCACCCGCGGCCACGGCCGTCACCGCGGCCACCACGGGAGGCGACAGCGCTCCGGCGGCGGCGTTGCCCACGACGGCCGAGAGCATGCTCGCGACCGCGATCGCCCCCCACAGGCCGAAGACGTAGCCCCTGCTCCGCCCGGCCTTGCGCATGCCGGACGAGCTGGAGAGCCCCTCGGGCACGTTGCTGATGAAGACCGCGGCGACGGTCACCGTGCTGACCGCACCCCCCTCGGCGAGGCCGAGCCCGATGACCGCGGACTCCGGGACGCCGTCCAGCAGCGCGCCCAGCGCGAGCGCCACCCCGGACCCGGCCTGCTGTCGCTCCGACGGCTGGTCCTGCACGTGTCCGGAGCGTTTGCGGTGCCGCGCCCCGCGTCGCGCCAGGACCATGTTGCCCACGGTGTAGGCGGCCGCGCCCCCGACGGCGCCGACCACCACCGGCGGCATTCCCGACCGGCCGTAGGCCTCGTCGAACAGCTCGAACGACACCGCCGACAGCAGCACTCCGGCGCCGAAGGCCATCACCGACGCGACCACCTGATGGGGGATCCGCAGGACGTATCCCAGGACCGCGCCGATCAGCAGCGCCGAGCCCGCCAGGAGCCCCCACCCTCCCGCTTCCAGTAGTTCGCTCATGCGGCGCGCGTACCCGGTTCCGGCCGCTCGGCGTCCCCGCGTTCCGCCCCGCCCCGGCGGGCGGCCGGGCACATGGCCCAAACCGTCAATGAGCACCCTGATGGTACGAACCGGGCGTATCGGGGTACAGGCACTCGCGCGACGGGCTCGAACCCGCACCCATCGTTCGAAGGAGACCAGGACTGTGACCGACACGGCGAAGCAGGGAGCCGACACGGGCGACACCCGTCCGGTGCTCACCAACCGGCAGGGACACCCGATCCACGACAACCAGAACCAGCGCACGGTCGGTGCCCGGGGTCCGGCCACATTGGAGAACTACCACTTCCTGGAGAAGATCAGCCACTTCGACCGGGAGCGCATCCCCGAGCGCGTGGTGCACGCGCGCGGCATCACCGCCTTCGGGTTCTTCGAGGCGTACGGTTCCTGGGGCGACGAGCCCATCGGTCGGTACACCCGTGCCAAGCTGTTCCAGGAGCGGGGCAAGCGCACCGACGTGGCCGTCCGCTTCTCCACCGTCATCGGCGGACGCGACTCCTCCGAGGCCGCCCGCGACCCCCGCGGCTTCGCGGTGAAGTTCTACACCGAGGAGGGCAACTGGGACCTGGTCGGCAACAACCTCGGCGTCTTCTTCATCCGGGACGCGATCAAGTTCCCCGACGTCATCCACGCCCTCAAGCCCGACCCGGTGACCTTCGAGCAGCGGCCCGAGCGGATCTTCGACTTCATGTCGCAGACGCCCGAGTCCATGCACATGCTCGTGAACCTCTTCAGCCCGCGCGGCATCCCCGCCGACTACCGCCACATGCAGGGCTTCGGGGTCAACACCTACAAGTGGGAGAACTCCGACGGCCACACCATGCTGGTCAAGTACCACTGGATGCCCAGGCAGGGCGTGCGCAGCATGACCGAGGAGGACGCCGCCAACGTCCAGGCGGACAACCTCGGCCACGCCACCAAGGACCTGTACGAGGCGATCGAGCGGGGCGATTACCCCGAGTGGGAACTCCTGGTGCAGATGATGGACGACCACGAGCACCCGGAGCTGGACTTCGACCCGCTGGACGACACCAAGACCTGGCCGGAGCAGGAGTTCCCGCCCAAGCCGGTGGGCCGCATGGTCCTCAACCGGATGCCGGACGACTTCTTCACCCAGAGCGAGCAGATCGCCTTCGGCACCGGCGTGCTCGTCGACGGCCTCGACTTCTCCGACGACAAGATGCTGGTCGGCCGCACCTTCTCCTACAGCGACACCCAGCGCTACCGGGTCGGCCCCAACTACCTCCAGCTCCCGGTGAACCGCGCCCAGGCCCCGGTGCACACCAACCAGCGCGGCGGCCCGATGGCGTACGAGGTCGACCCGGGCGGCGAGAACCCGCACGTCAACTACGAGCCCTCGACGCTGGGCGGGCTGCAGGAGGCCGAGGGGCCGGGCTACGGCGAGCAGGGCCCGGAGATCCGCGGCCGGCTGACCCGCAGCCGCATCCCCCGGACCAACGACTACCTGCAGGCGGGCCAGCGCTACCTGCTGATGCACGACTGGGAGCGCGACGATCTGGTCAAGAACTTCACCAACCAGCTCAAGCAGTGCCCCCGCCACATCCAGGAGCGGATGGTGTGGCACTTCCTCCTGGCGGAGAACGACCTCGGGCTGCGTGTCGGCGAGGGGCTCGGCATCTCCCCGCAGGACGTGGCGCACCTGGAGCCGCTGCCGAACCAGCGGCTGACCGACGAGGACCGCGAGCGCCTGGCCAACCTGGGCAAGAACCCGCCGCGTGACGTGGCCGGTCTGACCATGACGCACTGCGTTCCCGACGAGCGGCACGTGGTGACCCGCTGACCGACCGTCGGACCGGTCCGCCACCCGGAGAACGCGCCGTGTGGCGGGCCGCGTGCGGGGAATCCGTGGAGACCTGGGAGACGGCCTCGAACGGCCGTACCAGGAGAACCCGGTAGGGAGAGGTCCGATCATGAGGAGAAAGAAGAAGAAACTGCTGTACAGGCCGGTGGGCATCGCGCTCGGCGCGCTGAGCGGCGCCGTCGCGAGCGCGGCCTTCAAGCAGGTCTGGAAGATGGTCGGAGACGAGGGCGACGCCCCCGATCCCGGTGACGAGGACCGGAAGCTGGGCGAGATCCTGTTGGCCGCCGCCATCCAGGGAGTGATCTTCTCCGTGGTCAGGGCGGCGGTGGACCGCGGCGGAGCCGTGGTGATCCGCAAGATGACCGGCAGCTGGCCGGGGTGAGCGGCCGGAACGGAGACGGACGGGGCCGTACGGTGGTGAGCCGTACGGCCCCGTCCGTTCGACCGGAGGTATTCCGTGACCCTTCAGCATCACGACGTTCCCGCCCCGACGGGCACCGCCGGCCCCCTGCGCCGCCTGACCCTGGACGACCTCAGGCGACGCACCAGCATGAAGTGGCGCACCCACCCCGAGGACGTCCTGCCGCTGTGGGTGGCCGAGATGGACGTCCCGCTCGCCGAGCCCGTCGCACGGGCGCTCACCGAGGCCGTCGCCCTGGGGGACACCGGCTACCCGGCGGGCACCGCGTACGCCGACGCGCTGGCCGCCTTCGCGGAGCGGCGCTGGGACTGGCGGGTCGAGGCGGAGCGCACCGCGCTCGTGCCCGACGTGATGCTGGGGATCGTGGAGGTGCTGAGGCTCGTCACCGGCCCCGGTGACGCGGTGGTCGTCAACCCGCCGGTGTACCCGCCCTTCTACGCCTTCGTCCGGCACGCGGACCGCCGGATCGTCGAGGCGCCCCTCGGCGCGGACCACCGGCTGGACTTCACCGCCCTGGAGGCCGCCTTCGTCCGGGCCCGCGCGGAGGGCCGGCCGGCCGCGTACCTGCTGTGCAACCCCCACAACCCGACGGGCACCGTCCACACCCGCGCCGAGCTGGAGCGGGTGGCCGCGCTGGCGGGGGAGCACGGGGTCCGCGTCGTCTCCGACGAGATCCACGCCCCCCTGGTGCTGCCCGGGGCCGAGCACGTCCCCTATCCGAGCGTGCGCGGGGCCGAGAACGCCTTCGCCCTGCTGTCGGCCTCCAAGGCGTGGAACCTGGCCGGGTTGAAGGCCGCGCTCGCGGTGGCGGGCCCGGAGGCCGCCGCGGACCTGGCCCGGATGCCGGAGGAGGTCTGGCACGGGGCGAGCCACCTGGGCGTCGTCGCCCACAGCGCGGCCCTGCGGCTCGGCGGCGACTGGCTCGACGCCCTGCTGGCCGGGCTGGACGAGAACCGGCGGCTGCTGGCCGACCTGCTCGCCCGTCACCTGCCCGAGGTGCGTCACCGCGCGCCCCAGGGCACCTACCTCGCCTGGCTGGACTGCCGGGCCCTCGGCCTGGGCGACGATCCGGCGGCGGTGTTCCTGGAGCGCGGACGGGTGGCCCTCAACTCCGGGCCGGAGTTCGGCACGGGCGGCGCGGGGCACGTCCGGCTGAACCTCGCCACCTCGCCGGAGATCCTCGACGAGGCCGTGCGACGGATGGCCGCCGCCGTCTGAGACCTCCGCCGACCTCCGCCGCTTCCGGACGTCACACACCGACGCCGAAAATTTTCAGAACCGTGTTGGGCCGCTTTCCTCGGGGAAGCGGCCCAACTGCTCTTACGCGTAGGCAACTTCCCGGATACAGACCCTTGACCTGAGCATGGCCCGGTGATTTTCTTTCCGGAACCATTCCGGAAAGATCGGCGCACGATTCCCTCGATTCCCTCTCCCGTCCCTTCCTCGCGGAGATTGAGCAATGAGAAGGCCCAACACCGGCCCGCAGGTCCCCGAGAACACCAGCCGGCGGACGTTCCTGAGTCTGCTGCCGCTGACCGCCGCCGCCACCGCCGTGCCCGCCGTCGCGGCCCCCGCCGCCCGGGCGGCGGACCGGGGACGCGACAAGGCCCCCGGTTCCGAGACCTACATCGTCCCCTCCCGCAGGCCCGGCGCCTTCCCCCTGGTGGCGGACGGCCGGGCGGCACCGATCGTGGTCGACTCGGACGACCACCCCGGCGTGCTGCGGGCGGTGGGGGACCTCCGCGACGACATCGAGCGGGTCACCGGCGTCGAGCCCGCCGTCGCGCACGGCAGGGTGCCGTCGAAGCGCTCCGAGGTCGTGATCGTCGGGACGATCGGGAAGAGCCCCCTCGTCGACCGGCTGATCACCAGCGGCAAGCTGGACGTCTCCGGGATCGCGGGGAAGTGGGAGACCACCCTGGAACAGGTGGTGGAGGACCCGCTGCCGGGCGTCCGCCGCGCGTTCGTGATCGCCGGCAGCGACCAGCGCGGCACGATCTTCGGGATCTACGAGACGACCCGGCAGATGGGCGTCTCCCCCTGGCACTTCTGGGACGACGTGCCGCCGCGCCGCCACGACGAGCTCCACGTGCTGCCCGGCCGCCACACCCAGGGCACCCCCGCCGTCAAGTACCGCGGCTTCTTCATCAACGACGAGAACCCGGCGCTCGGCACCTGGGCGCCCGGATACTTCGGCCCCGGACACGCCCCCGGGTTCCCCAACGGCTTCACCAAGGAGTTCTACGCCAAGGTCTTCGAGACCATGCTCCGCCTCAAGGCCAACTACCTGTGGCCGGCGGTGTGGGGACGGGCCTTCGCCGAGGACGACCCGGAGAACCACGCCACCGCCAAGGAGTACGGCATCGTCATGGGCACCTCGCACGAGGCGCCCATGATGCGCGGCATCGAGGAGTGGAACCGCCATGCCGTCCCCGCCAAGCGCGACGGCGCCGGCAACATCACCGAGCCCGGCCGCGACCCGTACGGCGGCACCGGCGAGTGGAGCTTCCGCCGCAACCGGAAGGCCATCGAGGCGTACTGGGCCGACGGCATCCGCCGCATGGTCGAGGAGGACTTCGAGGGCGTCGTCACCCTCGGCATGCGCGGCAACGGCGACGTCAGCCTGCCCGACGGCGACGGCATCGACCTGATGCAGTCCATCCTCGACAGCCAGCGCCGCATCCTCGCCGAGGTCACCGGGAAGTCCGACATCACCGACATCCCGCAGGTCCAGACCCTCTACAAGGAGGTCCAGCGGTACTGGGACAAGGGCCTGCGACCGCCCGAGGACGTCACCGTCGTCTTCTGCGACGACAACTGGGGCAACATGCGCAAGCTGCCCGACCGGTCGCTGCCGAAGCGGGCCGGCGGCTACGGCATGTACTACCACTTCGACTACGTGGGCGTCGGCCGCAACTACAAGTGGGTCGACACCGTCAACCTCGTCAGCACCTGGGAACAGCTCCACTTGACGTACACCTACGGCGTGGACCGCCTGTGGGTGGTCAACGTGGGCGACCTGAAGGCCGAGGAGATGCCCACGCAGTTCTTCCTCGACTACGCCTGGAACCCCGAGCGGTGGCCGCTGGAGCGCCTCCACGAGTGGGAACGGCGGTACGCGGAGCAGAACTTCGGCCCCGAGCACGCCGACGAGATCGCCGAGGTCCTGCACGCCTACGGCGTGCTCCAGGCCCGCCGCAAGCCCGAACTGCTCAACCGCCGCATCACCCTGGACCCGAGCAAGGACCTCTCCAAGGACGACGCGGCGGTCGTCTACGACGACCAGGCCAGTCCGTTCCACCTCAACCACTACCGGGAGACGGACCGGGTCACCGAGGAGTGGCGGAAGCTGGCGAAGAGGGCCGAGGCCATCGGACGCAAGCTGCCGCGCGCCGACCAGGACGCCTACCACCAGCTCGTCCTCTACCAGGTGAAGGCGACCGCCAACCTCTACGAACTGCGCGAGGCGGAGTTCACCAACATCCTCTACGCGGAGCAGGGCCGCGCCGCCACCAACGACCACGCCGACCTCACCGACGCGCGCTTCGCCGACGACCAGGCGATGTCGGACCACTACAACAACATCCTCGCCGGCGGGAAGTGGAAGGGCTTCCAGACCCAGCCGAAGATCGGCTACGGCGACGTGGAGCGCTACGGTCCGGACGCGCCCTGGCAGCAGCCCCAGACCCCGGACCACGTCGCCCTGCCCGACGAGGTCTTCCCGGCGGTCAGGCGGATCGAGCTCCCCGACCGGGCCGAGATGGGCGTGGCGATCGACGGCTCCGACCTGTGGTGGCCGGAGGCGGACGGCCCGGCGGTGCTCCCCGCCTTCAGCCCGTACCAGACCCGGCCGGACCAGTACATCGACGTCTTCAACCGCGGCACCCGGCCGTTCGAGTACCGCGTCACCGCGGCCGAGCCCTGGGTGAGGGTCGACCGCGCCCGGGGCCGGGTGGAGAAGGAGGTGCGCGCGACCGTGCACATCGACTGGAACCGGGCCCCCAAGGGCGTCACCAGGGTGCCCGTCACGGTCCACGGGCCGGACGGCGTCACCGTGGAGGTGACGGCCGTCGTGGAGAATCCCAGGCTCCCGCGCCGCAGGCTGCGGGGGTTCGTCGAGGCGGGCGGGTACGTCTCGATGGAGGCCGCGCACTACACGCGGGCCGTCAACAGCGCCGGCATCCGCTGGAAGCGCCTGCCCGACATCGGACGGGCCGAGGACGGGATGGAGCCCTACCCGGTCACCGCGCCCAGCCGCACACCGGGCGGCCACGGCCCGCGACTGGAGTACGAGATGACCCTCACCACGGCCGGGGAGGTGGAGGTCTGGGTGTACCTGTCGCCCCGCAACAACGTCCTGCCGACGGAGGGGCTGCGGTACGCCGTCTCGATCGACGACGCGCCGCCGCGGACGGTCAACGTCACCACCGCCACGGGGGCGGACGACACCTCCATGAACGTCCGGTGGGCGCGGAACACCTCCGACAACGTCAACCGGACCTCCACCCGGCACACGATCGACAGGCCGGGCGTCCACACCCTGAAGCTGTGGATGGTCGACCCGACCGTCATCGTGCAGAGGATCGTCGTGGACACCGGGGGCCTGGAGCCGAGCTACCTGGGACCGCCGGAGAGCCTGCGGGTCGACCGGGGACGGTGACGGACGACCCCGCGGACACGACGGACCCGGCCGGGCGACCCACATGGTCGCCCGGCC